>NZ_JBNPVS010000040.1:0-101221 GCF_050434225.1 Paraburkholderia sp. GAS32 | reverse complement strand
GCGCTCGACGTTAGCGAATGATCCACCGATAGACTGCTCTTTTCGGGTACCAAGTCGGTGTCGGGAAATCTGTCGTCGCCGAAAGACATAAGAAGGTCGAACCCACAATGAAGATCCTATCCGTTCGCATAAAAAACTTCCGCACGTTGAAAGACGTGACGATCCCCTTCGATTCCGTTACGACATTCATCGGGCCGAACGGTGCTGGCAAGTCAACTGTGCTTCGTGCGCTCGACTGGTACTTTAACGGCAAACCAGGTTCGCTGACGGAGAAGGACTGCTCCTTCGGGGCGACTGACGAAGACATCGAGGTCCAGGTCACATTCGCTGACCTCACCGACAAGGATCGGAACGAGCTTGGCAAGTACGCTCCGGCAGGGATCACGACCTTCCCGTTGCAACAGCTAGCACGACTGCCGACCCAAGCTCGGTAGTGTCGGCATACAGCAATAGGTTGGCGAAACCGTGGCACGTGTCCCGAGCTCAAGGGCTACTGTTCGGGCGTCTTGCCGATGTGGGCCTGACGTTGCGCAGCGAGGCCAGTCTTGTCGCGCTTACCGAAGACGTCGTCAAAACCAGCGAGATAGAGGGCGAACAACTCAATGTTGCATCGGTGCGCTCGTCGATAGCACGCAAGCTCGGCGTCGATATTGGCGCGCTCGCGCCGGTCGACCGCCACGTTGAAGGCGTCGTAGAGATGGTGCTCGACGCCACCCTGAATTGCTCGGCCGAGGTGTCGAAAGAGCGCCTGTTTGGATGGAACGCTGCGCTTTTTCCGACCGGGTTCAGCGGTATGTCCCGGATCAGCGTTGCCAACTGGCGCGACGATTCCAAAGGGCCGATGCAAGTTGTTTCCGGCCCGATTGGGCGTCAGAAAGTCCACTTCGAGGCGCCGCCCGCAGCACGGCTGGAAATGGAGGTGGACCGGTTTCTAGCCTGGCTGAATACCGATACAGCCGACCAACCGGTGCTCAAGGCGGGGCTCGCTCACCTCTGGTTCGTTACGCTGCATCCTTTCGACGATGGCAACGGCCGCATTGCACGGGCCATCGGTGATCTGCTTCTGGCGCGCGCTGACGGCAGCCCAGAGCGCTTCTACAGTTTGTCGGCACAGATCCAGCGTGAGCGGAAAGACTACTACGACATTCTCGAGCACACGCAAAAGGGTGCACTCGATATCACCGAGTGGCTGGCATGGTTCCTCGATGCATTGCATCGCGCAATCGATCACGCCGAACTCACGCTGAACGTTGTGCTGTCTAAGGCGCGCTTCTGGCAGTGCTGGGCGAGCACGCCGTTCAACGAGCGACAAGTCAAACTGCTGAGTCGTCTGCTTGACGGTTTTGACGGCAAGTTGACCAGCAGCAAGTGGGCAGCGATTGCAAAGTGTTCACCTGATACCGCATTGCGCGATATCGGCGAACTGGTCGCATTCGGGGTCTTGAAAAAATCAGCAGCAGGGGGCCGCAGCACGTCGTACGAATTAGCGGATTGAGCGCTACGCTAACAGCCCCACTTATCCACAGCCCCCTCTGGACAACTTTTGTACAAGCCACCTGACACGTTGTGGGCGAAACTTTGATAAACCAACGACCTCGCCAAGTCAGTCAAAAGTTTTCCCTGGCTCCTTCGTCCTGTTCGCCCGCGCTCCGCAGGGTTATCGATTCCGCAGTCCCTTGATCCGTAAACGAAGATTCAAGTTATCCACAGCAAGGTGGGGTGCTTGTTAACTATTACTACGTATACATATACAAAGACTATAAAAACCAAAGAGGCATCCCCAAACCCCGCTGCGTAAACATGCACAACGCAAGCACAACAACCAAACCAGAACCAAACCCCTCAAACCAACGGCAAACAAATCTCCGTCAACAACTCAGCAGGCGCAGTCTCCTTCGGGCTATTCAAATACTCCTCAAACACCGGCGCATCCGCAGCCTCACGCCCCGACTGCACAAGCCACGTCCCATACAACCACTCATAAGCCGCCCGCATATCGCTATACGGCCCCTTGTGCCGCAACACCGCGTACTCCCCACCCTTCACATGCGCCACTGAAACCGGCGGACTCACCGTCACCGAAGCCTGCACGGGATGCGGCAACAACACCCCAGCCTTCGACCGCAACGCATTCTCCGCAACAACACCAGGATCGTCGTAGTAAATCCCGATCATGCGCATCTGCCGTGCCAGCAAATTATGTTTCGCCAACCAGCCGAACAGCCCATCGAACGCCTTCCCGATCTGCATATACGGCCCAACGTGATCCACTGACAAAACCTCCATCGGCTCCACGTTACGAATCACCACTTCACGCATCGTCATTTGAGCGTCTCCTGAAAGTGCCGGACGAAACCGGCTATGCGTACCCTGCTTGCGATACTGCGCCGGCGGAATGCCAAAAACCGCGCGGAAGGTGCGAGTGAAAGACTGCAAACTGCTATAGCCCGAGCGCTCGGCAATCTCAGCGATCGGCATCGAACCATTCGCCAGATATCCCGCGGCGCGATGCAACCGCAAACGCCGCACAGTCGTTGCCACCGTCTCGCCATACATCGCCTGAAAGATGCGATGCCAGTGATATGGCGACATGCAGGCGATTTGCGCGAGACGATCGATATCCGGCGGTTCGTCGAGATGATCGTAAATATGGTCCAGCACGCGGCCCAGCCGCGTTTCGTAGCGCGCCCGATTGTCCGATTGGTTCATGACTAAGTGGCCAACAAAGAGAAGATTGCCGAAGGGATGCAAACCAAAGTACCACGTCCCCATTTACCAAATCCTGCGAACTTCGCCAAAGCACCCGTGAACGGAATTAAGCGCCCACTGACACAATCGCGCCCGAACTTTGCCGAATTTCGATAACACCTCGAATAATGGCTAACTACCATCGGCTGAAGCCTGTCCGCCCATGCACCGCAACGCCTTGCGGCGTCGAGCAAGCGAAAACATCAGGAGCACCCGATGAAATCAGAGTCCAAAAGTCAGCACGTCGGTAAAGTCACGCATCACGAGTTGAAGCAGACGCTCGGCACGTGGCAACTGTGGGGGATCGCGGTCGGTCTGGTCATTTCCGGCGAGTATTTCGGCTGGAGCTACGGCTGGGCAAGCGCCGGCACGCTCGGCTTCGTCATCACGGCGGTTTTTATTGCCGCGATGTACACCACCTTCATTTTCAGTTTCACCGAGCTCACCACGTCGATTCCGCATGCGGGCGGCCCGTTCGCCTACGCGCGCCACGCTTTCGGCCCGACCGGCGGTTATCTGGCGGGCGCGGCAACGTTAGTCGAATTCGTGTTCGCACCGCCGGCGATCGCACTCGCGATCGGCGCCTATCTGCACGTGCAGTTTCCGGGTCTCGAACCGAAACATGCGGCAATGGGCGCGTATCTCGTCTTCATGGCACTGAATATCGTCGGTGTGCAGATCGCCGCAGCCTTCGAGCTGTGTGTGACACTGCTCGCGATCTTCGAATTGCTGGTGTTCATGGGCGTCGTGTCGCCGGGGTTCCAGTGGTCGAATTTCACGAAGGGTGGTTGGTCCGGTGCAGACACCTTCAGCATGGGCTCGTTCCACGGCATGTTCGCGGCGATTCCCTTCGCGATCTGGTTTTTCCTCGCGATTGAAGGTGTGGCGATGGCTGCTGAAGAAGCCAAGAATCCCAAGCGTTCGATTCCGATTGCTTACGTCGCCGGCATTCTGACCTTGGTCGTGCTCGCCATCGGCGTGATGGTGTTCGCTGGCGCCGCCGGTGACTGGACCAAGCTGTCGAACATCAACGATCCGCTGCCGCAGGCCATGAAATTCATCGTCGGTGAACATAGCGGCTGGATGCATATGCTGGTGTGGCTCGGTCTGTTCGGGCTCGTCGCGTCGTTTCACGGCATCATCCTTGGCTACTCGCGGCAGATTTTCGCGCTGGCTCGCGCCGGTTATCTGCCGGAGTGGCTCTCCAAGGTGCATCCGCGCTTCAAGACGCCGCATCGCGCGATCATCGCGGGTGGTGTGGTCGGCATCGCCGCGATCTATAGCGACGAGCTGATCCAGTTCGGCGGCCAGACGCTGACGGCGAACATCGTGACGATGTCCGTATTTGGCGCTATCGTGATGTATATCATCAGCATGTTGTCGCTGTTCAAGCTGCGTCGCTCGGAGCCGAACATGGAACGCCCGTTCCGCGCGCCGCTATTTCCGTTCTTTCCGGCGTTCGCGTTGGTGGCGGCGGTGATTTGTCTGGCTACGATGGTCTACTTCAATTTCCTGGTGGCCATCGTGTTCGCGATCTTCCTCGCGCTCGGCTACGTCTACTTCCTGTTGACACGCCATCAACGCGAAGCAGCGCCGTCGGACGCTTTGCTCGAAGAGTGACGGATCGAGCCGCTGCGCAAGCAGCGGCGATGGAGTCGTAAAGATGAGTCACACCGAGACAATCGGCAGCCGCACGTATCGCTTTGCCGACCTGAAAACCTTGATGGCGAAAGCCAGTCCGCTGCGTTCCGGCGACCAGCTCGCGGGCGTCGCGGCGGCGAGCGAAGAAGAGCGTGTCGCGGCCAAGATGGCGCTCGCGCAGGTGCCGCTGCGCACGTTTCTCAACGAAGCGTTGATCCCGTACGAAAGCGACGAGGTCACGCGTCTGGTGATCGACGATCACTCGCCGCAGGCGTTCGCTGAGATCTCGCATCTGACGGTCGGCGATTTCCGCAACTGGCTGTTGAGCAGCACGACCGATGCGGACGCGCTCACGCGTATCACCGCCGGCCTCACGTCGGAGATGGTTGCGGCCGTTTCGAAGCTGATGCGCAATCAGGATCTGATCGCGGCGGCGCGCAAGCGTCCGGTGATTACGCGCTTTCGCAATACGATCGGCTTGCCCGGTCACATGTCGGTGCGTCTGCAACCGAATCATCCGACCGACGATGTCAAAGGTATCGCCGCATCGATGCTCGATGGCCTGATGTACGGCTGCGGCGACGCGATGATCGGCATCAATCCGGCCAGCGACAATCTTGCCGCGATCACCAAGCTGTTGCTGATGATCGACGACTTCCGCCAACGCTATCAGGTACCCACGCAATCGTGCGTGCTGACCCACGTCACTAACACCATCGCTGCGATCGAAAAAGGCGCGCCGGTCGATCTCGTGTTTCAGTCGATTGCCGGGACTGAGAAAGCGAACGCGGGTTTCGGTATTTCGCTTGCGCTGTTGCAGGAAGCGTATGAAGCGGGGTTGTCGCTGAATCGCGGCACTGTCGGCAATAACCTGATGTATTTCGAAACCGGGCAGGGCAGCGCTTTGTCGGCCGATGCCCATTTCGGTGTCGATCAGCAGACATGCGAAGTGCGCGCCTATGCAGTCGCGCGCAAGTTCAATCCGTTTCTGGTGAACACGGTGGTTGGCTTCATCGGACCGGAGTATCTGTACGACGGCAAGCAGATCACGCGCGCGGGCCTTGAAGACCACTTCTGCGGCAAGCTGCTCGGCGTGCCGATGGGTTGCGACATCTGCTACACGAATCACGCCGAAGCCGATCAGGACGATATGGATAACCTGCTCACGCTACTCGGCGTGGCGGGTATCAATTTCATCATGGGCATTCCGGGTGCGGACGACGTGATGCTCAACTATCAAAGCACGTCCTTCCACGATGCCCTTTACGTGCGCGACGTACTTGGTCTGCGCCGCGCACCGGAATTCGAAGAATGGCTGGAGTCCATGCAGATCACTGACTCTCGCGGCGCTTTGCTGAGTGCATCGTCACAGCAACCTCTGCTGGCAGGCGCGAATGACTGGATGGGCATCGCATGAGCGACTTCCTCGAAAAGAATCCATGGAACGCATTGCGGCAGTTCACCAACGCACGCATCGCGTTGGGCCGCGCGGGCAACAGTTTGCCGACTGCACCGTTGCTGGCGTTCAACCTGTCGCATGCGCAGGCGCGCGACGCGGTGCATCATCCGCTCGATACGGACGTGCTGCACGAACAGTTGCGCGCGCAAAGTTTCAGCACACTGGATGTGCATAGTGCCGCGCCCGATCGCGCGCATTATTTGCGGCGTCCGGATCTCGGCAGGCGCTTGAGCGATGAGAGCCGCGCAGCGCTTGGACAACTCAAGGTGGATTCACCCGAAGTGGTCTTCGTCATCGCAGATGGTCTCTCCGCATTCGCTGCATCGAAGCAATCGATTCCGCTGCTGCAAGCCGTTTGCACGAAACTCACGGATTGGAAGATCGGCCCGGTAGTAGTCGCACGTCAGGCCCGCGTCGCGCTCGGTGACGAAATCGGAGAACTGCTCGATGCCAAACTGGTTGTGATGCTGATCGGCGAACGACCAGGTTTGAGTTCGCCCGATAGTCTCGGCATCTATTTGACTTACGCGCCGAAAGTGGGCTGCAGCGATGCGCAACGCAACTGCATTTCCAACGTGCGTCCCGAAGGTCTTAACTACGAATCAGCCGCGCACAAGTTGCACTACCTACTGACGCACGCAAAGCGCTTGGGTCTAACGGGCGTTGGTTTGAAAGATGATAGCGACACGCTGCTAGCGAGTACGCCGACAACACCGGCAGTCGGCGACGACTCAAACTAGACACGACATAGAGACGCTAAGCATCCGCCCGTTCCACCGGATGCGTCTCCAACCACGCGTTCTCTTCATCCTCGAAGAGCCGCGAGCGTGTCAAAAACCGTAACCCGCTCGGCCGCTCCAAAGAAAACATCCCGCCATTCCCCGGCACCACATCGATGATCAGTTGCGTGTGCTGCCAGTATTCGAACTGCGATTCGCTCATATAAAACGGCACGCCGGCAATCGTGCCGAGTTTCACATCGGACGAGCCGACCATGAACTCACTCTGAGGGAACATCATCGGCGCGCTGCCGTCGCAGCAACCACCGGATTGGTGAAACAACACGGCCCCGTGTTCGGCGCATAGCTTGTCGATCAAATCGACCGCAGCAGGCGTCGCGATCACACGGGCTACTTCCTTCTCATCAGCCATCACATGCCCTCGTTGAAAAAGAGCGAGCCGCGTAATGCGGCTCGCTCGTACAGGGTCGTTACACTCAGAAGAAACCGAGCGGCTTATCGCTATAGCTGACGAGCAGGTTCTTGGTCTGCTGATAGTGATCGAGCATCATCTTGTGATTTTCACGGCCGATGCCCGATTGCTTGTAGCCACCGAACGCAGCATGAGCCGGATACGCGTGATAGCAGTTGGTCCACACGCGGCCCGCCTGGATTTGGCGGCCGAAGCGATAGGCGCGCGTACCGTCGCGTGTCCATACACCGGCGCCCAGACCGTAGAGCGTATCGTTGGCGATTTCGAGCGCTTCGTCTTCGTTCTTGAAGGTCGTCACGGAAACGACCGGCCCGAAGATTTCTTCCTGGAAGATGCGCATCTTGTTGTGGCCGCGGAACACGGTCGGCTTCACATAGTAGCCCTTGCTCAGTTCGCCGCCGAGCGTATTGCGCTCACCGCCGATGAGACATTCCGCACCTTCCTGCTTGCCGAGATCGACATACGAGAGGATTTTTTCAAGCTGCTCCTGCGAGGCTTGTGCGCCGATCATCGTCTTCGTGTCGAGCGGATGGCCTTGCGTGATCGCCGCCACACGCTTCAACGCGCGCTCCATGAAGCGGTCGTAAATCTTTTCGTCGATCAGCACACGCGACGGACACGTGCACACTTCGCCCTGATTCAGCGCGAACATCGTGAAGCCTTCGAGCGCCTTGTCGAAGTAGCTGTCGTCCTCGTTCATCACGTCGGCGAAGAAAATGTTCGGACTCTTGCCGCCGAGTTCGAGCGTCACCGGAATGATGTTCTGGCTTGCGTACTGCATGATCAGGCGGCCGGTCGTCGTCTCGCCCGTGAAGGCGATCTTCGCGATGCGCTTGCTCGACGCGAGCGGCTTGCCGGCTTCGAGGCCGAACCCGTTCACCACGTTCAGCACGCCCGGCGGCAGCAGATCGTGGATCAGTTCGAGCAGCACGAGAATCGATGCAGGCGTTTGCTCGGCCGGCTTCAGCACGACGCAATTGCCGGCGGCCAACGCAGGCGCGAGCTTCCACACGGCCATCAGGATCGGGAAGTTCCACGGAATGATCTGGCCGACCACGCCGAGCGGCTCATGGAAGTGATACGCGACGGTGTCGTCGTCGATCTGGGAGAGCGAGCCTTCCTGCGCGCGCACGGCGCCGGCGAAATAGCGGAAATGATCGATGGCTAGCGGGATATCCGCAGCCATGGTTTCGCGTAGCGGCTTGCCGTTGTCGATCGTTTCAGCCACGGCAATGCGCTGCAGATTCGCTTCCATCCGGTCGGCGATACGGTTCAGGATGTTCGCGCGATCGGTGGTCGACGTCTTGCCCCATGCTGCCTTCGCACGATGCGCGGCGTCGAGGGCGAGTTCGATATCGGCTTCGCGTGAACGCGGGATCGACGTGAACGGCTCACCGGTGATCGGCGACACGTTGTCGAAGTACTCACCGCCTACCGGCTTCACCCATTCGCCACCGATAAAATTCCCATACTGCTTTTTGTACGGAAATTCGGTAGTCAGAAACTGCATCTCTGCGTGATTCATCTTTGTGCTCCTCACATGTTTGAATGGGCTATATTCGGCGCGATATTTCGCTGGCCGCGACAGACTAGAGCCAGAATTGTGCCAATGCACCGCGCTGGTGAGCTGTGCACGCGCAGCAGGCACGCCAGCAGGCATGGGGCGCAGAGCTGTTCACCTTGTCAATCGATGAACGTCTCGTTTCTGATCAGTGTGCGCAGCCCTGTTCATGAATTGAACAGGGCGTGAGCATGTGCTGTCGCGATCAAAGCAAGGTAAGCGGAGAATCCGTTCGGCATGAGAATTGCCTTCCAGATCTCCTCAATACTTCGATTTCGTAGATCCGGTATGACGATTGAACCCCGAAGCGACAGCCTGACAGCACCGACGCACGCGCAGCAGCCGAGCTTTTGCGTGCAGACCTGTGTCGCCTACGACGCCGACGAGCAGGCGCGCAACCTCCACGGCTGGAGCCAGACCTACGACCAACTGACCGCGGGCCGCTTCGTCGGCGGTTTGACGGAGTTGTGCCTCGACCACATGCAGGTGTTCGTCGAAACCACCAGCCACACGCTGCGACAGACCTGCGAGGTGCAGGAGGACGCTTATTGGTTCGGCATTCCGACTTGCCCGGAGGGTTCCGGTCGTATCGACACACAGGTGATCGCGGGCGATGCGCTCGCATTTCGTCCGGGCGGGATCGAATTCGAATTACTGACTTCGGCGGGCTACGAGATTTTCGGTGTGGTGGTGAAGGGTGAAGTGCTGCGCCGCTATGCGGCCGAAGTGGAGCGGGTCGGTCTGGCCGACCATCTGCCGAACACGGAAGTCGTGTCGATCGGTACGGCTCGCAAGGAGCGCTTGTGCGGATCGCTGCGCCAGCTTCTCGACGACGGGGCGGCGAACGGCGCGCCGCTGTCCTCGTTCGCACGCAACAATTTGCAGGCGTCGGTGCTGGCGTCGTTGTTCGACGTCGGTGCGTTACCGGCCAATGGGCAGATTGAAATGCCCACGCGTGGGCGGCGTCAGTCGATCGTGTCGGAAGCGCGCGAGTATGTTCTGGCCAATCGCGAGCGCGCGATCAACGTGCCGGAGTTGTGCGAGCGCTTGCATGTGAGCCGACGCACGCTGCAATACTGCTTTCAGGACGTGCTGGGTATGGCGCCCGCCACGTATCTGCGCACGATCCGTCTGAATGGCGCGCGGCGCGATCTTTGCAACGCGTCGCGTGAATCGCGTTCAGTTCAGGATGTCGCCGCGGCGTGGGGTTTCTGGCATTTGAGCCAGTTTGCGACCGACTACCGGAAGCTGTTCGGCATGCGGCCTTCCGATACGTTAAAGGCCGCCCTTGGCGCTCATCAGGTAACGGGTCGCCGTTCGTTCGCTCATTAGCGCTGCGCCGCCGCGCCGCATTGCTGGCAAAAACGTGCGCCGGCTGGCAGCAAGGCTTGGCACCCTTTGCATGCGGCCGGCGCCAGTGACGCGCCGCATTGCTGACAGAAGCGGGCGCTTGTGGCGTTGACGGCTTGGCAACCTGGACAGGTTATGCCGGTCGTCAAGGTCGATGCGGGCGGCGGCCTGCCGCCACTACCATCGTCCCGCGAGCCGTAGCCGTCTCCGCGCCCCCAGTCGCCATGTCCGCCACTCCGATGTCCACCGCCGTGGTGACCGCCGCCGCGATGCCCGCCCAACATCTTTTCCCAGAATCCCATGTCAACCTCCCATTTCCAGCAATTGAATCGGGCCTGCTGCCGCACACTTAACTGCGCAACAGCCGCAAGCCATTCGCCACCACTAGCAGGCTTGCGCCCACATCGGCGAATACGGCCATCCACATCGTGCCCAGACCCATCATCGTCAGCACGAGGAAGACGCTCTTGATGCCCAGCGCCAGCGTGATGTTCTGCACCAGCACCGAATGCGTCGCCTTCGACAGGCGGATGAACTGCGGAATTTTGCGCAGATCGTCGTCCATCAGGGCGACGTCGGCGGTTTCGATCGCGGTGTCGGTGCCCATCGCGCCCATCGCAAAGCCGATGTCGGCGCGCGCCAGGGCGGGGGCGTCGTTGATGCCGTCACCGACCATGCCCACCGTCGCGCCTTCCTGCGACCACTGCGTCACTGCGTTCAGCTTGTCTTCGGGCAACTGATTGCCGCGTGCTTCGTCGATACCGACTTGCTGCGCGATCGCGGCGGCCGTGTGCGGGTTGTCGCCGGTGAGCATGGCGGCCCGCACGCCAAGGCGCTGCAACTCGGCGATGGCGGCGCGGCTCGTGTCCTTCACCGTATCGGCGACGGCGAACAGTGCGAGCACGCGTTCGGCATCCACCAGCATCACGACGGTTTTGCCTTGTCCCTCGAGCGTATCCAGCCGCGCTTCGAGCGATGCCGAGCAGCGTCCGAGTTCTTCGACCAGCCGATGATTGCCGAGCCAATACGGCAAGCCGTCGATGTCGCCGCGCACGCCGCGACCCGCCAGTGCCTCGAACGCATCGACCGTGGTGCTGGCGCTAACGATGCCGTCGTTTTTCGCCGCCGCCGCGATCGCCATCGACACCGGATGATCCGAGCGGCCCGCAAGGCTCGCCGCGAGCGTCCTGCAACGAACGACGTCGACGTCGGCCAGCATCTCGAACTCGGTTTGCACCGGCTTGCCGTGCGTGATCGTGCCGGTTTTGTCGAGCGCGAGCCGGCTCAGCTTGCGGCCCTGTTCGAGGTAGGCGCCGCCTTTGATCAGGATGCCTTTGCGGGCGGCAGCAGCGAGGCCGCTGACGATCGTCACCGGCGTCGAGATCACCAGCGCGCATGGACAGGCGATCACCAGCATCACGAGCGCCTTGTAGACCCATTCGTGCCACTGTCCGCCGAACAGCAGCGGAGGCAGCACCGCCACGGTGAGTGCGGCGGCGAACACGATCGGCGTGTAGACGCGCGCGAACTGATCGACGAAACGCTGCGTCGGCGCTTTGGTGCCTTGTGCTTCCTCGACCGCGTGGATGATGCGCGCGAGCGTCGTGTGGCTGGCCCCGGCTGTGACGCGATAGTCGAACGAGCCGGCTTGGTTGATCGTGCCGGCGAAGACCGCGTCGCCCATGGTCTTGTCGACGGGCAGGCTTTCGCCGGTGATCGGCGCCTGATCGACGCTCGAGCGGCCCGCGACGATTTCGCCATCGAGCGCGATCCGCTCACCTGGCTTCACGCGTACCACGGCGCCGAGCGCGATCACCTTGAGGTCCATGAGGCGCCAGCCGCCGTCCGCTTGCTGCACGCTCGCCTGTTCGGGCGTGAGCTGCATCAAGCCTTGGATAGCATTGCGGGCGCGGTCGAGCGACTTCGCTTCGATCAGTTCGGCAATCGTGAAGAGCACCATCACCATCGCCGCTTCCGGCCACTGCTGCAGGATCAGCGCGCCGGTTACGGCAATGCTCATCAGCGCGTTGATGTTGAGGTTGCCGTTGCGGATCGCGAGCCAGCCCTTCTTGTACGTCGTGAGGCCGCAGGAGGCGATCGCGAGGAGCGCCAGACCCGCTGCCAGCCAGACGGGGGCGCCAAGCCAACTGGCGGCCTCTGAGCCCACCGCAGCAATGCCTGCGAGCGCCAGCGGCCACCACGGCTTCGACGGCGCGGGAGAGGCGGCTGCGGTCGCGTCCGGGTTCGCGTCTGCCAGTTCAGGCGTGAAGTCGAGCGAGCGGATCGCGGCGAGGATCGTTTCGAGGGCGTCCGGCGCGTGGACGACGGTTAGCACGCGCTGCATCAAGTTGAAGTCCATGCTGCGCACGGACGGCATGCGGCTGAATTTCTTGCGGATCAGCGCTTCTTCGGTCGGACAGTCCATCTGCATGATGCGAATTGCGGTGCGCAGGTCGCTGCCGACGGCTTCCGATTGCGGGAGCTTGACCGGCGCGGCTGCAGCGTGCGCCGTTCCGCAGCAGGCTGCCTCGGCGTGGCTGTGGGCGTGACCGTGCCCGTCAGCGTGTTCGTGCGCGTGGTCAGTGCCATGCGCTTGATGGTCATGACCGCAGCTTTCACCGTGCTCGTGGGCATCTTCACGAGCACCCGCTTCGTGGCCGTGACCGCAGCTTTCGCTATGACCGTGACCCTCCGCGTTTTCATCCGGATGGCCATGGACATGCCCTTCATGCCCATGGGCACAGGCTTTGGCCCGTTCCGGACGGTCGGCTTCGGCAAGGTTGGCGTGAGGCATGGGTGGCTTCCTGGTTCGATTTGTGGTCTAGTAAACACCTTGAAGCCACTACAAGGTCAAGGCCGTATTCCGGAGGGACCATGAAAATTGGCGAACTGGCGAAAATCGCCCATTGCACGACCGAAACCATCCGTTTCTACGAAAAAGAGGGCCTGTTGCCCGAAGCGGAGCGCACCGAAGCCAATTACCGCAGCTATTCGGCCCGACACGTCGAGCGGCTGCGCTTCATCCGCAACTGCCGCGCGCTCGACATGACCCACGACGAAATCCGTGCGTTGCTGCGTCTAACAGACGCACCGGCAGATGGCTGCGGCGGCATCAATACCCTGATCGACGAGCACATTGCGCACGTCGACACGCGTATCGACGAATTGAAGCAACTGAAAGCGCAACTGACCACGTTGCGCGAGCAATGCCACGGCGAGCAGGCCGTTGAAGACTGCGGCATCGTCCAGGGCCTCACCGAAATGGACGTGAGCGCAACGCGCGCGCGGCATACGCATCTGGGTTGAAGCGCTCTGCCCATGCTGCCGGCGCCGCCGGCCATGGCAGTGACAGCATTCCCGGCTGGGCCATTTATCCGGCCCACCCAATAAACAATCGAATCCAGTTGGAGAATCAACGTGTTTACCTGTAGAAACCAGCCCTGCGGCGAGCAGTGGGAAATGTCGGACGTCGTCATCAAGAATGAAGGGCAGGGACTCCTGTTCCGTTGCCCGATGTGCGGCGCGCGTAATTACGTCGAACGTTTCGACGGGGAAGATGGCTCGGTGCTGTACGAGCAGATCGAAGGCCGTCCCGCCACCGGCCCCATGGCCGAATAGTCCCTGGCCCTCAGCCTCTTCCGTCGATAGCGAGCCCTCACCCTATGAACACTCCCACTCAAGCCGGCGCGCCGTTTAGCCAGCTACCGCTACCGCCCGCCACGCTCGCCAATCTGACGCAGCTCGGCTATGTCGAGATGACGCCGATTCAGGCCGCGAGCCTGCCGATCGCGCTGGCCGGCAACGATCTGATCGCCCAGGCGAAAACCGGCAGCGGCAAGACCGCAGCGTTTTCGCTGGCGCTGCTCAACCGCCTCGACGTGCGCAACTTCGCCGTGCAGGCGATGGTGCTGTGCCCGACGCGCGAACTCGCCGACCAGGTCACGCAGGAAATCCGCCGTCTTGCGCGCGCCGAAGAAAACATCAAGGTGCTGACGCTGTGCGGCGGCACGCCGATGCGTCCGCAAACGGCCAGCCTCGAACACGGTGCGCACATCGTCGTCGGTACGCCGGGCCGGATCATGGATCACCTCGAGCGCGGCAGCCTGCCGTTGCAGTCGCTCAACACGCTGGTGCTCGACGAAGCCGACCGCATGCTCGACATGGGTTTCTTCGACGATATCGCGACCGTCGTGAAGCAATGCCCGAAAGAGCGGCAAACGCTGCTGTTTTCCGCGACGTACCCCGAAGGCATCGTCAAACTCAGCCAGCAATTCCTGCGTAATCCGAAGGAAGTGAAGCTCGCCGAGCGGCACGACAACACCAAGATTCGTCAGCGCTTCTATGAAGTGACCGAAGACCAGCGTCTGCATGCCGTCGGTCTGCTGCTGAACCACTATCGTCCGGTGAGCACGCTGGCGTTCTGCAATACCAAGCAGCAGTGCCGTGATCTGCTCGACGTGCTGCGCGCGCAAGGTTTTCATGCGCTCGCGCTGCACGGCGAACTCGATCAGCGTGAACGCGATCAGGTGCTGATCCAGTTCGCAAACCGCAGTTGCTCGGTGCTGGTTGCCACCGACGTTGCCTCGCGCGGTCTCGACATCGCAGAGCTAGAAGCGGTGATCAACGTCGACGTGACGCCGGACCCGGAAGTGCACGTGCACCGCATCGGCCGCACGGGTCGTGCCGATCAGGAAGGCTGGGCGCTGAGTCTCGCCAGCATGAACGAGATGGGCCGTGTGGGCAGTCTCGAACAGGCGCAAAAGCGTGAGGTCGAGTGGCACAAGCTGGCCGATCTCAAGCCGGCGAGCAACGAGCGGCTGCTGCCGCCGATGGAAACGCTGCAGATTCTCGGCGGCCGCAAGGAAAAGATCCGTCCGGGCGATGTGCTCGGCGCGCTGACCGGTGAAGCAGGTTTCGCTGGTTCGCAGATCGGCAAGATTAATGTGACCGAAATGTCGACTTATGTGGCCGTGGAGCGCAGCGTCGCGCGCGAGGCACTGCGCAAGCTCAGCGGGGGCAAGGTGAAGGGCAAGAAGGTCAAAGTCCGCATGATGGACGACGCCTGATCGTCGATTAGTTTGCTTTAGACGGCTGCGACCGCCCGGTCGCAGCCGGGTTGTTCTGCAGCACTACTGCGCGCCGTCGTAGCAAATAGCAACAAATCGCAACTTCGCATCACCGCCCCGCATCACATTACGTCATACCTCTGCGGTTTTCGGCGCTCCCCGCGCGGCCGCATTTCCCCCGCTAACCCCCCGATTTCATTGCCTTAGCCTGCCCCAGCACGGCATTGCGCGAGCCATGACGTAAACGCATGCCGCGCATGACAAAGTTTCGATTGTGACCGTTCTTTGGCTGATGCCTAATCATCGAACCGGATGGGACCGCCGCGCTGTGGGCAGTCCGCGAATCCGCTGCCGGATGGAGAAAGGGAGAAAGCCTTATGCAGAGCGCCATGCAAGCCCGCTCGAAACTGCCTGATGTAGGCACGACGATTTTTACCGTGATCGGCCAACTGGCCGCGCAACACGATGCGCTGAACCTGTCGCAAGGTGCGCCGAATTTCGCGCCCGACGCGAAGCTGATCGACGGTGTCGCGCAAGCCATGCGCGCCGGTCATAACCAGTACGCGCCAATGGCCGGCATCGGCGCCCTGCGCGAAGCACTCGCCGACAAGGTCGAGACGCTGTACGGCGTGCGTTACGACCCGTCGAGCGAAGCCACGGTGATCGCCAGCGCCAGCGAAGGCCTGTATTCGACGATCAGCGCCTTGGTGCATCCGGGCGATGAAGTGATTTACTTCGAGCCGTCATTCGATAGTTACGGCCCGATCGTTCGCCTGCAAGGCGCAACGCCGATCGCGATCAAACTGTCGCTCACCGATTTCCGCGTGGACTGGGACGAGGTCGCCGCCGCGATCACGCCGAAGACGCGCATGATCATCATCAACACGCCGCACAACCCGACCGCGACCGTGTTTAGCGAGGCGGACATTGCGCGTCTGAAGGCCGTGACGCGTAACACCGACATCGTGATTCTTGCCGACGAAGTCTACGAACACGTGGTGTTCGACGGCGCTAAACATCAAAGCATGGCCTGCGATTCTGAACTCGCTGAACGTAGCGTGATCGTGTCGTCGTTCGGCAAGTCGTATCACGTGACCGGTTGGCGCGTCGGCTATTGCCTTGCCCCCGCCGCGCTCATGGACGAGATCCGCAAAGTCCATCAGTTCATGGTGTTTTCTGCCGATACACCGATGCAGTACGCGTTTGTCGATGCGCTGGCCAATCGCGAGAGCTATCTAGGCCTGTCCGCGTTCTATCAGAAGAAGCGCGATCTGCTCGCCCATGCGCTGCGCGAGTCGCGCTTCGAGTTGCTGCCGAGCGAAGGCAGCTTCTTCATGCTCGCGCGTTTCCGCGGTTTCTCCGAGGAAAGCGATAGCGACTTCGTGCTGCGCCTGATTCGCGATGCACGTGTCGCGACGATTCCGCTGTCGGCGTTTTATACCGACGGCACGGATTCCGGCTTGATCCGCCTGAGCTTCTCGAAGGACGACGCGACCTTGATCGAAGGCGCACGACGTTTGTGTGAAATCTGATTCACCGCTTGTGCGAGGCTGTCACGGCGAGCGCATGAAGACCTGATCGGATCGCAGAAGAACGCAATGAGATCAACGGCCGCATGAACCGGCAGCATTTTTGACAGCAGTATGATCGTCGCGCGGTCACGTCGTACGCATCAGCGCGCACCATGCTGCGTTACAACAATATCGAAGGAAAAGGGACCCGTTATGAAATTGCTCAAGCCTCTATTGGCGCTGGCCTGCGCATTCGCGTCGATTGCTGCATCGTCAGCCGCGATCGCCGCCGATACCTCGACGCTGCGTTTCGGACTCGAGGCGCAGTATCCGCCGTTCGAATCGAAAGGGCCGAACGGTGAGTTGCAAGGTCTGGACATCGACGTCGGCAATGCCGTGTGCGTCGCTGCGCACATGACATGCAAATGGGTCGAAACCTCGTTCGACGGCTTGATTCCCGCGCTGCAAGGCCGCAAGTTCGACGCGATCAACTCAGCGATGAACGCCACCGAGCAACGCCGTCAGGCGATCGATTTCACGACGGTCGTGTATCGCGTGCCGACACAACTGATCGCGAAGCGCGACAGCGGTTTGCTGCCGACGCCGGAATCGTTGAAGGGCAAACGTGTCGGCGTGTTGCAGGCGTCGATTCAGGAAACCTTCGCGAAGGCGCATTGGGAACCGGCGGGTGTCACCGTCGTGCCGTATCAGGATCAGAACCAGGTCTATACGGATCTGCTGGCGGGCCGACTCGATGCGACGGTCGTTCTCGCGCCGGCCGGCCAGACGGGATTTCTGTCGAAGCCAACCGGCAAGGACTACGCGTTCGTCGGGCAGCCGGTGCGCGATGACAAGATTCTCGGCAGCGGCATCGCCTACGGGATTCGCAAGGGCGACACCGCGTTACGTGATCAGTTGAACGCAGCGATCGCGAAGGTTCAGGCCGATGGCACCGTGAAGACGCTGGCGGCGAAGTATCTCGGCAATATCGACATCACGCCGAAGTAACTTGTTGGCCGTATTGTTGACCGTGCGCGGCGGGTGCCGCGTGACGATCGGCGCCGCGAAATTCGTTTTCGGCGTCGATCATGCGGCGCTTGAGCATTGGCACGTTGTTCACTACGCGCAAGCTCGTGCGCATGGCGCTCAACGCCATTCTTCCGACCACCGGCCGATGCAGCGCGCCGCGCGCGTCGAACTGCTTGCGCGATTCCGCGACCGCATGAAAACCGTAGCGGCGCATCTCCTCCTCGTAACCCGCGACGGCGTCGTAGCCCGACAGCTTGCCCTGTTGTGCGTCGGCTAGACGCGCAGCGAGTAGTGCGGCATCGCGCAACGCGGTGTTCGCACCGACGCCGCGTCCCGGCGTCATCAGATGCACAGCGTCACCCAGGACCGTGACGTTGGTGGTCGGCCATGCATCGACAGGAACCGACGTGCGCACGTCGACGCTGAAGGTGGTGGAAGGATCCGATGCGCGAATCAGGGCGCGCAGATTAGGATGCCAGCCATCGGTGATCTGCGTCGCGAGCGCGAGTAACGCGGCCGGTCCGAGCGATTTGGGATCGGCCGGCAAGTTGTGCAGTGCGCCCCAGACACCCCACATCAGATAGTCGCGCGTGTTGTCGTAGAGCAATCCGGGCCAGCCCGAGAGCAACTCGGCGTCGTTGCTGCCGATGCCTTCCTTCATTCCGCCGCCGTCCGCGCGCCACGGAAATTCCATCACATGGATGATGCCGCCATAGCCCTTCGGCGCGTTGATCAGCGTAATGCCGTCGAGCACCTTGGGCGGCAGCAGCGCGCGTGATGTTTCGTCCATCGGCACCTTCGCGCCGATGCTGACGATGCCGGTGTTTTCAAGCTTCGCGTGCGGCAGGAGTTGGCGGCGCACCTTCGAACGCGCGCCGTCCGCACCGATCAGCAGATCGGCGCTCACGTGCGTGCCGTCCGCGAAATGCGCGGTGACGCTGCCGTCGTCGTTCTGCTCGTACGACGTGAATGTCTTGTCGAAGTGCACTTGCGCTTCGAGACCTGTCAGCAGGACTTGCCTGAGCGTCATCCGGCTGACCGATTTGCCGCCGCTCATCGATTCGTCTTCAAGCGGCACGGTGAGCAATTCGGTCATGCGCTCGGTCAGGATGTTGAAGCGGCCGGGTGTACGCGCGCAGGTCGCGAGAAAGGTCGCATAGAGCTCGGGCGGAAGACACGCTGCCAGCGACGCGAGCCCGTGCGGATTGATGCCGACGCGATAGCCCTGCAAACCGTCCGCACGTGTGCGGTCGCGTTCGTAGACATTTACGTTGATGCCGGCGCGCTTCAACCCGTGCGCCAGACAGAGGCCGCCCGTACCGGCACCGATCACGATCACCTCCATGGGCTCACGACTCATGACTTCGCCTCCTTCTTTGCGGCAGGTTGGGCAAGCCGGTACTTGTATTCGCCGGCTGGCAGCGTGAAACGTTGAGCGATTTCTTCGATCCATTCCTGGCTCCAGGTCAGCGTGCCAGCTTTCAGATCGGTCACCACGCTGCGAACCCACTCCAGCTCGACAACGAGTTGCGCGCGCACCAGTTCGCCTTCGAGCAGGAACAGCCGCGGCACTTCCATCTGGGTGGCTTGTGCGGTGGCTTCATCGAGCCGGGCCAATTCCCGCTCGAGCGCGCCGATGCGGGTATCGAGCTGACGGCACACGTCTTCGGGCGAGAGCAGCGGCAGGAGCGAGAGCGCGGCCGGAAAGGCCGGGAAATCGCGGGTGCGCTGCGCAAGCTGTTCGCGCAGCCACAGGCGGCCGGTGTCGCGGCCGGCTTCGGTGATTTCATAGACCGTGCGTTCGGGGAACGCGCCGTCGCGCTCCGTCTCGCGGATGGCGATCAGGTCGCCGCGCACCAGGCGGTCGATGGTTTGATACAGGCTATTGCGCTGACCGACGTTGATGACCTCGTCTTTGCCGCGTGCCTTGATAAGTTGCTGCATCCGGTACGGATGCATCGGGGTTTCAGTCAGCATGGCGAGGACAGCGAGGGCGAGCGGAGAGTGGCGGACCATAGTTAAAGTGGCTGCAGGCTAGTCTTTGTTGATCTAGTCATAATATAACTATGTGTTTTGAGATTGGCAAGCGTGAAATGTCGGGGGTTCCTGCGGGTGCGATGCTTTCGACGCTGGTCCGTGGCGGTTTGGACCGTTACGATGTGGTTCGCGCCGACGTGCACAGGCGACGAAGTTGCGATGGAATAAAGCGCCTGACCGAGGAGCACACGATGAGCGGGACGAATGACCGGGATGATTCAGCGGTGATGGCTGCGGCGCCGAAATTCTGGCGCGATGACGCGTTGCCGTTCATCGAGGCGCGTTCCATCGAAGACGGCCGTGAGGTCTGCTATGCCAAACACTCGCACGAGACGTTCTCGATCGGCGCCGTCACCGGCGGGCGTAGCGTGTACGTGAATCGTCACGCGAGTGAATGGATCGGCGCCGGTGCGGTCGTGATGATGAATCCGGACGACGTGCACGCGTGCAACCCGGTTGCCGACGAGCGCTGGTCGTATCGGATGCTGCATGTTGACGTTGATTGGCTCACAGGTCTGCAACACGACCTGGGTTTCAGCGACAACCACGCGTTTAGCGCTTTCTCGCAGACCATGACGACCGACCCGGCGTTGTTCGGCGGTTTGAACCGTCTCTACGCGATTCTCGTCGACGACGACAGCGCGCTCATGCGCAAGGAAAGCGCTGCGCTCACGTTCTTCTCGGAAGTCCAGCAGAAGTTGAATCCGGCGCCCTTGCCGGATCACGATGCGAGCGGGCAACTCGCGCGAGCCGCGGAATTCATCGCCGAAAATTGCACCCGTGCGCTGAAGCTGGAGGATGTCTGCGAGGCGGCTGAGCTTTCCGCTTCGCATTTGATCCGCGCATTCAAACAGCGTTACGGCATGACGCCGCACGCGTATCTGATCAACCGACGCATTCAGTACAGCCGCGCGCAACTCCGGCGCGGCTGTGCGATAGCGGACGTCGCGCTCGATGCGGGCTTTGCCGATCAGGCGCATTTGCAGCGGACTTTCAAGCGGCTGGTCGCCGCAACGCCGGGGCAGTATCGCAGTTGAATTGCGGACGCGTGTTTCGCGTCACACTATCAGCAGATACAACGCGCTAGCCGCGAGCAAAACCGCCATCACACGATTGAAAAACCTCACGCGCTTCGGCTCCTGCAAGTATCGACGCAGGAACGTGCCGGCATACGCCCAACTGGCAATCGACAGATAGCAAAGCACGAAGTACACGACGGTGAATTGCCAGACGAGCCGGCCATCGCCATCGGCCGCGTAGGCGCCCATGCCGGCTAGCGACGCGAGCCACGCCTTCGGATTGAGCCATTGCATCGCCGCGCCGTAGGCGAAGGATGGTCCGCGGGTGGGCTTGTCCGCGCCGAGCTTGCCGTTATCGACGGCGAGTTTGTAGGCCATGTAAAGCAGGAACCCGACGCCGGCCCATTTGACGATGTCGATCAGATTGGGGAAATGCGCGAGCAGCTCGTGCAGCCCCAGACCGATGAGCAACAACAGCAGCGTGAACCCGACAGTCGCACCGGTCACGTGCCGCATGCTCGCGGCGAACCCATGCTGTGCGCCGGCGCTCAGCGCGACGACATTGACCGGCCCAGGAGAAATCGACGAGGCCAGCGCAAAGGCGGCCATGGAGAGTAAGACGGTCATCTGATGCCTCGATACGTGACTGCGCAGGATTTGCGACGCTCAACGGTATCGGGCAGCGGGGTGGGGTGTATTGAAGGAAATTGCTCTCAGTGCAGCGTAGCCGCAGCGCCGCAGCATTTCTTGAATTTCTTGCCGCTGCCGCAAGGACACGGGTCGTTGCGGCCCACCTTGGGTTCGGTGCGCTGCATCGTGGCGGCGAGCTTTCGCTCGTGCACAGCCTGGCGGTGCGGAAGCCAGAAACGATAGATCGCGGCGACGCTGGCGGGAATCTGTTTGGTGAGGGCTTCACACTGTTCTGGCGTGTCGATCAACTGCTGCTCTTCCGGTGTTAGCTCCTCTGAGCCCATCAGGTGTAGCGGATTCAACCATTCCCGACCCTGCTCGCTATCGAACAGCGCTTGCCAGTCCGCCCGAACCATGGACAGGCCCTGCATGAAGCCGAAAGCCCACGCTTCGCCGTCGATGTATTCGCGTTCACTGTCGTCAACGCGGCTGAAGCCGAACACCGGTTCGAACTCATCGGGGTCATCTTCCAGGCTGATGATGATGCCGTTCATGTTCCGCAAGATCAGCCCAAGAATGCGTTGCGCCTGATCCATTGTTTCGAATGCGGGAGCGTCATTCTCGCTCGGCCCCCAGACACCCGGCAGCCAGTAACTGGGCGGTACGGTAGTCGGTCCGATGGCCATCGCAGTCAGATACCCGTCGAGCCCCTCGATCGTCAGCGTCTCTTCCGACGTTACGTCGGAAACCAGAAACTCATCGAGTTCGTCGAACTCTTCTTCGGAGAGCGGCGTAGCCAGATCGGCAGGGTTGAGTTTTGATTTGGACATAGCGAGGCTCCGGCGCTTCGAATCTTGGGTCACGATGGCAGGTCGGGCAATGCGGAGTCGGCTTGCTCGCACGGCACCCGTACCGCAGACCGCAAAGCAAAAAGCCCAGTCGCAAGGACCGGGCTTTTTGTTGAATGCTTTGGTGGGGCGTGAGTGACTCGAACACTCGACCTACGGATTAAGAGTCCGCTGCTCTACCAACTGAGCTAACGCCCCCAACAGAAGCGAAATTATGCCGAAACTTTCCGAGATTGCCAAGCCCCTTTAGCAGATTTCTTAAAAAATCTGGAAGGGCGGCGACCCGGCACCTGCGCTGCCGGCCGTTACGCACCGGGAAGGCGCGCGGCTCACCGTCCCGGTATCATGTCGCGGACACCAGCCGCTCGAAGCCTCGCGCGGCTTTCGACCGGGGACCACCATGGATGACAAAGAGATTATCGAGCTGCTCGACCGCATCCTCGCGCCCTGGGTCCGCGCGCTCACGCTGACCCCGGTCAAGGTCGACGAAGAAAGTGCGACGTTGCGCCTGCCGTTTTCCGGCGGACTGCGCCATTCCGGCGGCGTGATCTGCGGCCAGGTCTTCATGGCGGCGGCCGACACGGCAATGATCGTCGCGATTTCGGCCGCGCTCGGCGGCTTCAAGCCGATGAGCACCGTCTCGCTCAACATCAGTTTCATGCGCGCGGTCCGCAACGGCGACGTGCTGATCACCGCGCGCGTGCTGCGCATGGGCCGCAATCTCGTGTTCGGCGAAGTCGAGTTATTCGACGAAGCCGGCAACATGGCCGTCCACGCTACCACCACCTACGCGCTGCTCGACTGACACCTGAAACGGGCCAGCAAGCTGTATTAGAGGAAAAAGCCAAGATGTTCGATCAGGTCGTATTCGCTGGCGGCGGCAATCGCTGCTGGTGGCAGGCGGGATTCTGGGACGTGGTGCAGCCGGAGCTGGATATCCGTCCGCGCGTCATCGCTGGCATTTCGGCCGGCGCCGCCACCGCGTGCATGCTCTACACGCGCGATTCCGACTGGGTCATGCGCTATTACGAAGACGCGCTGCGCCACAACACCCGCAATGCCTACTGGGGCAATCTGCTGCGTGGCGAATCGGTGTTTCCGCATTACCGGATCTACCGGCAGGCGTTGCTCGATATCTACCGCGACAAATTTTCCACGCTCGCCGACGCGCCTGAAATCCGCATCGGCGTGTCGCACCTGCCGCGCTGGCTTGGCGCGCGCAGTGCAGTTGCCGCAGGCCTGATCGCGTACAACATCGAAAAGTACGTGCGCAAAACGCTGCATCCGACATTGGGTCAGACGCTCGGCTTTCATCCGGAATTCGTGCGAGCGCAGGATTGCGCGAGCGTCGAGGATCTTGCCGATCTGATCCTGCAATCGTCGAGTACGCCGCCGTTCACGCCGGTTTTACGGCGCAATGGCCGGCCGGTGCTCGACGGCGGGATGGTCGACAACGTGCCGGTCGGCGCGCTCGACGCCGATGCGCCCGGCAACGTGCTGGTGATGGTCACGCGCCTTTATCCACGGCCGCAGATGTTCGTCGTGCCACACGGCGTGCAGCAACGGCTCTACGTGCAACCGTCGCGCAAGGTGCCGATTTCGAGTTGGGACTACACGAGCCCTTCGCAGATGGTGCACGCGTACAACCTCGGTCGCACCGACGGCGAGGCCTTTCTGAAACGCATGCCCGATCTGCTGGAAGCTGCCGCGCACGAAGTGCGCTGAGGTGAGCAACGGCGTCGCCAATCCTCAATGCGTTGCGTGGCTCGCGGCCTCGTGCCAGAGGAATTGGCGCGCAGATCGAAGCCTGACGCAATCGCGAGCGGTTAGCGCGGGTGCTTCATCGAAAATTGCAGCCGGAGTCTAGCGCAGACGCTTAACGCCGGCGCCCGCCCTGCAACGCTTCCGGATTCGCCACGCTGGCCGTGTCGCCGGCGTCGAAAGCCAGAATGTTCTGGAATGCCGCGGTGAAATACAACTCATAGCTCTCGCGCTCCACGTAGCCGATGTGCGGCGTGCAGATCACGTTCTCCATGCGCAGCAAGCTGTAGCCCTGCAGAATCGGCTCGCTTTCGTAGACGTCGATCGCGACCATCCCCGGACGATTGTGCGACAACGCACCGACGAGTGCGTTGTCGTCGAGCAGTTCGGCCCGGCTCGTGTTCACGAGCAACGCGGTCGGCTTCATCCGCATCAGGTCTTCCTGCTTGACGATACCGCGCGTGTCGTCATGCAGTCGCAGGTGCAACGACAGCACATCGCTTTGCTCGAACAACGCCTCGCGGCTCTCGGCCACGCCATAGCCGTCCGCGCGCGCCGCTTCGCGCGAATGCTCGCGACCCCAGATCAGCACGTTCATGCCGAACGCCTTGCCGTATCCGGCAACCAGCCGGCCGACCTTGCCGTAACCCCAAATCCCCAGCGTCTGACCGCGTAACACCTGGCCCAAACCGAAGTTCGGCGGCAGCACCGATGTCTTCAAGCCGGACTGCTGCCAGGCCCCTTGCTTAAGGTTTGCTACGTATTGCGGAATCCGCCGTTGAGCGGCCATGATGAGGGCCCACGTCAGTTCGGCCGGCGCGATCGGTGAGCCGCTGCCTTCCAGCACGGCAATGCCGCGCTCGGTACAGGCTGCCAGATCGATATGGCTGGAGACTTTGCCGGTTTGGCTGATCATGCGCAAACGCGGCAACTTGTCGAGTAGTTGCGAGCTGATGCGGGTGCGTTCGCGGATCAAGACGAGTGCGTCGACTTCGGAAAGACGGCTCGCCAGTTGGCCGAGACCGCGGACTGTGTTGTTGAAAACCTTGACCTCATGGTCGGCCAGCAGTTGAAAGCAGTCGAGCTTGCGGACGGCGTCCTGGTAATCGTCGAGGATGGCAATCTTCATGGTATGTGTCTTGCGGCGCACCATAGCGGTGCGGAACGGAGTGTTATGCTGACTGTCCCACCATGTGACCCAGGTCACATGCCGGTCTGGCTGGATGCCTTACCGTAGAAGTTGCCGCGTAGAACGGCAGCGCCACGGCAAGGCCGATTGACATCGTTTTTAACAGTTTGTTGCGTGTTGAGGCAAGTCGCTTTACAGACGGTTGCAGAAGGCCGTCGGCGGGAACCTCCGTGCAACAGGCTGTGTGGCCCATGATGACCTGCACAAATTGCGCGTCGGCTTGTAGAAATGTCGTCGCGATGAATTGAACGCCTCTCGCATGCAGCGTCACTGGGCTTGTACCGTTTTTCTATTGCTTTCAAAACGGAGACAGGTCGATGAATCATCCCTCATTCGAAGGACAGCCCACTATAGAGGCGTCCGCAGGGGCGCCCGAATGGGTCAAGCACCGAAAACTGATCGACTGGGTCCAGCGCGTTGCCGCCAGGACCAAGCCCGATCGAATCGTCTGGTGCGACGGTTCACAGGAAGAGTACGACCGCCTGTGTGCCCAGATGGTCGAAGCCGGTACCCTCAAGAAGCTCAATCCTGCCAAACGTCCCAATTCCTATCTGGCATGGTCCGATCCGTCGGACGTGGCGCGTGTCGAAGACCGTACCTTCATCTGCTCGCAGCGTCGTGAAGATGCCGGGCCAACCAACAACTGGATCGAACCGGCTGAGATGCGCTCGACGCTCAACGGCCTCTTCGACGGCGCCATGCGCGGCCGCACCATGTATGTGGTGCCGTTCTCGATGGGGCCTCTCGGTTCGCCGATCGCGCACGTCGGCGTCGAGTTGAGCGACAGCGCGTACGTGGTGACCAACATGCGCATCATGACGCGCATGGGTCGCAAGGTGTACGAGGTGCTGGGCGAAGACGGCGAGTTCGTGCCGTGCGTGCACTCGGTCGGCGCGCCGCTTGCGGCGGGCGCGAAAGACGTGCCGTGGCCGTGCAACGAGACCAAATACATCGTCCATTTCCCCGAATCGCGCGAGATCTGGAGCTACGGCTCAGGCTACGGCGGCAATGCGCTGCTCGGCAAGAAGTGCTTCGCGCTGCGCATCGCCTCCACGATGGGCCGCGACGAAGGCTGGCTCGCCGAACACATGCTGATTCTCGGCGTGACGTCGCCGCAAGGACATAAGCATCATGTCGCGGCGGCGTTTCCGTCGGCTTGCGGCAAGACCAACTTCGCGATGCTGATTCCGCCGGAAGGTCTGAATGGCTGGAAAATCTCCACGATCGGCGACGATATTGCGTGGATCAAGCCGGGTAAGGACGGCCGTCTGTACGCGATCAACCCGGAGGCGGGGTATTTCGGCGTCGCGCCGGGCACGAGCGAAAAGACCAACTTCAACGCAATGGCCACGTTGAAGGAAAACGTCATCTTCACGAACGTCGCGCTGACCGACGACGGCGACGTCTGGTGGGAGGGCATGACCGACGAGCCGCCCGCGCACCTGATCGACTGGCAGGGCAAGGACTGGACGCCGGCGAGCGCGAAGGAGAGCGGGCGCAAGGCCGCGCACCCGAACGCACGGTTCACGGCGCCGGCTTCGCAATGTCCGTCGATCGATGCCGACTGGGAGAACCCGGCAGGTGTTGCGATTGACGCGTTCATTTTCGGCGGCCGCCGTTCGACCACCGTGCCACTCGTCACGGAAGCGCGCAACTGGGTCGAAGGCGTCTACATGGCGGCCACCATGGGCTCGGAAACGACCGCGGCGGCGGCGGGGCAGCAGGGCGTGGTGCGCCGCGACCCGTTCGCAATGCTGCCGTTCTGCGGCTACAACATGAGCGACTACTTCGGGCACTGGCTGAAAACCGGCGAGCGTCTCGAGAAACTGAACGCAAAGCTGCCGAAGATCTTCTGCGTCAACTGGTTCCGCAAGGGCGCGGACGGCAAGTTCGTCTGGCCGGGCTTCGGCGAGAACATGCGCGTGTTGAGCTGGATGGTCGGGCGCATCGAAGGCAAGGCGCAAGGTGAAGAGCACGCGTTCGGCGTGTCGCCGCACTATGAAGACATCGACTGGCGCGGCCTGGATTTCAGCCGCGAGCAATTCCAGCAGGTGATCTCGGTCGACGACGCAGCTTGGCGCGCCGAACTCGCGCTCCATACCGAGCTATTTGACACGTTGCAGCAAGGCCTGCCGCCGGCTTTGACGCAGACCAAGCTCACACTCGAAGGAAAGCTCGCTGCCTGACTAGGTGAGCGGTCACTTCGCACAGAAGCCGCCTTCGGGCGGTTTTTCTTTGCCGGTCCGACGCCGCGTCGGGATTTTTTCTGATTTCACAATGCCGAGACGACCGTTGCATCTGTTCGAACAAAAAAGACAGTGCAAGCTGCGGTGCAGCAGATTGTTGCTCTCATCGGAACAATCGAGATGCGTGCCCTACATTGAGGGACACAGTCGCACAAATATCGACAATATTTCGGCTTTCGCGGGCAACTTCTGCACGATTTCGCGAGTCGTAGGAGAATTCCAAGTTCGCTTCACTGGTTTTCACTAATTGTCAGGAAGCAGTAACACGGCAGGAGTTGTCTTATGGATCATTTGCAGTCGATGCGAGTTTTCGTCAAAGTGGCGGATCTCGGCAGTTTTGCCCGCGCTGCGAGCGCGATGGATATTTCCAACGCAGTTGCCACCCGTCACGTTGCCGATCTCGAAGGCCGTCTTGGTACGCGGCTGCTCAATCGCACAACCCGCAGCTTGTCTCTGACCGAATCCGGCCAGGTTTATCTCGAGCGCGCGCGCCAGATTCTCGACGAACTGGAAGACGTCGAGCAGATGGTGGTCGCGCGCAATCACGAACCCGTCGGCACGCTGCGCATAGTCGCACCGGTCGTGTTTGGGTTGCATAACCTTGCGCCCGTGCTGCAAACCTACGCGGAGCGCTATCCGAAAGTCATTCCCGATGTCACGCTGGTCGACCGTCAGGTTGATCTGGTCGAAGAAGGTTTCGACGTCGGTGTGGTGGTCACGCGGCAGATGCGCAGCGCGAGCATTGTCACGCGGCGCTTGACCACCGGTTGCATGACGGTATGCGCGACGCCCGCGTATCTGGAAAAGCACGGCACGCCCACGCGCCCCGAACATCTGCTCGAGCATCCGTGCCTGAGCTTGCCGTCCGAGTATTGGGGCGACGAGCGGGTGTTCACGGGTTCGGAAGGCGAAGTGCGCGTGCGGCCGGTCAACGTCATCGTGGCGAACAACACGGAGATGCTGCGGCAGTTCGCGTTGCTCGGCATGGGCATCGCGATTCTGCCGAGCTACCTGATCGGCCGCGACATGACGCGCGGCAGGCTCGTGCGTTTGCTCGGCGATTTCCGTTTGCCGCAGGTCGAGATCAACATCGCGTATCCGAGCCGCCGTCACTTGCCGGCGAAGGTGCGAACGTTTATCGATCATCTGGTCGAGCATTTCAGCCAGACGCCGAATAGTCTGCTCGGTGAGCAGTGGATCAAGGACGGGCTTGGCAGGCCCGCTACGTCCGCCGCGCTCGATTCAGCGGACCCCATGCCGCCGGAAGCGTTCGATGGCGCTGAGCCACTGTCACGGCTGCTGGATAGCGAGTTGTCGCCGCTGCCGAAGACTTTGGCAAAGACGACGAATCGTCCGCGGCCTACCGCTCTGTCGCCGCTGTAACTAGTCGGGCGATGGCGCCGGCAGCGCTTGAGGCAAGCGCTGCCGGGCCGACAAATAAAAAGGCGCAGTCACGGAAGTGACTGCGCCTTTTTTATCGGCAAGTTCGAAGCTGGCTGGAAGCAGAATACCCTCCAGCCTCCGCCCGAATTACGAGCCCGTCTTGCGTGCTACTGCTTTCTTAGCCGGCGCCTTCTTGGCAGCGGCGGTCTTTTTCGCAGCCGCCGTCTTCGTAGCGGGCACTTTCTTCGCTGCGGCCTTTTTGGCGGGCACTGCCTTCACTGCGACCGGTGCGTCTTCGTCATCAGACTCCGGCGCTGCCTTCGCTGCAGTCTTGGCCGCCGCGGTTTTCGCTGCGGTCTTGGCCGACGGCTCTTTCTTCTCGAATTCGAAGCCGATCTTGCCGTCGTTCTGCTTGACGAGGAACGCCTTGAAGTTGCGGCCGGTGCGCGACGACTTGAAGTTCGTCAGCAGATCGGTGCGTCCTTCCTCGAGCAACTTCGCCATCTGCTCACGCGCGATTTCCTGCTGCAGAATCACCTTGCCCGAGCGGAAATCACAAGTCTTCGGATTCGCGACCGAGTTCTCGCAGACATAGCTCATACCGTGTTCGAACACGCGGCCCTTGCACTTCGGGCACGCGCCGACCGCCTCTTGATCGGAGAAGTCAGGCGGTTCGCCGTCTTCGCCGCCCGAATCCTGACCGAAGTCGAATTCGAGCTTGTAGTTCTTGATCTCGTCATCGAGCGAAAGCTTGAGGATCGCGGAGAACGGACGGCCCATCTTGCTGCGGAAACCCGACAGCGGTCCGATCGTCTTGTTCTGCAGCAGCTCTTCAACTTCCGGGATTTCGAACTGACGGCCGCCCGGAATCTTCGAGATCGAAAACTCGCACTTCGAGCATGCAAAGCGCCGATAGTTTTCCTTCACCTGACCGCCGCAATTCGGACACGGCGTCTGCAACGTCGCGTAATCGCCGGGGATCGTGTCGGAATCGTATTCCTTCGCGCGCTTGACGATGGTTTGCGTCATGCGGGCGATTTCCTGCATGAACGCGTCGCGCGGCAGGTTGCCACGCTCCATCTGCGAGAGCTTGTATTCCCACTCGCCGGTCAATTCCGGCGCGGTCAGTTCCTTCACGCCGAGACCGCGCAGCAGCGTCATCAACTGGAATGCTTTGGCAGTCGGAATCAGATCGCGGCCTTCGCGGATCAGATACTTTTCGCCAAGCAGCCCTTCGATGATGGCGGCGCGCGTGGCCGGCGTGCCGAGCCCCTTGGCCGCCATGGCTTCGCGCAATTCGTCGTCTTCGACCAGCTTGCCCGCGCCTTCCATGGCCGACAGCAAGGTCGCTTCGTTGTAGCGTGCGGGCGGTTTCGTCACCAGTTGCTGGGCGGCGATCTTGTCCGTCTTGACCTTCTCGTCCTTCTGCACCGGCACGAGGTTCGCGTCTTCGCCGCTGATTTCGCGGCCATAGACCTGCAACCAGCCCGGTTCGACCAGCACCTTGCCTTCAGTCTTGAAGTGATGGCCGACCACTTCCGTGATCCGCGTCGTTACTCGATATTCCGCGGCCGGGAAGAACACCGACAGGAAGCGCTTCACGACCAGGTCGTAGAGCTTCTGTTCCGGCTCGGACAGATTCTTCGGCGCCTGCGCCGTCGGGATGATTGCGAAGTGGTCGCTGATCTTCGAATTATCGAAGATGCGCTTGTTCGGCTTCACCCAACCCTTGTCGAGCACCTGCTTGGCGTACGGGAGATAGTTGTTGCTCTCCTTGAGCATGCCAAGCGTTTCCTTGACCGTATCCATATAGTCTTCCGGCAACGCGCGCGCGTCGGTCCGGGGATAGGTCAGCACCTTGTGCTTTTCGTACAACGCCTGAGCGAGACCCAGCGTGTTCTTCGCCGAGAAGCCGAAGCGGCCGTTGGCCTCGCGCTGCAAGCTGGTCAGGTCGAACAGTGCCGGCGACAGTTGCGTGGACGGCTTCGATTCTTCGGTTACCTTGCCGATCTGGCCGCGGCAGGCGGCGACGATCGTTTCGGCCGCGGGCAGTGCCCACAGACGCGAATCGCGTTTTTCCGGATCGAACTCGTCGCGCTTGAATTGCGGATCGAACCAGCGGCCTTCGTAGAAACCGGCTGCGCAGACGAACTCCGCCTTCACTTCCCAGTAATCGCGCGGCACGAAGCGGCGAATCTTTTCTTCGCGCTCGACGACGATCGACAGCGTCGGCGTCTGCACCCGCCCAACCGTGGTCAGGAAGAAGCCGCCGCCCTTGCTGTTGAACGCGGTCATGGCGCGCGTGCCGTTGATGCCGACCAGCCAGTCCGCTTCCGAACGGCAGCGTGCCGCATCCGCGAGCGGCTGCATTTCTTCGTCGCTACGCAGACGGGCAAAGCCGTCGCGAATCGAGCCGGCGGTCATCGACTGAAGCCACAGACGCTGTACCGGTTGCTTGGCTTTCGCGTGCTGCGCGATCAGGCGGAAAATCAGCTCGCCCTCGCGCCCCGCGTCACATGCGTTGATCAGGCGATCGACGTCTTTACGCTTGAGCAGCTTGGTCAGCACCTTCAGGCGCGACTCGCTCTTGGCGATCGGATTCAGATCGAAATGCGGCGGAATGACGGGCAGGTTGGCGAAACTCCACTTGCCGCGTTTGACTTCATAGTCTTCGGGCGCGGCGATTTCCAGCAAGTGGCCGACTGCCGAGGAAAGGACGTAGTCGTCGCTTTCGTAGTATTCGTCATGCTTGGTAAAGCCGCCCAAAGCGCGCGCGATGTCGTTCGCGACGGAAGGCTTTTCGGCGATGATCAGTGCTTTGGACATGACTCGATGTGAGGTTGGTAGATCCGGGTTGATGGCCTTGAGTGCGCATTTATTAGCGCGACCCTCGTTTGCGACCTTTGCGACCCAATAACGACCGCTTTATAGCACACGGCGCCAGCGCGGCGTGTCAAGTGCCATAAAAAGCGCGCCATGATAATTGCGCGCTCAGTAACTGGGCAAGCTGCGGAAAACGCGCTGTGTGTCGCTCGCAACGCCCGTGCCGCAAGGTTCAGCGGCTGGCGCCCACATTCACGCGACGGCGAGCGCGGGCCGCAGTTTGGGCGCGCCGCTGACGCCCGGCACGGCCGTTAGATCGGACAACATCCGCTCCACAATCGCCGCCTGCGGCAAAACCGTGCCAAAAAAACGTGTCGTTACTGAGTCTTCGATCAGGATGGTCGGGAAATTTTCGACATCCAGATCGTCGAAGCGGTCCGCATGGGTTTCGATGTCGATCCATGCGAAACAGATCTCCGGATGCTTATCGGCCAGCCGGTCGAAGGCGTCCCGATACTCACGACAGGTTCCGCACCACTCCGCGCACAGGCAGGCCACGAACAGCGTGTCGGGTTCGTTGACGCGCTCGGCGATCCGGTCTTGGTCGGTGTCGAGATTCAGCGCGGGCATGGTGGTTCCTTGCGTACTTTTGTCAGGTGCTTTGGCGCGAATGTAGCATGGCCGATCCCGAATGGTGGTCAACCCTGGTCGATGCGGGGTCAGCCGTGGGTGGCTCGCGTGAAGCGGCCGCCGGGCAGCGCGGTCACCTGGCCGGCGAGTTCGAGCTGCAGCAGCGTGTTTTGCAATGCCGCGTCCCCCATCTCGGTGCGGGTGGCAAGAATTTCAAGCGTGGCGGGGGCGTGACCGAGTGCGTCGAGGAGTTGCAACGCCTCTGCGCTCATGGCCGGCGGGGCCGCGGATGCTGCCGGCGCAGCCGTCAATTCCGGCTGAGTCGCGGCTGAGGCTGGCGCGGCTGCCGAATCCGGTTGATCTGCCACCGACGCCAGCCCCGTTGAGGAATTTCGCCAGCCCGCCTCGCCGTCCCAAAGAACGGCTTGCCCGCTGGCGGCCTTCGTTGCCACGGGCCTCGAGACGCCCAGTTCCTCCAACACCTCATCGGGCGTTTCCACCAGCTTGGCGCCCTGCTTGATGATCCGATGGCAACCGCGCGACAACGGCGCATGGATCGAGCCGGGCAACGCGAAGATATCGCGCCCCATTTCATTGGCGAGCCGCGCCGTGATCAGCGAGCCCGAGCGCATGGCGGCCTCGACGATCACAACCCCGCTGACGAGGCCGGCGATCAAGCGGTTACGCTGTGGAAAATTGGCGGCGCGCGCCGGTGTGCCGAGCGGCCATTCCGACAGGATCGCGCCTTGCATTGCAATCTGCCGCGCCAGTGCATGATGCGCGGCCGGATACACGAGGTCCGCGCCGGTGCCGATTACGGCCACCGTGCTACCGACGCCTTCCAGGCCGCCCCGATGCGCGGCACCGTCGATGCCCAGCGCGAGCCCCGATACGATCGTGACACCGGCCTGCGAAAGCTCGCGCGCGAAACGCTCCGCATCCTCAGCGCCTTGCGGTGTCGCGCTGCGGCTGCCAACCAGCGCGACCGCCCTCGTATGCAACAGATCCAGCCGGCCCTTTATATATAGTAGTGGCGGCGGATCGGGCATGGTCAGCAACGCGGGCGGGTAGGCGGGATCGTCGAGTGTCACCACGTGGTTGCCGGGCAGCTCGCGCCATGCGATTACCGCGTCGAGTTGCGCATCGAAATCTGGGCTGGACGGCGCCAGCACGGCGCGCGCCGCGGCCTCGCCCGCGATCCCGGCAAGTGCCTCGGGCGATTGATTGAAGATCGCTTCCGGCAGTCCGAAAGCGCCCAGAAGTAGGCGCAGGGCAGCGGGCTTCAGCCCCGGCGCGAGCGAAAGCCGCAGCCAGGCGGCGAGTTCAATATCGGTTGCGGGCAAGGTATGCATTGACGGTCGATCCTCTTACGGAGCCAGCGGGCAGGCGGGCGCCATGCTAAAATTTTCATCATCCGAAATAACTGCAGCGCCGCGCCCACCCGCGCGGGCTCGTCGTTCGGCGCACGTGGCGCGTTGAATCGAACCGGTTCGACAGCCTCTATCCTCTGCGTAACGCGATGTGCCCACAACCTGGCCGAATGGCCAACGCTAGCCTTCCACCGGCAGCGGCGCCGAAAAAACACACTCAAGATCATGGCTTTACTGAACATTCTCAATTACCCGGACAAGCGGTTGCACAAGATTGCGAAGCCGGTCGAAGCGGTCAACGACCGCATCCGCCGGCTCGTCGCCGACATGGCCGAAACGATGTATGGCGCGCCCGGCGTCGGCCTCGCGGCGACCCAGGTGGACGTGCATGAACGCGTGATCGTGATCGACGTGTCGGAAACGCACGACGAGCTACTCGCCTTCATCAATCCGGAAATCATCTGGTCGAGCGACGAGAAGAAGTTGTCGGAAGAGGGCTGCCTCTCGGTACCAGGCATTTACGATAACGTCGAGCGCGCCGAGAAAGTGCGCGTGCGGGCGCTGAACGAGAAGGGCGAGACCTTCGAGCTGGATTGCGAAGGCTTGCTGGCCGTTTGCATTCAACACGAAATGGATCACCTGATGGGCCGCGTGTTCGTCGAGTACCTGTCGTCGCTCAAGCAGACGCGCATCAAGAGCAAGATGAAGAAGCTCGCCCACGCGATGTAACGCGCGTCCACCTCGCCTACTGCCCCCTTCATGAGTCATTCGTTGCGCGTCATCTTTGCCGGTACGCCGGAGTTCGCCGCGGCCGCGCTTGCCGCGATTCACAGCGCCGGTTTTCCGGTGCCGCTCGTGCTGACTCAGCCCGACCGGCCCGCGGGACGCGGGATGAAATTGCAGGCGAGTCCGGTCAAACGCTACGCGCAGGAACACGGGCTTGCTGTGGCGCAGCCGCCTTCGCTGCGCCGCGCCGGCAAATATCCGGCCGAGGCCACCGCCGCGATCGATCAACTGCGCGCCACGCCGCACGACGTGATGGTGGTGGCCGCATATGGTCTGATCCTGCCTCAGGAAGTGCTCGATATTCCGCCGCTGGGTTGCATCAACATTCACGGGTCGCTGTTGCCGCGCTGGCGCGGCGCCGCGCCGATCCACCGTGCGATCGAGGCGGGCGACACGGAAACCGGTATCACGCTGATGCAGATGGACGTCGGCCTCGATACCGGCGCGATGATTTCCGAAGTGCGCACACCGATTTCCGCCGACGACACGACGGCCACGCTCCACGACCGCCTCGCACAGGACGGCGCGAAGCTGATCGTCGAAGCACTGATCGAACTCGAGCGTAGCGGCAAGCTGGCGGCAACGCCGCAACCCGCGGACGGCGTGACTTACGCGGAAAAGATCGGCAAGCACGAGGCTGCACTCGACTGGAGTAAGCCAGCCACGGTCCTTGCGCGTCAGGTGCGCGCGTTCGACCCGTTCCCCGGCGGCGTGGGCACGCTGGAAGACGGTACGTCGATCAAGATCTGGGCGGCGGTCCCGGTCGAGGCGCAAGGCAACACAGCGCCCGGCACGATCGCCGACGTTTCTCCGGAAGGCGTCGTGGTTGCCTGTGGCGAAGGCGCCCTGCGTCTCACGCAATTGCAAAAACCCGGCGGCAAGCGCTTGCCGGTGCGCGAATTCCTGGCCGGCGCCACGCTGGCCGCGGGTCAGCGTTTCCAGCTTCCCGAAACAAAATAACCGCCTTGCGCATAGCTTGAACATCGTCCATTCGGCCGATGTTCAAGAGCCCCGCTGCAAGTCTGCAGCGCGTTAGAATCCTCTATGCAACAGCCCGCGTTTAGAGGATCTCCATGTTTGGCATCACCCATTTCGAGTTTTTCGTCGTCGCGGTCTTTCTGCTGAATGTGACGCCCGGTCCCGATACGGCTTACATCGTCGGGCGCAGCGTCGCACAGGGTCGTGGCGCAGGGCTGATGTCCGCGCTCGGCATCTCCGCCGGTTGCTGCGTTCATTCGCTTGCCTGCGCGTTCGGCCTGACGGCGCTGCTGGCCGCTTCGGCCACCGCATTCACCGTTATCAAGTTCGTCGGTGCTATTTATCTGATGTATCTCGGCCTGCGCCTGATTTTCGCGAAGCCGGCGGCAGACCAGGCGGTGGGTGAAGCGCGCGCGGCCGGCGCGCCGAAATCATTGCGTCAGTTGTTCCTGCAAGGCTTCTGGACCAATGTGCTGAATCCCAAGGTCGTGCTGTTCTTCGTGTCGTTCTTTCCGCAATTCGTCACAACGGGCAGCGACCATAAAGCGCTGGCGTTCCTCACGCTCGGCGGAGTGTTCGTCGTGATGAGCATGATCTGGAACAGTTTTGTCGCGTGGGTTGCCGGCAGCGTGACCCAGCGCTTCTCCGGCCAGCCCTTGATGAAGCGGTGGCTGGATCGCGGCGTCGGCAGCGCATTCGTCGGCTTGGGCATCAAGCTCGCCACCGCATCAAGATGATTGAATTTTCCTCACGCGCCCATATCTAACATTTCGCTTACAATCAGCCGCCGCGATCACGCGGCGCAGATATGAACCCGCGTTAGGGCAAGGAGTAGCAGACATGTTCAATTGGGTCAAAACCGCGATGTTGATGGCCGCGATCACGGCCCTTTTCATCGTGATCGGCGGGATGATCGGCGGGTCGCGCGGCATGACGATCGCGCTCGTGATCGCCCTTGGGATGAATTTCTTTTCGTACTGGTTCTCGGACAAGATGGTCCTGCGCATGTACAACGCGCAGGAAGTCGACGAAAACAGTGCGCCGCAGTTCTATCGCATGGTGCGCGAGCTTTCCACGCGTGCCGGCCTGCCAATGCCGCGCGTCTACCTGATCAACGAAGACGCGCCGAACGCGTTTGCTACCGGCCGCAATCCGGAGCATGCGGCTGTCGCCGCCACCACGGGCATCCTGCGCGTGTTGTCTGAGCGCGAAATGCGCGGCGTGATGGCGCACGAACTGGCGCACGTGAAGCACCGCGACATTCTGATCTCCACGGTTTCGGCGACCATGGCCGGCGCCATTTCCGCACTGGCGAACTTCGCGATGTTCTTCGGCAGCCGTGACGAAAACGGCCGTCCGACGAACCCGATCGCGGGCATCGCTGTCGCGTTGCTCGCGCCGATCGCCGGCGCGCTGATTCAGATGGCGATTTCGCGTGCGCGTGAATTCGAAGCGGACCGCGGCGGCGCGCAGATTTCCGGCGATCCGCAGGCGCTCGCCTCGGCGCTCGACAAGATCCATCGCTACGCGAGCGGCATTCCGTTCCCCACGGCCGAGCAGCATCCGGCCACCGCGCAGATGATGATCATGAATCCGCTGTCGGGCGGCGGCATCGCGAATCTGTTCTCGACGCACCCGGCCACCGAGGAACGCATCGCGCGTTTGATGGAAATGGCGCGCACGGGGCGCTTCGAGTAACGGTGCACTGATCCGGCGATCCGGCAATCCGGCGTGACGAAAGGCGAGTCTGCGGGCTCGCCTTTTTGCTTATGCGGCCGGAACCGCAGATTAGTAGCGGCACGACCGGATCCGGCCAATGCGGAGCACTTTCGCTCCGGGCGCAGCGTCGCTTGCCCCCCGATGCGAGGCCTCGCCCTATTGCTCGCGCCTCGGCTGGCGCGGCTACGCGCCACCCTCGGCGGCCTTCGCCCCGCGCCACGCTACAATGTGTGCTGTTTGCGCCGCGCGTACCGCACGGCCTGCCTTTGCCTTTTTCATGACTCCAAAGCCTTCTTCGCGTTCTGCTTCCCCATCGACGCGTCCGCGCGAATCCCGTTTGACGATGCTGCATCTCGCGCCCGAATCGCTCGGTTTCGTGCTCGACTGCGCGGGCCAGGCCGTCGGCGCCGTGCGCCTCGGCGCGGCGTTGCCGGCCGCGTTGCAATCCGTATTCGTCTCCGCGCCTGAAGGCAGCGCCGCCGCTGCGCGCGGCGCGGTGCAGGACATCGCGTACCGCACCATGCGGCGTCTGGCGACCGCCGAGTGGCTGATCGCGAAGCTGGTGAAGAAGGCGCCGCCGCCGCACGTCGGTCATGTGCTCGCCTGCGCGCTCGCTTTGCTCGTCGACGATGAAGAGAACGCCGCCTATGCGCCGTTCACGGTTGTCGATCAGGCGGTGAGCGCCATCGCCGCGCGTCGTGAATTCGCGTTCGCAAAGGGTCTCGTCAACGCCGTGCTGCGTAATTTCCTGCGCGAGCGTGAGGCGCTGCTGAGCGCAGCGCAAGCTGACGAAGTTGCGCGCTGGAACTACCCGGCGTGGTGGATCGATGCTGTGAAGCGCGCGTGGCCCGACGCATGGCAAGCCGTGCTCGCCTCCGGCAACACGCAGGGTCCGCTGACATTGCGCGTCAACGCGCGCCGCTCGACAGTCGACGCCTATCTGCAGGTACTGCAGGACCATCACATTCCCGCGAGCAGGGCCGGCGAATACGCCGTCAAGCTCACCACGCCGATGTCCGTCGACCGGATCCCCGGCTTCAACGACGGAGTGGTGTCGGTGCAAGACGCCGGCGCGCAACTCGCTGCGCAACTGCTCGGCGTGCGTGACGGCATGCGAGTGCTCGACGCGTGCGCGGCGCCTGGCGGCAAAACCGGCCATCTGCTCGAACTTGCCAACTTGCAGCTCGTGGCGCTCGAAAGCGACGCATCGCGCGCGCGTCGCATCGGTGAAAACTTGCAGCGGCTCAAGCTCGAAGCGGAAGTGCGTATCGGCGACGCGGGTGCGCCCGCAAAATGGCACGACGACATCGACCAGCCGTTCGACCGCATTCTGGCCGACGTGCCGTGTTCGGCCTCGGGCATCGTGCGGCGTCACCCGGATATTCGCTGGCTGCGTCGCGCGTCGGATATTCCCGCGCTGGTCGCCGAGCAGCGCCGTATTCTCGAGGCGCTATGGCCACTCGTGAAGCCAGGCGGCGAGTTGCTCTACGTTACGTGTTCGATCTTCCCCGAAGAAGGCGAGTTGCAGGCGCAGTGGTTTGGAAACAAGTACCAGGATGCGGTACGATTGGACGCGCCGGGGCAACTTTTACCCTCAGTTGCCCGCGCGCCCGCCGGCACATCGGCCGGGTCCCATGCCGGACATGCCGCTGAAGACAGCGCCGGCTCGAACTCAGACCACGACGGATTTTTCTACGCGCGCTTTCAGAAACGGTGACCATCAAACGCTTCTTCCCGCTTCGGCTCGCTGCCGTGCTCTGGATCGTGCTGGCCGTGTGGCTCGCCGTACCGGGCGCGGCGTACGCCGATTCGATCGCGGTGCAGCGCGCGTCGCTGCAATCGGACAACACCGGCTGGAGCATCGACGCGCGTTTCGACTTCGACCTGAACAGCAATCTCGAAGACGCCGTCAACAAAGGCATTCCGCTGTACTTCACGACAGACTTCGAGCTGAGCCGGCCGCGCTGGTACTGGTTCGACGAACAGCCGGTGAGCGTATCGCAGAGCATTCGCCTGTCGTTCCAGCCGCTCACGCGTGAGTATCGTGTGTCGAGCGTGTCGTCGGGTGGCTTGCAGCTCGGCTTCACGACGCTGAAAGATGCGCTCGCGGTGATCAAGCACATCACGTCGTGGCACGTGATCGACCGCAATCAGGTGCATGTCGGGGAGACGTACAACGCGTCGGTGCGCATGCAACTCGACATCGCGCTAATGCCCAAGCCGTTCCAGATCGACGCGGTGAACAACCGCGACTGGAGCCTCTCGTCGGAGTGGAAACGCTTTACCTTCACGGTGACCGAACGTGCTAAATAGAGTGCGCCAAGCCACCAGCGTCAGCAGCATCGTCGTGCGCGTGCTGGTGTCCACGGTCGCCGTGACGGCCGTGCTGCTGCTCGTGCTGCTTGCAGCGGCGAGCGCGAATACCGAATTTTTCGACCGCTATTACCAGTGGCTGTACGCGGCCAATCTCGTGGTCGCGATGATCTTTTTGCTGGTGGTGGCGACGCTCGTCATCATCATCATTGCGCGGCTTAGAAAAGGTAAGTTCGGCACCCGGCTGTTAGCGAAACTCGCGTTCTTCATGGCGCTGGTCGGCGTGGTGCCGGGCGGCATCATTTACGTGGTCTCGTATCAGTTCGTATCGCGCAGTATCGAGTCGTGGTTCGACGTGAACGTCGAAACCGCGTTGACCTCGGGCCTGAATCTCGGCCGCGGCATGCTCGACGCGTCGCTATCCGATCTGCAGACCAAGGGCCGCCTGATGTCCGAGCAGCTGGCGAGCGCGGACGCCGCCGGCACCACGCTCACGCTGCTGCGCTTGCGCGATCAGTTCGGCGTGCAGGACGCGACGATCGTCGAACCCACGCGCAGCATGTCGGGCGCGACGCCGGACATGCACGTGGTCGCGCAGGCGTCCGGCAATTACGCGACACTCGTGTCGAACGACTTACCCACGCCATTGATGATCGATCAGGCGCGTGGCCGCGGCTATGCGGCGATCGAAGGGGAAGTCGACGGCGATCCGCGCGCGCACGGCAGCAAGGGCGCGTTGCGGCTGCGCGTCGTGCAGCGCATTCCCGATTCGAACGCGTCGCTGCTGCAGCCCACCGAGCGCTTCCTGCAGCTCACGCAGCCGGTGTCGCCGTCGCTCGCGCGTAACGCCGACGCAGTGCAGCGGGCTTATCGCGAATATCAGGAGAAGGCGCTTGGCCGTACCGGCTTGCGCAAGATGTACATCGGCACGCTGACGCTCGCGCTGTTCCTTGCCACCTTCATCGCGATGATGCTGGCGCTTGCGCTCGGCAATCAGCTTGCGCGACCGTTGTTCCTGCTCGCGCAGGGCACCAAGGAAGTGACCGAGGGCGACTACACGCCAAAGCGCGAAATCAAATCGCGTGACGAACTGGGCTTCCTCACGCAGTCGTTCAACGCGATGACGCGGCAGCTCTCCGAAGCGCGCGCGGCGGTCGAGAACAACCGGATCGCGCTCGAGCATTCGAAAGCCTATCTGGAAAGCATTCTCGCGAACCTGACCGCGGGTGTGTTCGTGTTCGACCGGCAGTTCCGTCTCACCACCGCAAACCGCGGCGCCGAGCGGATTTTCCGTCAGCAGTTCCAGGAGGTGCTGGGTTCGGCGCTCGAGCAGATTGGCGTGTTGAGCGAATTCGGCGGCATGGTGCGCAAGGCCTTCGCCGATCGCGAGGCCGCAAGCGGCGACGGTCACGACGACCGCGGCCACTGGCAGCAGCAGTTCTCGGTGCAGGTGCCGGGCGAAACCGAGCCGCTCACCTTGCTCGTGCGCGGCGCGCGTCTTGTGTCCGCCACCGATCGCGATGCGGAAGACATGCAGACCTCCGGCTACGTCGTCGTGTTCGACGATATTTCGGATGTGATCTCCGCGCAGCGTTCGATCGCCTGGGGCGAAGTCGCGCGGCGTCTCGCGCACGAGATCAAGAACCCGCTCACGCCGATCCAGTTGTCCGCCGAGCGTTTGCAGATGAAACTCGCCGACAAGCTGTCGCCCTCGGATGCCGATGTGCTGAAGCGCGGCGCGACCACTATCGTCAATCAGGTCGCGGCGATGAAGCAGATGGTCGACAATTTCCGCGACTATGCACGCACGCCCCCTGCAGTGCTCGCGCATCTGCAACTGAACGAACTGGTCAGCGAGGTGCTCACGCTGTACGGTATCGAAGAAGGCAAGGGCGCAATTCAGGTAGAGCTCGCGGATTTGCCGGCGATTCGCGGCGACGCGACACAATTGCGACAGGTAATTCACAACCTGCTGCAGAATGCACAGGATGCCGTGGCCGACGTCGAACAACCGCGTGTGTTGCTCGAGACGAGGACAGTAGAATACGGAGACCCCGACGCGGAAGGCAAAGTACACGTCGCGGTGCGTCTGACAGTGTCGGATAACGGACCGGGCTTCCCCGCGCGTATCCTGACACGTGCATTCGAACCTTACGTGACGACCAAGGCCAAAGGTACGGGCCTCGGTCTTGCGATGGTCAAGAAGATCGTCGACGAACACGGCGCGCGCATCGACATTCGCAACCGCATGAAAGCGGGCGATGTGATTGAAGGCGCGCAGATATCGATCCTCTTCCTTCAACTGGCAGACGATGCCGCGGCACCTGGAGCAGGGTCGCGGCCGGCGCATGGCAATGCGTCGCAGGGAACGACAAAAGCAACAGTGCAGACAAGGGCAGCGTAAATGGCAACCATCCTGGTGGTAGATGATGAAATGGGGATCCGGGAATTGCTCTCGGAGATCCTGAGCGACGAGGGGCATGTCGTGGAGGCCGCGGAAAACGCGCAGGAAGCGCGCGAATTCCGCTTGCGCCAGGCGCCGGACCTGGTGCTGCTCGACATCTGGATGCCCGATACGGACGGCGTCACCTTGCTCAAAGAATGGGCCGCGCAGGGGCAGCTGACCATGCCGGTGATCATGATGTCCGGTCACGCAACCATCGATACGGCGGTTGAAGCAACCAAGATCGGCGCACTCAATTTCCTCGAGAAGCCGATTGCGTTGCAGAAGCTGCTGAAGGCAGTCGAGCAGGGCCTCGCCCGCGGCAATGCGGTCGGTGCACCGGGCGGCGCGGTCGCCAAGCCGGCGTTGCCGGTCAGCGCTTCGGCCGTGGCTTCGGCGGCTGCGTTGCCGATGCTGTCGTCGGATGGCATGGGCAGCGGCGCGTTGGCTGCGCAAACGGCGTCGATCTCGTTCGACATCCCGTTGCGCGATGCGCGCGATGCGTTCGAGCGTGCTTACTTCGAATATCACCTCGCGCGCGAGAATGGCAGCATGACGCGCGTCGCGGAAAAGACGGGTCTCGAACGCACGCACTTGTATCGCAAGCTCAAGCAGCTCGGTGTCGATCTCGGTAAGAACAAAGGGGAGTGAAGGGCCTGCGCAATGCGTGCAGATTCGGGCGCGGCAGATTTTTTCGAGAGGGGGCTTGCCGTGCTGCTGACCCTTTGATATCATTTCGTTCTTCGTTGGCCCGGTAGCTCAGTTGGTAGAGCAGCGGATTGAAAATCCGCGTGTCGATGGTTCGATTCCGTCCCAGGCCACCAGGATTCAGCCCCAGGAAATCGCAAGATTCCTGGGGCTTTTCCTTTTTTGTCCCGTTTCTGATGGGCATGGCCAGCGTGCCTCCGCGGCGGGTGCGCTCGGCGGCATTGGGCGTCGCGTGATAAAATTGCGCCAGTTCAAGGACTTGCATGCGAGGGTGCTGTAGGCGTTCCACTGGCGCGCCACCGCACCAAACGCGTCTTTTCGTATCCTGAAGCGGCGCCTTTTGCGCACTCTGCCGCAACACGGCAAGGCCGCAACAGGTGCCGAACCCTTCGCCCGACGATTAACGGTATAAGCGCCCAGCGACTCTGCATGCGGAAGGCGCGGCCTATACTGCTTTGGGCCGGCAGCAGTGCCGGCACGCGTCGCGCCGCGTTGCTTGCATGGCGCACCTCGCGCAGCGCGACGTGGCACTCATCATTCACGGAGTTTCACGGTGATCCGCAAAGACGCTAAACGTAGCGCTCTGGTGCTGTTTTCCGGCGGCCAGGATTCCGCCACGTGCCTCGCCTGGGCCCTCGAACGCTATGAAACAGTCGAGACGCTGGGCTTCGATTATGGCCAGCGGCACCGAGTCGAACTCGAATGCCGCGAAGGGTTTCGTAACGCGGTGACGCGGACATTTCCGGCGTGGGCCGACCGCCTCGGCGAAGATCACATGATCGATCTGTCGGTGCTCGGCTCGATCAGCGATACCGCGATGACGCGCGAAATCGAGATTCACGCCACGGCGAACGGTTTGCCGAATACGTTCGTGCCGGGCCGCAATCTGATGTTCATGACGATCGCCGCGGCCATCGCCTATCGGCGTGGTTTGCAGGTGCTGGTTGGCGGCATGTGCGAGACGGACTTCTCGGGCTACCCCGATTGCCGCGACGACACGATGAAGGCATTGCAGGTCGCGCTGAACCTCGGCATGGATACGCGCTTCCTGCTCGAAACGCCGCTGATGTGGCTCGATAAGGCCGACACGTGGCGTCTCGCGCACGAGTTGGGCGGCGACGAACTGGTCGAACTGGTGCGCGTCGAAACGCACACCTGCTATGTCGGCGAGCGCGCCGAGTTGCATGCATGGGGTTTCGGCTGCGGCGAATGCCCGGCGTGCCGCTTGCGCAAGCGCGGTTACGAAGCGTATCTGGCCGGTGAGAAGGTGACCGAGCCGGTCTGACGCTCACCGAAGTTTTACGCTGGCGCACCGTGCGAACGGGCGCGGCGCAGGCAATTATTTTCAGGAACACAAGGCAGAAAGCAGCATGACTTACGCGGTCAAGGAAATCTTCTACACATTGCAGGGCGAGGGTGCGAATGCCGGGCGTCCGGCCGTGTTCTGCCGGTTCGCCGGTTGCAATCTGTGGTCGGGCCGCGAAGAAGATCGTGCGGATGCGGTCTGCCGTTTCTGCGATACGGACTTCGTCGGGACCGATGGTGAGAACGGCGGCAAGTACCGTACGCCGGAAGATCTGGTGCAGATGATCGCGTCGCAATGGCCGGAAGGCGAGGGCGAACGCTTCGTGGTCTGCACGGGCGGTGAGCCGATGTTGCAGATCGATCAGCCGTTCGTCGATGCGCTGCATGCCGCCGGCTTCGAAATCGCCATCGAAACCAACGGCTCGCTGCCGGTGCTCGAGACGATCGACTGGATCTGCGTGAGCCCGAAGGCCGATGCGCCGCTCGTCGTCACCAAGGGCAACGAACTGAAGGTCGTGATTCCGCAGGACAACCAGCGTTTGTCCGAGTATGCGAAGCTCGACTTCGAGTATTTCCTCGTCCAGCCGATGGACGGCCCGTCGCGCGACCTCAACACCAAGCTCGCGATCGACTGGTGCAAACGCCATCCGCAATGGCGCCTGTCGATGCAGACCCACAAGTATCTGAACATTCCCTGATTTGCCGTGCTGACGATTACACGAAAACTCGAATTCGACGCGGGCCACCGCATCCCCGATCACCGCAGCCAGTGCCGTAATCTGCACGGCCATCGCTATGTGCTCGAAATCACGCTGCAAGGCGACCTGGTCGATACCGAAGGCGCGCCGGATCGCGGCATGGTGATGGACTTCGCCGACGTGAAGTCGCTCGCGGTCGAGCATCTGGTCGACAAGTGGGACCATGCGTTCCTCGTCTACGAAGGCGATACACAGGTGCGCGGTTTTCTGGAAACCATGGCGGGACACAAGACGGTCGTGCTCGATCGCATCCCGACCGTTGAAAATCTCGCCGCCGTCGCGTTCGATATCCTCGCGAACGTCTACGACGCGCATTACGGCGTGAATCTGCGTTTGCATAAGGTGCGTCTGTTCGAGACGCCGAATTGCTGGGCCGACGTGGTCCGCGATTAAGTTCAGGGCCGCGCGACTCGAGCCCGCGGCCCAACCCCCGCGTTATTGTCACGGTATGATCGCTCCGATAACCACATGGAGCGAGACATGCCGGTCACCGCATTGCGTCGCAGCAGGCATTCAGGCCGTCACGGCCCGGGCGTTGGCCTGTTCGGCTGCGCCATCCTCACCCGCGTTTCAGGCGATGTGTCCCATCGCCAGGGAGCGCGGCAATGAGCACCTTCACAAATCCCCTCAAGCAACGTCTTAAAGAAGCCGATACGCAGTTCGGGCTGTGGCTTTCGCTCGGTAGCGATTCTGCAGCCGAGGCGCTCGCGCACGCCGGTTTCGACTGGTTGCTGATCGACATGGAGCATGCGCCGAACGATAGCGGTGACGTTACGTCGCAATTGCGCGCGATCGCCGCGGCGCATCTGCCGAGCGAGCCCGTTGTACGCGTGCCTGCCAGCGAGGCGTGGCTCGTCAAGCGCGTGCTCGACGCCGGCGCCCGCACGCTGATGTTCCCGAATATCGAAACCGCGGAAGAGGCGGCACAGGCCGTGCGTCTGACGCAGTATCCGACCGCCGATGCACTCGACGGTCAGCGCGGTGTGGCCGGCGCGGTGCGGGCGGCTGCGTATGGCATGCGGCGCGACTACGTGCAATCCGCCAACGCGCAGATCGCGACCATCGTGCAGATCGAGTCGGCGCGCGGCCTGCAGGAAGTGGAGAAGATCGCGGCTACGCCGGGCGTCGATTGCCTGTTCGTCGGACCGGCCGATCTCGCCGCGAGCCTCGGCCACCTCGGCGATTCGAAGCATGCCGACGTGCAGGCGGCGATGGCGCGCATTGTCAGCGCCGCCGACAAGGCTGGCATCGCCGCGGGAATTTTTGCTATGGATGTCGCGAGCGCAAAGCAGCATCGCGATGCCGGTTTTCGTTTTATCGCCCTGGCCGCCGACGTCATGTGGATGTTGCGCGCGACCCGCCAGGCGTTGCAGGAGGTGAGGACATGAAGGGGATGGTGCAGTGCGTCGTGGTGCGTCTGGCGGTTACCGCGGCGTTGATGGCGAATGTGACGGCGTTTGCGCAGGACAATCGCGTCGCGAAGTCGAGCGATCCGGAGACGCAAACCGCGGTCGCCGATTACAACGCGGGCAATATGGGCGCGGCGCTTGCTGAGTTCCGTAAAGCGGCGGAGCACGGCAGCCGGCTGGCCGAGTTCAACTACGCGATGATGTTGCTCAACGGTGAAGGCACCAAAGCCAATGTCGACGAAGGCAAGAAGTGGTTGCGCAAAGCCGCCGACGCCAACATGTCGCACGCGCAGTACGTGTACGGCAAGATGTACGACGACGGCGAGTTCGTCGGGCGTGATCCGGTCGAAGCGCACCGGTGGTTCCTGAGGGCCGCGCAGCAGGGGCACGTGCAGGCGGAACTCGCGTTGGCCAACCAGTTTCTCGATGGCCGTGGCACGACTCGCGATAACCAGCAGGCGTTTGTCTGGTACAAGAAGGCCGCGCAAGGCGGCGACATGACCGCGCAGTACGTGACCGGCTCGTTCTACGAACGTGGCGGCGACGGCGTGGACAAGAACCTGAACGTGGCGCGTGCGTACTACGCGGCAGCGGCGGCACAGGGCGATCCGGCGGCCAAGCTCAAGTATCAGCAACTGAGCGCGCAATTGCGGGATCAGAAAGAAGTGAAACCGCAGTAGATGAGACCGCATTAAATGAAAAAGGGGCGCTCCTGACGGTGCGCCCCTTTTCTTTATCGGGCCTGCTGTGGTCTGCTTCGACTTTGCCTCATTTGGCTCGGCATCCCTCGGTTTTGCTGCCTTCGGCTGCGCAGTCTGCACCTTGGGACCTTTGGGACCTACGCCCAGCCCCGCTCTAACTCTGCATCAACCGCTTCTGCCGCGCGACGCTCATGATGAGCCCGATCGCGACCCCCAGCGTAGTCAGCGCAGTGCCGCCGTAACTCATGAACGGCAAGGGCACGCCGACCACCGGCAAGATCCCGCTCACCATACCGATGTTGACGAACGCATAGGTGAAGAACGCCATCGTCAGCGATCCGGCCAGCAGCCGCCCAAACAGCGTCGCCCCATTGGCGGCGATATACAAACCGCGCGCGATCAGCAGCATATAAAGCGTGAGCAGCACGATCCCGCCCGCCAGCCCGAACTCCTCGGAAAACACCGCGAAGATGAAGTCAGTGTGCTTCTCGGGGATGAACTCCAAGTGCGCCTGGGTACCCTTCAGCCAGCCCTTGCCGAGCGGGCCGCCCGAGCCGATTGCAATCACCGCCTGGATCGTGTGGAAACCCTTGCCAAGCGGATCGGACGTCGGATCCAGCAGCGTACAGATACGGTGCTTCTGATAATCGTGCATCAGCGGCCACTGCACTTCCGGCTGACAGATCTTGTCCTGGAACGCCGCGATCGAGCCGACCGCGATCACGCCGGCAATCAGCACCGGCACGATCAGCTTGAAACTCAACCCCGCGAAGTAAATCACGAAGAGGCCGGCCGCGAACACCAGCACGGCGGTGCCCAGGTCAGGCTGCTTGGCGATCAAACCGACCGGCACGATCAGGATCAGGAAGCCGACCAGAAAGTCGTACCAGCGCATCACGCCTTCGCGGCGCTGGTAGTACCAGGCGAGCATCAGCGGCGTGGCGATCTTCAGAATTTCCGATGGCTGGATCACCACGCCGACGTTGATCCAGCGCTTCGCGCCCTTGCGCGTGAGGCCGAACAGCGCCACGGCCACCAGTAACGCGATCCCGAACGTATAAAGCGGAACCGCGAAGCGCATCAGTGTGGTGGGCGGCACATTGGCCAGCGCCCACATCAGCACGAACGTCAGCATGATGTTGCGCAGTTGGTCTTCCACGCGGCCGGGCATGTCCAGCGTCGCGCTGTAAAGCGTGATGATGCCGACGCACAGCAGCAGAAACACGATCAGGGCGAGCGCACGGTCGAAGCCCACGAACATCCGCTTGATGCGGTCGAGCCAGGCGCGCTTGTCGAATTGCATGCCTTTCTCCTTACTCGTCGATGCCGCCGGAAACCGGCTGGCGTGGCGACGTAGGCTGAATGCTGTGATCCCGCGACGGGGCGGCGGCAGTCGGTACCGACTCGCTGCTCGGGCGGGGTTTGTGCGGGACGCTGGATTTACGCGGCGCCGGAATCTTTGCGGCGGCGGACGCGGATGCAGCGACGGCCGCCGACGCGCTGGTTGCACCGGATGCGGAAGCAGTCGCCTTAGCCGGCGATGTCGCAGCCGAAGGCGCCGATGCCGATGCAGCAGCCGAAGCCGATGCAGCAGCCGAAGCCGAAGCCGAAGCAGCCGCCGCTGCAGAAGCTGCCGCCGCGGCCGAAGCCGCACCCGGCATCGGCAGTGCCGTGAAGCCCGCCGCGATCTTGACCGGCTGCGCCGCGTCCTGCGGCGTCGGTGCGTCACCCACTTCTGGTGCGGACGCATCCTCCGTCGCCGAGGCCGCTGCTGCGACAGCCGCCGCTTCAGCGCCTGGCTTGTTCTTGCCGACCAGGTAGTAATCGAGCACACGACGTGCGATCGGACCGGCCGCTTCCGCGCCCCAGCCGCCGTTTTCGACGATCAGCGCGAGTGCGATCTTCGGTTGCTCGGCCGGCGCGAACGCGATGAAGAGCGCGTGGTCGCGCAGATGCTCGGCGATCGCGTGGCCCTTGTAGTTCGCGCCTTGCAGCGAGTAGACCTGCGCCGTACCGGTCTTGCCGGCGGCCAGATAGGGTGCGCCGATGAACAGCTTCGACGCCGTACCGTTGGTCACGACGCCTTCCATCGCGCGCTTGATGATGTCGATGTCCGATTGCTTCACCGCGATCTTGTCGCTCGGATCGCGCACGACCGGGCGCGTATCTTTGGTGATCGGATTTTCGATGTCGCGCACGAGGTGCGGCTTCATCACGACGCCGTTGTTCGCGAGCGTGGCCGTGGCGTGGGCGAGTTGGAGAATGGTGAACGAGTTATAGCCTTGGCCGATGCCCAGACTGATCGTTTCGCCTTCATACCAGCGCTGCTGCTCGGGCTTGCGGTACGCCTTGCGCTTCCAGTCCGTCGACGGCAGGATGCCGCGCGCTTCGCCTGAAATGTCGATGCCGGTGATCTGGCCGAAGCCCCACGGCTTCATGAAGCCGGCGATCGCATTGACGCCGAGATCGTGCGCGAGCATGTAGAAATACGTGTCGTTCGACACCACGATCGCGCGGTTCATGTCGACCCAGCCCTGGCCCGAGCGCACGTCGTTGCGGAAGGTATGGCCGCCGAATGTGTACGAGCCCGGATCCTGGAAGCCCCAGCCCGGCGTGCGCTTATGCAGCGTCAGCGCGGCGAGCGCCATGAACGGCTTGTAGGTCGAGCCCGGCGGGTAGGTGCCGTGCAGCGGACGGTTCAGCAGCGGATGGTCCGGCGAGTTGTTGAGCTCGTCCCAGGTCTGCTGATCGATGCCGTCGACAAACGAATTCGGATCGAAGCTCGGCGCCGAGACGAACGCGAGCACATCGCCGGTTGCCGGTTCGATCGCGACCAGTGCCCCGCGGCGGCCCGCGAAGGCTTGCTCGGCGACCTGCTGCAGGCCGATGTCGATCGACAGTTCGAGGTTGTTGCCCGGCGTTGCCTGAGTACGCGACAGCGTGCGCACAGGTCGGCCACCGGCGGTGACTTCGACTTCCTCAAAACCGGTCTGGCCGTGCAGTTCCGTCTCGTAGCTCTGCTCGACGCCGATCTTGCCGATGTAGTCGGTGCCCTTGTAGTTGTTCGCGTCGAGGCGCGGATCGTAGTGATCCGGATCGCTGTCGTTCTGATCGCTGGCGTCGTCGATGCGGTCCTGATCGCGCTGCGAAATCCGGCCGATATAGCCGATCACGTGGGCCGCAGTCGGCCCGAGCGGATATTGGCGGAACAGGCGCGCGCGCACTTCCACGCCCGGAAAGCGGAAGCGTTGCGCGGTGAAGCGCGCGACTTCGTCGTCGGTGAGGCGGGTGCGGATCGGCAGGCTCTCGAAGTTTTTCGAATCTTCCTGCAGTTTCTTGAAGCGGCGCCGGTCGCGTGCGTCGATCGAGACCACGGTGGCCAGGTTGTCGATTACGTTTTCGAGCGTGTCGTTCAGCTTCGACGGGGTGATTTCGAGCGTATAAGCCGAGTAGTTCTTGGCCAGCACCACGCCGTTACGGTCGGTGATGATGCCCCGGTTCGGCACGATCGGCGCGACCGAGATGCGGTTTTCGTCGGCTTGCAGCGAGTACTTGCTGTAGTGCCAGACCTGCAGGACCAGGAAACGGAAACCGATCAGCCCGAAGCAGACGAACACGAACACGCCCGCCGCCGCGACGCGCAGGCGGAACTTCGAGAGCTGTTGCTGAGTGTCCTTGAATTCGGTCATGCGATTCTGCAAAAGGCCGCGTGACGGCCATCATGAGTGTGCGCCCAAACCGGCCGGAACCGGGAGGCATGAACAGCGATGCGCGTCGAGCGGGCCGGGGGCGTGGATTCCATCGGAACGGCCGGCGGGCTCGATGCGTGATTAAATCGGCCGCGTATCGTCCGGATCGGCCGGGCGACGCTGCGGCATCAGCAGCAGCATGCTGGCGACCGGCCACAGCGCGGCTTCGACGAAGCCGTCGATCAGGTAACTCCAGCCCGGAAACGCCGCGCCCGTCAGCAGACGGATCACGAACGGCACCAGTTGCGCGACGACCAGCAGCGGCATCACCGCAAAAGTCTGCACGCCGAGCGACATCCACAGCACCCGGCGATGGATCGTAATCGCGCCATACGACAACAACGTATACGCCAGCGCGTGCTCACCGAGCAGGCTGGCGTTGTGTACGTCCATCAACAAGCCGAGAAAGAACGCGATGCCCATACCGACTTTGCGCGGCTGGTGCACGTTCCAGAACAGCAGCACGAGCGCTACGAAGTCCGGCACACCGGCGAGGCGCCCCCACGGCATCAGGTTCAGCAGGAACGCCGCGGCGAGGCTGAACGAGATGAAGTACGGATTGACCGGCTGCAGGATGTATTGCGGACGGTTCATGGCTGGGCCCCCGGCGTGGCTTGCGGCTTCGCGCTCTTGTCAGCGGCCGGTTTCTTTTCGGTGGCGGTTTTCTTCTCAGCGGCCGTGGCTTTGGCCGACGGCTTTTCAGCGGGCTTGGCAGCGGCGACGGCGGGCTTTTCGGCAGGCTTGGCAGCGGATTTATCCGTTGCGGCCTTGTTGTCCGCTGGCTTGCCGCCCTTCTTCGCTTTCGCGTCCTTGGCGGTCGCGGCCGCATCGGGCTCTTCCGCCGGACGCGGCGGCACGTTGTTCAGATAGTGCAGCACGAGCAACTGACGTGCGCCGCGCACAGGCGCCACCGGCAAGCAGATCACGCGCGCGAACGCCGTATCGGCCTGTTTGTCGACCCGCACGACTTTCGCGACCGGCAGCCCCGGCGGATAAACGCCGTCGAGCCCGCTGGTCACGAGTTCGTCGCCGGTTTGCACATCGGCGCTGATCGGCACGAAGCGCAGATCTAGCGTATCGCCCTTCGGCGTGCCGTAAATCACGCTGCGCAAGCCGGTGCGCACGATCTGCACGGGCACGGCCTGATCCTTGTCGGTGAGCAGCGTCACTTCGGCTTGCAGCGGGAACACGCGTGTCACCTGACCTATCACGCCGTCTTCGTTGACGACCGGCGAACCGTTCTGGACGCCTTGCTGGGCGCCGCGGCCAATCACGACCTTCTGCGTGAACGGGTCGCGCGTGTCGTACTGGATTTCAGCCGGCAGCGATTGCGTGGTCGAGCGCTGCGAGAGTTGCAGCAGCGCGCGCAAATGCGTGTTTTCGGCGGCCAGTTCGGCGGCCGTATTGGCTTGTTGCGAGAGCTGAAGATCTTTGGTGCGCAGTTTGTCGTTCTCGCTGCGCAACGTGGCGCTGGTCACGGCCAGGTCGGCAGCGCCCATGAACACGTCGCGCGGCACGAGGGCTGCGCGTTGCAACGGATAAAGACCCGCGCCGAGCACGCCGCGAACGATTTCGAGCGTTCTGAAGCGTGCATCGGAGATCAGCAGGGCGAGCGCCAGCACGACGAAAAACACCAGCCGTGCGAGGGCGGACGGCCCTTGCTTGAACAGGGGCGGCGGACTGTATTCCATGGTCGGCGCCGGGGGCGTGAGCGGTTGGGTGAGACGGCGGCGCGCGAGGGACGCGCGTTCAGCGCGCGGAGGCTGGCAGGCCCAGCCAACGGCAAACCGGCCCGCAAGGGGCCGTTTGCCAGATCCGCGCTACTGACATGGAGACGGGCTCGCTTACTCGTACGAGAAGATGCTGCCGAGCTTGTCCATGCGTTCGAGCGCCATGCCCGAGCCGCGCACAACACAGGTCAGCGGGTCTTCGGCAACGAGCACCGGCAGGCCGGTTTCTTCGGCGAGCAGGCGGTCCAGATCGCGCAGCAGTGCGCCACCGCCGGTGAGCATCATGCCGCGCTCGGCGATGTCGGCGCCCAGTTCCGGCGGCGTTTGTTCGAGCGCGATCTTCACCGACGACACGATCTGGTTCAGCGGATCGGTGAGGGCTTCGAGGATTTCGTTGCTGGAGATCGTGAAGCTGCGCGGAATGCCTTCCGACAGATTGCGGCCCTTCACTTCCATTTCCTTGACTTCGGAACCCGGGAACGCGGAGCCGATTTCTTTCTTGATGGCTTCGGCGGTTTGTTCGCCGATCAGCATGCCGTAGTTGCGACGGATGTAGTTGACGATGGCTTCGTCGAATTTGTCGCCGCCTACGCGGACCGAACCCTTGTACACGATGCCGCCGAGCGAGATCACGCCGACTTCGGTCGTGCCGCCGCCGATATCGACGACCATCGAGCCGGTTGCTTCCGACACCGGCAGGCCCGCGCCGATTGCCGCTGCCATGGGTTCTTCAATGAGGTAAACCTGCGAAGCGCCCGCACCGTGAGCGGCTTCTTTAATGGCGCGACGCTCGACCTGGGTCGAACCGCACGGCACGCAGATGATGATGCGCGGCGACGGCGAGAACATGCGCGATTCGTGAGCAGTTTTGATGAACTGCTTGATCATCTGTTCGGTGACGGTGAAGTCGGCGATCACGCCGTCTTTCATCGGGCGGATCGCCTCGATGTTGCCCGGCACCTTGCCAAGCATCTGCTTGGCTTCCTTGCCGACTGCCTGAATGGTTTTCTTACCGTTGGGACCGCCTTCCTGGCGGATCGAGACCACCGACGGTTCATCAAGAACGATACCCTTGCCACGCATGTAAATGAGCGTGTTGGCAGTGCCAAGGTCAATCGCCAGGTCGTTGGAGAAGTAGCTGCGCAGAAAACCGAACATTCAAAATCCTGTCTCGCTTGGGGCCAGCCCTCGCGACGGTTGCGCAGGGCGGCAGCGGAAAAAATAACAGCTTCAACCGGGCGGAAGCGGCGCCACAGGAACTTGAAGCTGCGAGGGAGTCTACCGGAGGCCGGTGCAAGGCCCAGTCAGAAAAATCCGAACTATCTTTGGGAATTGTTCAGAAAGGCCTTGGTAAGTCGGTCCGGGTTTGGGTCGAACGCGTAATGATACCTTATAATTTTGGATGTTTTGAAGGAAACGGACGGCACTTTTTGCCGCCGCTGGCCCCTTTTTCGAGGTCTTCCTCCAGTGTCGTAACCCGCTGTCGCAGCATCGTTTTTCCCGCGCTGCGGCGGTCCACCACATTTTCCGGTGACTGCATGGCTCTGACCCTGACCGATGTTAAACGCATCGCGCACCTCGCGCGGCTCGAACTGGCTGATGCCGACGCTGAGCACACGCTTGCCCAGCTCAATGATTTCTTTGGCCTCGTCGAGCAAATGCAGGCGGTCGATACCACCGGCATCGCCCCGCTTGCCCATCCGATCGAGCAGATCGAAGACGTCGCGCTGCGTCTGCGTAACGACGCGGTGACCGAAACGGTCGACCGTGAAGCCTTCCAGCGCCCGGCGCCGGCCGTTCAGGACGGCCTGTACCTCGTGCCGAAGGTGATCGAGTAAGTGATCGACCAAGACTCGCGAATCAAGCCCAGGATAAAACGCAATGTATGAAAAAAGCTTGACCGAACTGCGCGCCGCACTGGCAGCCAAGGAATGCTCCGCAGTCGAACTGGCGCAGCTCTATCTGAAGCGGATCGACGCGGCCAACAGCCTGAACGCCTTCATTCAGGTCGACGCCGACCTGACGCTCGCGCAGGCGAAAGCGGCCGACGCGCTGCTTCACACCGGCCACGCCGGCCCGCTGGTCGGCCTGCCGATCGCCCACAAGGACGTGTTCGTCACCAAGGGCTGGCGCTCCACGGCCGGTTCGAAGATGCTGTCGAACTACGAAAGCCCGTTCGACGCGACGGTGGTCGCGCGTCTGCAGAACGCCGGCATGGTGTGCGTGGGCAAAACCAACATGGACGAGTTCGCGATGGGCTCGTCCAACGAGAATTCGTATTTTGGCCCCGTGAAGAATCCGTGGGATCGTCTGGCTGTGCCGGGCGGTTCGTCGGGCGGTTCGGCTGCTGCTGTGGCGGCGCGCCTCGCGCCCGCTGCCACCGGCACGGATACCGGCGGCTCGATTCGTCAGCCGGCGTCGTTCTCGGGCATCACCGGCATCAAGCCGACGTATGGCCGCGTATCGCGTTACGGGATGATCGCGTTCGCATCGTCGCTGGATCAGGGCGGTCCGATGGCCCAAACGGCCGCGGATTGCGCCACGCTGCTCAATGCCATGGCCGGTTTCGACGAGCGCGATTCGACCAGCCTCACGCGCGAAGACGAAGACTTCACGCGCTACATCGGCAAGACGTGGAAGGAAGACGGTGCGGACAAACCGCTTGCCGGCCTGCGCATCGGCCTGCCGAAAGAGTATTTCGGCGCTGGCCTTGCCGACGACGTGCGCGCATCGATCGACGCTGCATTGAAGCAATACGAAGCTTTGGGCGCCACGCTGGTGGAAGTCTCGCTGCCGAAAACTGAACTGTCGATCCCGGTGTACTACGTGATCGCGCCGGCGGAAGCTTCGTCGAACCTGTCGCGGTTCGACGGCGTGCGCTTTGGTCATCGCGCGGCGGAATACCGCGATCTGCTCGACATGTACAAGAAGTCGCGTGCGGAAGGCTTCGGTCCGGAAGTGAAGCGCCGCATTCTGGTGGGTGCGTACGTGCTGTCGCACGGCTATTACGACGCGTACTACCTGCAGGCGCAAAAGATCCGCCGCATCATCGCGCAGGACTTCCAGGAAGCGTTCAAGCAGTGCGACGTGATCATGGGCCCGGTGGCGCCGTCGGTAGCGTGGGACCTCGGCGCGAAGGGCGACGATCCGGTGCAGATGTATCTGGCCGACATCTACACGCTGTCGGTGAGCCTCGCCGGTCTGCCGGGCATGAGCGTGCCGTGTGGCTTCGGCGCGGGCGCGAATGCGCAGCGCCCGGTGGGTCTGCAGATCATCGGCAACTATTTCAATGAAGCCCGGATGCTGCAAGTGGCCGACGCGTTCCAGCGCGCGACCGACTGGCACCGTAAAGCACCGGCAGGAGTGTGAGCACCATGGCCAAGCAATGGGAAGTCGTGATCGGTCTGGAGACCCACGCGCAACTGTCGACCCAATCGAAGATTTTCTCGGGCACCGCCACGCAATTCGGCGCTGCGCCGAACACGCAGGCCAGCCCCGTTGATCTGGCATTGCCGGGCACGCTGCCGGTGATGAACCGCGGCGCCGTGGAGCGTGCGATTCAGTTCGGTCTCGCGATCGGCTCGACGATCGCGCCGCGCAGCATTTTCGCGCGCAAGAATTACTTTTACCCCGATCTGCCGAAGGGCTATCAGATCAGCCAATACGAAATCCCCGTCGTGCAGGGCGGCCAGGTGACGATCCAGGTCCCGGCTAACGAAAAGGCGGGCAAGGAAGCGTACGAGAAGGTCGTCAACCTGACGCGCGCTCACCTCGAAGAAGACGCGGGCAAGTCGCTGCACGAAGACTTCGCGGGCATGACCGGCATCGACCTGAATCGCGCCGGCACGCCGCTGCTCGAAATCGTCACCGAGCCGGAAATGCGCAGCGCGGCTGAAGCGGTCGCGTATGCCAAGACGCTGCACACGCTGGTCACATGGCTCGGCATCTGCGACGGCAACATGCAGGAAGGCTCGTTCCGTTGCGACGCGAACGTGTCGGTGCGGCCGGTCGGTCAGGCGGAATTCGGCACGCGTGCCGAGATCAAGAACCTGAACTCGTTCCGCTTCCTCGAAGAAGCGATCCAGTACGAAGTGCGCCGTCAGATCGAATTGATCGAAGACGGCGGCACGGTGGTGCAGGAAACGCGTCTGTACGATCCGGACAAGCGCGAAACGCGGTCGATGCGCAGCAAGGAAGACGCGCACGACTACCGCTATTTCCCGGATCCCGATCTGATGCCGCTGGTGATCGACGCGGCGTGGGTCGAGCGCGTGAAGGGCGAAATGCCGGAACTGCCGGTTGCGATTCAACAGCGCTTCGTCACGCAATACGGCCTGACGCCGTACGACGCTAACGTGCTGACGTCGAGCAAGGCCATGGCTGCCTACTACGAAGCGGTCGTCCTCAAGGTCGGTCCGTCGAACGCGAAGGTCGCGGCGAACTGGCTGATGGGCGAGGTGTCGTCGCAACTGAATCGCGAAGGCCTGGACATCGCTGACAGCCCGGTTTCGTTCGCGCAACTTTCGTTGTTGCTGCAACGTATCGCCGACGGCACGATCTCGAACAAGATCGCCAAGGAAATTTTCCTCGCGATCTGGGAAGAGAAGGCCACCGACGAAGCCGCTGCCGATCGCATCATCGAAGCGAAGGGTTTGAAGCAGATTTCGGATACCGGCGCGCTGGAAGCGATCATCGACGAAGTGCTCGCCGCGAACCAGAAGTCGGTTGAGGAATTCCGCGCCGGCAAGGAAAAAGCGTTCAACGCGCTGATCGGTCAGGCGATGAAAGCGACCAAGGGCAAGGCCAATCCGGCGCAGGTGAACGAACTGCTGAAGAAGAAGCTGTCCTGAGTTGAAGTCATGTGACCGGTGCGAGTGCGCCGGTCATCACGGGCTGTTGCCGGAAACGAAAGTGGGGCAACGGCCCGTTTCATTTTGCGGGCAATGTTTTAACGCAGATCACGGAGTGTGAATGGCGAAGCAACCCGAACTCGACGATTTCCGCGTACCGTATTTCGACGACGGCAAGAAGAGCAGCAAATTCTCACTCGACGCTTTCGACCCGGCCGCGAAGCCTTTTTCGAGCGGTTCGAAAGATGCCGACCGGGTGCGCTTGTCGGAGATCGGCGCGATCCTCGACACGCAGCAGGAGTGCCTGCACGCGCAGCAGAAACGCCGGGTATTGCTGGTGTTGCAAGGCATGGACACGAGCGGCAAGGACGGCACGATCCGCGCGGTGTTTCATGAGGTCGATCCGCTTGGTTTGCGCATCGTGCCGTTCAAGGCGCCTACGCCTGTGGAGCTGGCGCACGATTTTCTCTGGCGCGTGCATGCGCAGGCGCCCGCTGCCGGTGAGTTGACCATCTTCAACCGTAGCCACTACGAAGATCTGCTGGTGCCGACCGTGCTCGGCAATCTGGACGCCGAAGCATTTGAGCAGCGCTGTGGCCACATTCGCCAGTTCGAAAAGCTGCTGGCCGACAGCGGTACGGCCATCGTCAAGTGCATGCTGCATATTTCTAAAGATGAGCAGCGTGAGCGTTTGCAAGCGCGCATCGACGATCCGAGCAAGCACTGGAAATTCGACGTCTCCGATCTCGAAGCCCGCAAGCAGTGGGACAAATATCAGGCGGTGTACCACGATACGCTGGCCGTGACGTCGACCGAATACGCACCGTGGTACGTGGTCCCGGCAGACTCGAAGACCCATCGCAATGTGATGGTCGCCGAGTTGTTGCTACGCACGTTCGAAGCATTAAAGCTCGAATATCCGCCTGCCAAGGAATCGCTGAAGGGCATCAAGGTCGAATGACCCTGCGCCTTCGGTCATGTGCTCCAGAAACGAATTGAACATAAAGGAAACGACATGTTGCGTGTGATTACCGCCAACCTGAACGGCATCCGCTCAGCGGCGAAGAAGGGTTTTTTCGACTGGTTCGGCGAACAGAAAGCCGACGTGCTGTGCGTGCAGGAAATCAAATGTTCTCAAGACGACATGACGCCCGAATTCATGGCGCCGCACGATTACACCGGCTATTTCCAGCATGCGGTGAAGAAGGGTTATAGCGGCGCGGGCGTGTACACGCGCCATGAACCGGATGAAGTGGTGATCGGATTCGGCAGCGAAGAATTCGATCCGGAAGGGCGCTATGTCGAATTGCGCTTCGGCAAACTTTCGGTGATTTCTGTGTATGTACCGTCGGGATCGAGCGGTGAAGATCGCCAGCAGGCCAAGTTCCGCTTCATGGACGAGTTCATGCCGCATCTCGCGGAATTGGCCCAGGAACGGGAAGTGATCGTGTGCGGCGACGTGAACATCGTCCACAAAGAGATCGACATCAAGAACTGGAAGAGCAACCAGAAGAATTCAGGCTGCCTGCCGGAAGAGCGCGAGTGGCTCACCAAGCTGTTTGACGAAGTGGGTTACGTCGACGTATTTCGCACGCTCGATCAACGGCCCGAGCAATACACGTGGTGGAGCAATCGCGGTCAGGCGTATGCGAAGAACGTGGGGTGGCGGATCGATTACCAGATCGCGACGCAGGGCATCGCCGGCAAGGCGAAACGCACCGACGTGTTCCGCGATATCAAGTTCAGCGACCATGCGCCGCTGACGGTCGACTACGATCACAAGGTCAAGAAGTAAGCACGGCCGGCCCGAGCCGCAAGGGAACTGCGCAAGCCGCAAGCCAAGCGCTGCGGCTCGCGCAACTCACTCGCTGACCGGTTTGCGGCGCGGGCGGCCCATGCCGGCATAGTCCGGCAGCGCATCGACGGTCTTGCCGATTGCCTTCGCATAGAGCGGCAACATATCCGGCAAACGCTTAATGATGTCCTGACGCCGCGCCGGCGTGTACGGGTGCACGTAGATATAGCCCTGCTCGCGATTGCTGCGAGTCGCCGTGGCCAGCTTGTCCCACAGCGTGACCGCCGCGCGCGGATCGAAGCCGGCGCGCGAGGCGATATCGCTGCCGATCACATCGGCCTCGGTTTCGTCGGTGCCCTCGTACTTCATCTCCAGCAAGCGCGAACCGATGCCGAGCGGCGCGGCACCCAGATCGGCGAGCCCGAAGAGCTGCGGGATCGTGCCGGACGAGTCGAGCTGGCTCGACTGCAGTTCGCCGAGCCGCTCACGTGCATGTTCGCGCAGTGCGTGCGCGATCTCGTGACCGATCAGCATGCCGAGTTCGTTGTCGTTCAAACGCGTGCGGTCGAGTAGGCCGCTATACACCACGATCTTGCCGCCCGGCAGGCAGTACATGCGGATATCGGGCGAGCGCACCACCGCCACATCCCACTTCCAGCCCTTGGCCCGCTCGTTCCATTTCAACGAGTAGGGAATCATCTTGTCGACGATCGAACGCACGCGCGCGACGTGGGCGTCGGTATCGCCGTACAGGCGGTTTGCGTGCTCCGCGCCGTACGTGATCTGGCTGAACTCTTCGGCCGCTTGCGCCTCGAGCATCGGTGACGGGATCAGGTTGCGAAACACGAGGTAGCCGCCGTAGCGCAACTGCGTGTTCGGCGCACTGTAAGTCGGCGGCGTGGGGGTGTTGGCGGCTGCGGCGGGCGACGACGTTGCGGCAGGCGCTTTTGCGGCCGTAGCCGGCGTCGAGGTGGCGGCCGGCGTTTTAGCCGTTACTGGCGTCGGTGGCGCCTGTGTTGAAACGGGCGGCGTGGCGGCTGCAGGTGCGCTGCCGGCGTTCGTGGCGCTGGTCGCGCCGGCCGCAGCCGGTGTCGCGTTTTCGGGATTTGAAGTGTTCGGTGCCGATTTCGCCGCCGGTGCCGGCGTCGGCGCCGCTGCCGGAGCCGGTGTGGTGGTGGCCGCCGCTGTTGCACTGGAGCCGACCGCAGGCATCGCTGTCGCGTAGGCGCTCAACGGCGCCGCCAACGTCATCAGGCTCGCACAACCGAGCGCCAGCACCGCACGCCGCCCCGCGCGTCCGGCCTTCAGCGAAGACATCCCGAAGGTGTCCGAAACCGGGCGCGCCCCGCGCTTTGACTGACGCACCGTCACGACCGGGTTCTCCAGGGCGCGATGCGCAGCAGAAGCAGCATGCCGGGCAGCCCCAGCGCGGTACACACAATGAAATAGTCGAACCAGCCGATCTTTGCGACCACATAGCCGCTTGCCGCCGATGCCAACGTGCGCGGCACGGAAGCCAAACTCGTGAAAAGTGCGAACTGCGTGGCCGTGTAGCGCGGATCAGTGGTGCTGGCGATATAGGCGACGAAGGCAGACATCGTCAGGCCGGTCGCAAAGGTTTCAAGGCCGTAGACGAGCGCGAGCGCCACCGAGCGCGGATCGAGTTGGACGGTCCAGTCGATGCCGAACACCGAAAGCAGTTTCGTCGTACCCTGGCTCAGCCCAACCGCGATGTCATAGACGACAGCCAATCCAGGCGAGGTTGGGCCAATATGCGCGAGCCACGCGAAGCCGAGCGTCGACACCATCTGCAGGACGCCAAAAATCCACAGTCCACGGCCGATGCCAATACGCATCAGCCAGATCCCGCCGACGATCCCACCCGCGAGACTCGCGCCGAACGCGGTAGTCTTGGCGATCACGCCGATTTGCGTGCGCGAGAAACCGATGTCGAGAAAGAATGACGTCGATAGCGTGGTGGCCATCGTGTCGCCGAGTTTGTACAGAAAGATGAACGCCAGTACAAAGAGCGCGCCGCGCCAACCGTCGCGCTGGATAAATTCGCGGAACGGCAGCACGATCGCATCACGCAGGTTTTTCGGCGGCGCGCCGTGTATCTCAGGCTCGCGCACCACCAGCGTCATGATCATGCCGGGCAGCATGAAGGCGGCGGTGACGATGAAAACGGTGGTCCACGGCAGATGGTCAGACAGAATCAGCGCCAGCGAACCCGGCACCAGTGCGGCAATCTTGTACGCGTTCACATGCACCGCATTGCCGAGACCCTGCTGCGTGTCGCTCAGCAACTCACGCCGGTAGGCGTCGATCACAATGTCCTGGCTCGCGCCGAACAACGCGACCAGCGCCGTCAAAGCCGCTACCGTCCAGATCGAATCCTTCGGCGACACGAAACCGAGCGTGGCAATCGCACCTGCCACCAGAATCTGCGTGACCAGCATCCAGCCGCGCCGTCTGCCCGGACGCCAGCCCGGAAAACGCGGCACGTAGCGGTCCATCAGGGGCGCCCAGATGAATTTCCAGGTGTACGGGAACTGGATCAGCGCAAAAAGGCCGATTTCCTTCAGATTGACGCCTTCGGAGCGTAGCCACGCCTGCACCAGATAGACGAGCGTGAACAGCGGCAGTCCCGACGTAAAGCCGAGAAAGACGCAGATCAGCATGCGCGTATTCAGGAACGCGCGCCAGCCGGGATGTTCTTCGTGAGCGGTAAGTGCAGGCGCCTCGTGCGGCGGGTTCGACATGTGGATAAGTGGCGTTAGCTTTTCTTGACGCGATAGACCGCAAGACTACCACGCCAGTTCACGCCCCATCGCACCACCTGGCCTTCGTGCAGCACCACGCGGTCGAGGATCTCGATGCCGACTTCCGGCGCCAGCGCCTCGAAATCCTTGATCGTCAGCACCCGCACGTTCGGCGTGTTGTGCCACTGGAAAGGCAGCGACTTCGACACCGGCATGCGGCCCTGCAGCACGGACAGCCGATGCGCCCAGTAGCCGAAATTCGGGAACGAGACGATGCATTCCTTGCCCACCCGCACCGTCTCGCGCAGGATCGCGGCCGTCTGATGAATGGTTTGCAGCGTCTGCGACAGAACCGCAAAATCGAAGCTGCCGTCCTCGAACAGGCGCAGGCCGTCTTCCAGATTCTGCTGGATCACGTTGACGCCGTTCTGCGTCGACGCCAGCACGCCGGCGTCGTTGATTTCGATGCCGTAGCCCTGCACGTCCAGTTCTTCGGTCAGGAGCGACAGCAGTGAGCCGTCGCCGCAACCCAGATCGAGCACGGTGGCGCGCGGTTCAACCCAACGGGCGATCGCGCGGAAGTCCGGGCGCAGCGCCAGATAATCGAGTGCTCGCTGGTTCATGCGTTCACCTCGTTCGCAATACGTTCGTAATAGGCGCGCATCAGGTTGTGATAGCGCGCGTCGTCGAGCAGGAAGGCGTCGTGGCCGTGCGGCGCGTCGATTTCCGCGTACGTCACCGTGCGCTTGTGGTCGAGCAGCGCCTTCACCAGTTCGCGCGAGCGGGCCGGCGCGAAACGCCAGTCGGTCGAGAAACTGGCGATCAGGTACTTCGCCGTGGTGTGCGCGACGGCGGCGGTCAGATCGCCGTCGAAGGCCTTGGCGGGATCGAAATAGTCGAGCGCGCGGGTGATCAGCAGGTACGTGTTCGCGTCGAAGTAGTCGGCGAACTTGTCGCCTTGGTAGCGCAGGTACGACTCCACTTCGAATTCCACGTCGAAGTTGAAGTTGTACGCGTCCACCGCGCCTTCCGCGCGGCGCAACGAGCGGCCGAATTTCTCGGCCATGTCGTCGTCCGACAGATACGTGATGTGGCCGATCATGCGCGCGACGCGCAAGCCCCGCTTCGGCTTCACGTTGTGCGCGTAGTAGTTGCCGCCGTGGAAGTCGGGGTCCGACAGGATCGCCGAGCGTGCTACCTCGTTGAATGCGATGTTCTGCGCGGAGAGCTTCGGTGTGGATGCGACCACGATGCAATGGCCCACGCGCTCCGGATACATCATGCTCCACGCGAGCGCCTGCATGCCGCCGAGGCTGCCGCCCATGACCGCCGCGAAACGCGTGATGCCGAACTCATCGGCGACGCGCGCCTGGGCGTTCACCCAGTCTTCAACCGTGACGACTGGAAAGGTCGCGCCGTACGGATTGCCGGTCGCCGGATCGAGGCTCATCGGCCCGGTCGAGCCGAAGCACGAACCCAGGTTGTTCACGCCGATCACGAAGAACCTGTTGGTGTCGAGCGGCTTGCCCGGGCCAACCATGTTGTCCCACCAGCCGATGTCCTTCAGATTGTCGGCGTACACGCCCGCCACGTGGTGCGACGCGTTGAGCGCGTGGCATACCAGCACGGCATTGCTACGCGCGGCGTTGAGCGTGCCGTAGGTCTCGACCATCAGGTCGTAACCGGCCAGCGAGCTGCCGTTCTGCAGCAGCAGCGGCTCGGTGAAATGCATTTTTTGGGGAGCGACGATACCGATCGATTCCATTCATTCCGCCATTTAACAAATACAGGGCGGCTAGATTGGCGTCGGCGAAGCACGGAGGAGAAACTGTGTGCGCGGCTGACGACCTCTTTAGCCGCATTTATAGTGAACCGCGGGATCGTATGTTCCCGCTGGCTCGCGCGCCCGCAATCGAGTCAGCAAATCGGCGCGTAATAGGTGTTCAGGGTGCTTCGGACAGCGGTCTCAGGTAGTTCGGCGAGCCGCAGTCAGGCGCAAAGTATAGCGGAAAATTTCACGCGGCAGCGTCGCGGGCGGCGCCTTGCCGCTGCGCCTGCCGCGCTGACTACTGAAGAATCAGCAGCAGTTGCGCGTCGGCGTGTTCGGCGGGCGGCCGCGCAAAGCCGCTGCGTACATACCGATGCCAGCGGCCGATGATGTAGCTCAGCAGCAGGCTCGCGCGGATCGCGGGATCGTAGCCGGCGGGCAGCGGGGCAGCGTGTGCATTGGCGCTCAAGCCGGCGTTTTCCGCCGTGCTTGCGTTTGCCTCCATCTGGGCCAGCCGCAAACACTGCTTCAACGACGCCTCGACTCGTTCCAGCATCTGATTGACCCGCTCGGTCAGCCGTTCGTGCTCGCCGACCAGCGCCTCGCAGGTCAGCACGCGCGTCATGCCGGGATTCTTCGCGGGGAAGTTGAGCAGCATCAGGGCGATCGCGCGGGCTTGCAGCACGCCGTTGCTTTCCTTGTCGGCGATCTGGTTGATCAGGCCGAAGATGGTCTGCTCGATGAACTCGATGAGTCCTTCGAACATTTGCGCCTTGCTGGCGAAATGGCGGTATAGCGCCGCTTCCGAGACGCCGAGCCGGGCGGCGAGCGCCGCCGTGGTGATCTTTTCGCTCTTCGGCGCCTCCAGCATCGCGGCAAGCGTCTGCAGGATATGCACGCGGCGCTCGCCCGGCTTCAGGCGCGGCGCACGCGGGGCGCCCGACGGGGCGGGTTCGTGTTCGGCTACGGCTTCGTCCGGCTTGTCGATCGGCTGCATGGCTGTCGCCCCGTCTGCTATCTCTTCAAACGAACCGAGCGGCTGCCCAGTCGTAGCGATTTTAACGAACGAATGCATCGATCGACATAGTGCGGCCGACCGGTGCCCGGCAGACGCGTCGGCACGCCGTCCGCGTGCGGCTTGCGCGGCAGATGGCCGGTGATCCACACGGTGCGGATGCCGAGCCGCCGGTAGTTCTTCAGATGCGAGCGCGTGTCTTCCACGAGGATCACGTCTTTGAGCGAGACGTGCGCGTCGCGCATCGCCTTTCGCAGCATCGAATGGTCGGGTTTGGCGCGCCAGTGGCGGCGATCGCGCATATGTTCGATCGCAATCACCTGTTCGAACAGACGCTCGATGCGCAGTTCCGAGAGCACCGCGCGCGCATAGGCCTCGGGGGCATTGGTCAGCACGATCTTGCGGCCGGGCAGCGATGCGACGAGGCGCGCGACGCCGCGTTCGTGACGGATCATCGAGCCGAGATCGGGAAACGTGTGGACGACTTTCAGGAAGTCGTTCGGGTCAAGGGGATGATGGCGTGCCAGACCGAGCAGCGCCGCGCCATAGCGTTGCGTGTAACCGGTGCGCAGACGGTTGGCTTCGTCGATGTCGACTCCCAGCGAGTCGATGATGTACTGCGTCATGCCCTGATTGATCGCCGGAAAGATCGCGTGCGAGGCGTGATGCAGCGTGTTGTCGAGATCGAACAGCCAGACCGGACTGCCGCCTGCGATGTGCGGACGACGGCGTCGGGAAGTGGGGGTGCGCATGATGGAGGACGCCGTTCAGGCGCGGACAGTCGCTTCACGCAGCAAACGCGGACGACGCTTCGCGATGCGGAAGGCGATAAAAGAAGGGAGAGCGTTTTTGCGCCAGAGGGCGGCGCGTTGTGTATCGCTTGAAGCAGCGGCAGTGCAACTGCACGGCCCACATGGCACGCCTGATTGGCGTACCGTGTGGGCCGGGTTTGAGGCAGGAATCAATGCGAGCGGATCATCGTGCCGAACGGCTGTTCGGTGAGAATTTCCAGCAGCACCGAGTGCTCGATGCGGCCGTCGATGATGTGTACCGAACGTACGCCGCTCTTCGCAGCATCCAGCGCCGACGAGATTTTCGGCAGCATGCCGCCGGAGATCGTGCCGTCTGCGAACAGGCCGTCGATTTCGCGCGCCGACAGATCGGTCAGCAGATTGCCTTCCTTATCCATCACGCCCGGGATGTTGGTCATGATGACCAGCTTTTCGGCGTTCAGCACAACCGCCAGTTTGCCCGCGACCAGATCCGCATTGATGTTGTACGACAGGCCGTCTTCACCGAAGCCGATCGGCGAGATCACCGGAATGAAGGCGTCGTCCTGCAGCGCTTTCACGACCGCGGGATTGATTGCCTCGACTTCGCCGACCTGGCCGATATCCACGTACTGGCCCGGATTGTCGCGATCCGGCATCTGCATCTTGCGCGCGTGGATCAGGCCGCCGTCTTTACCCGTCAGGCCGACCGCGTGGCCGCCGAAATGGTTGATCAGCGTGACGATGTCCTGCTGCACTTCGCCGCCGAGCACCCATTCGACGACTTCCATCGTCTCTTCGTCGGTGACGCGCATGCCCTGAATGAACGTGCCCTGCTTGCCGATTTTTTTCAGCGCCTGGTCGATTTGCGGACCGCCGCCGTGCACGATGACCGGATTGATACCGACCAGTTTCAGCAGAATGACGTCGCGCGCGAAGCCTTGCTTGAGTCGTTCCTCGGTCATGGCGTTGCCGCCGTATTTGATGACCACGGTCTTACCGTGATACTGGCGAATGTAAGGCAGCGCCTCGGCCAGGATTTCAGCCTTCAGGGTGGGCGCGATCTGCGAAAGGTCAGGGATCTCGGACATGGCGGCAGGCTCAGGCACGGAACAGTTAAAACACGGCGAATTGTACAGGACTGGCGCGCTGCAACAGGGTTTTCGATAGCGGCGCCGGTGACGGGCGGCGCCGGCTTTGCGCACTGCGCAATGAGCGGCCCGAAGCGGCGAGCGACAGTGAAGCTTAGCGCCGTTCAGAGCTGCCTGTGAATTGGCCGAACGGCCGACTCACGGCGGCGCGCCAGTCGTGGCATCATTTCCTGATCCAGGCTGAAGCGAGATCATCCGGCCCCCATGAAACCGTCAGCTTCCCGCTCTGCCAGCGCGCTTTGCCCGCGCTGCGGCCATGCATTTGATTGCGCCATGCATGGGGTGCCATTCGACTGCTGGTGCCGTGAGATGCCGGCCCTGCCGGCTGACCGGCTCGATCCATCCGGCCGCTGTTTGTGTCCTGAATGTCTTGCGGCGGAGATTGCGCGAGCGGTGCAACCGGGGCCGGGAGCCGGGTCACTTTGAACGCGGCGCGGCCCTGATGGCCGTGTTGTCGCTTGATATGGCCTATGCCACGTGGTGCTGGGCCGCAAGTGCGTTCAGATCATGTGTGACAGCCTCCAGCGCCGGATCCCATTGGCCGAACTGCGGCTGCCGGTAGAGCGTCGCGCTCGGATACCACGGACTGTCGGGCCGGTCGAGCAGCCAAACCCAATGCGGATTGACGTCGAGCAGCACCCATGTGCGCTGGCCGAGCGCGCCGCTCAGGTGCGCCACGGACGTGCAGACCGTAATGACGAGATCGAGCGCGCTGACAAATGCGGCAGTGTCGTCGAAGGTGGCGAATTCGGCGGTGTGGTCCGACATTGGCAGGCCCGCTGCCTGGGCCGCCGCGACGTCCGCCCCGGCACCCGGTTGCAGCGAATAGAACGCCACGTTTTGCATGCCGCCGAAATGTTTTGCATAGCGCTCCCAACCTACGCGTCGGAATGGGTTGCGCTGATGGCCAAGGCTGCCGGTCCATGCCAGCCCGACTTTGAGCCTTGGTTCTCCGGCAAGCCTCTGTTGCCACGACGCACGCGCTGCAGCGTCCGCGCACAAATATGGAATCGCAGCGGGGATCGTCTCTTCGCGCGTGTCGAATATCAAAGGCAGGCTGAGCAACGGGATTTCGTAGTCGAACGGCGGCAAAGATTTGACGCCACCGCCAACTGAGAAATCGTCCACGTGACCGCCAAGGCTGCGCGCGAGCAATGCACCCATCTGCGGAAATGAATTCCAGACGAGACGGCCGCCCTCGCGATGAACACGCTCGGCCAGCAGCGGGATATAGCGGCTGAACTGCAAGACATCGCCCATGCCCTGTTCGCCCCAGACCAGCAGTGTTTTGCCGGCCAGCGGTTCACCGTGCCAGGTCGGAGCCGGCATCGCGGGGCGGTTGCCGCCCAATTCAAACGAGCCGTCCCAGCGCGCTTCGTGGGCGTCCCAGCCTTGCGCGTAGTCGCCGCGCATGAGTTGCAGCATGCCGAGATTGGAGCGCATGCTCGCGTCGTTGGGTGCTAATGCGCAGGCGGTTCTTGCGGCGTGCTCCGCTTCGTCCCAGCGTTGCGCTTCACGTAGCGCCAGCGCATAGTTGTTATGCGCCAGCGGGCTATTCGGCGCGCATTGAACGGCTCTTGCGCCGGCTTCGAGCGCGCGTGGCAGATTCAAATTGGCGCGGCTTGCCTGAGTGAGATTGGTCCAGGCGTCGGCGTGGCTGGGATCCTGATGAACGGCACTTTCCAGCAGGGTGATTTGCTCGTTCAGGTCACCGCCAGTGAGCGCGAGGGCGCCAGCGAGATTGTTGCGCAGTTGCGGGAGTTTCGGATCCATGGCGAGTGCGCGACGATATGGCGCGAGTGCCTCGCTGTGCCGGTTTGCCATCTGCAGTGCATAGCCGAAACGGAAGTGTGCAAGCGCGCGGTGCGGATCGAGTTGGGCAATAATGGCAGCGAGTTCGATCGCGTCGTCATGACGATGTTCTGCGAGCAAAGTGATGACGAGCGAATCGATGGACTCGTCGTCGAGCGGGTGGCGTTGTGCAGCGGCATCGAGCCATCTGGCCTCTGCTTCTGCGGTGCCGGTTTGCCGGGCTGCGGCGGCATGTCGCAGGAAAGTCAGGAAAGCTGATGAGGCAGGGATCTCGCAATCAGAGATTGGCAGCATGGATGAGTTTGGGTGGCGCGAGAACGGATGATGAGCAACCGGCTCGCACAACGCTGTCGCAAAATTCCATGTTACCGACGCAAGGCCGTGAGGTAAGTCAGACTAGTCCGAACAGTTAAACTAAAGTCATGCATCGTATAACTAACACCGGCCGCGTCAACCTCGGTCATCTGTTCTGGCTGCGCAGCCTCGCCATCATTGGCCAACTGGTGACGATTGCGTTTGTGCAGACCTTCTTCGGCGTGCACTTGCCGTTGCCCGCGATGTTGCTCGTGATCGCTCTCGAAGTGATCTTCAATGGCCTCACATGGTGGCGTGTCTCGCAGCAGCGGCCCGAGTCCAATCTCGAACTGTTCGGCCAGATCTGGGTCGATCTCGGCGCGTTGTCGGCGCTGCTGTTTCTTTCCGGTGGCACTACCAATCCATTCGTTTCGCTGTACCTGCCATCGCTCGCCATTGCTGCCGCCGTGTTGCCATGGCATCTGATGGCGTGGCTCGCCGCGTTCGCCGTGGCCTGCTACGCCGTGCTTGGCTTCGATTCCGTACCGCTCAATCTCGACAACCCGGCGAACCTGTTCGACTACTTTCGCGCCGGCATGTGGGTGAACTTCATGGTCAGCGTTGGCCTGATTGCGTGGTTCGTCGCACGCATGTCGCGCGCTCTGCGACTACGTGACGCAGCGCTCGGAGATGCGCAGCAGCGTTTGCTTCACGATGAACGGGCCGTCGCGCTCGGTGTGCAGGCCGCCACTGTCGCGCACGAAATCGGCACGCCGCTGTCTACAATTGCGATGTTGTCCGAAGAATTGCGCGACGCCGCGCGAACCGACAAGGGGCTCGCGCCATACAGCGCCGACCTGGATCTGCTCGAGCAGCAAATGACGCTGTGTACTTCGGCGCTTGCACGGCTGCGCAGCCGTGCATCGACCGCGACCAACCGGCAAACGGTCAGCGAATGGCTCGAGTCGTTTGGCGAACAATGGCGCTTGCGTCATCCGCATGTGATGTTCGAACGGATCGGCGTGCCGCCTGAGGGTGTCAGTCTTGACGATACGGTTGCCGTCAGTCAGATTCTTACGATTCTGCTCGACAACGCCGCGCGTGCGAGCCGCGATCACGTCACGCTGTCGTGCACGCTCGCGGCGCGCGGCGACCAGATCGCGTTCGAAGTATGCGACGCAGGCCCTGGTATTCCGGCCGCGTTGCGCGGGTCGCTCGGCACGATGCCGGTCGACAGCACGCAGGGCGGACACGGCGTGGGCCTGTATCTGGCGTTTTCAGCGGCGGCACGTCTGAAGGGATCGATCGAGCTGGCCGATGTCAGTGAGATCAAGCCGCGTGGCACGCGCGCAGTGTTGAGACTGCCGCTTGCGGCGCGCAAATTATCAGGTGCGGGCCGTCAAGGCACTACGCCATCCAACACGGAGAAACAGGCATGAGCGATATGAATTTTCTGGTGATCGACGACGATGAGGTGTTCTCCGGCATCCTCGCGCGCGGTTTGACGCGGCGCGGTTATACGGTGGCCGAAGCGCACAACGCGGATGAGGCGATCAAGTTGGCGAACCAGCAGAAGTTCAGCCAGATCACGGTAGACCTGCATCTGGGTAATGATTCCGGTCTCACGCTCGTCGCTCCCTTGCGTGATTTGCAGCCTGACGCGCGCATGCTGGTGTTGACCGGTTATGCCAGCATCGCCACGGCGGTGCAGGCTGTGAAAGACGGCGCCGACAACTACCTGGCGAAGCCCGCCAATGTGGAGACGATCTTGTCGGCGCTGCAAAGCGAAGCGAGCGCGCTGCAAGCCGAAGAGGCGATTGAACATCCCACGCCGTTGTCGGTTGCGCGCCTGGAGTGGGAGCACATTCAACGTGTGCTCGCGGAGCACGGCGGCAATATTTCGGCTACTGCGCGCGCGTTGAACATGCATCGTCGAACGCTGCAGCGGAAATTGGCGAAGCGGCCGGTCAAGCAGTAAGTGCGGAGGCGTGCTCGCCTTTGCGGGCCGGAAAACAAAACGGGCTGTCTTTCACAAGACAGCCCGTTTTTTTACGCCTCACACATGATCGGCTGCGTGCGAGGCGAGCGGCTTTAACGCGGCGTTAGTATCGACATCGACGCCAGCATCGGCATCGACGTCTACATCAGCATCACAGCACGTAGCGCGACAGATCCTCATCTTCCGCCACTTCGTTCAGCGCGCGATCGACATACGCTGCGTCGATCTGCACCGTCTTGCCCGAATGATTGCCGGCTGCGAACGAGACATCTTCAAGCAGTTTTTCGATCACCGTATACAGACGGCGTGCGCCGATGTTTTCGGTCTTCTCGTTGACCGAGTACGCGATTTCGGCCATGCGGCGAATGCCGTCGTCGGCGAATTCGAGGTGCACGTCTTCGGTGGCCAGCAATGCCTGGTATTGCTTCACGAGGCTCGCGTCGGTCGACACCAGAATCGATTCGAAATCGCCCACCGACAGCGAATCCAGTTCGACCCGAATCGGGAAGCGGCCTTGCAGTTCCGGAATCAGATCGCTCGGCTTGGCCAGATGAAACGCGCCACTCGCGATGAACAGAATGTGGTCGGTCTTCACCATGCCGTACTTGGTGTTGATCGTGGTGCCTTCGACGAGCGGCAGCAGATCGCGCTGCACGCCCTGACGCGACACTTCGCCACCGCCTGCTTCATTGCGCGATGCGATCTTGTCGATTTCGTCGAGGAACACGATACCGTTCTGCTCGACGTTCTGCACCGCTTTGGCTTTCACCTCTTCGTCGTTGAGCATCTTGCCGGCTTCTTCGTCGGTGAGGACCTTCAGCGCTTCCTTCACCTTCAGCTTGCGGCGCGTTTTCTTGCCGCCGCCGATGTTCGCGAACATCGAACGGATCTGCTCGGTCATGTCTTCCATGCCCGGCGGCCCCATGATGTCCATGCCGACTTGCGGTTGTTCGACGTCGAGTTCGATTTCCTTATCGTCGAGCAGACCTTCGCGCAGGCGCTTGCGGAAGGTCTGGCGCGTGGTGCTGCCTTCGTCGGCGGTATCCGCCGCGCTCGAACTCGCACCGAAACCGACCGGGCGGGCGCTCGGCAACAGAATGTCCAGAATGCGGTCTTCGGCCTGATCTTCAGCCTTGGTCCGCACTTTGCGCATTTCCGTTTCGCGCGTCTGCTTGATTGAGATCTCCATCAGATCGCGCACGATGCTGTCGACGTCGCGGCCTACGTAACCGACTTCGGTGAATTTGGTGGCTTCGATCTTGATGAACGGTGCGTCGGCCAGTTTCGCCAGACGTCGCGCGATTTCGGTTTTACCGACGCCAGTCGGTCCGATCATCAAAATGTTCTTCGGCGTGATTTCCTGACGCAGCGGGTCTTCAACCTGCTGACGGCGCCAGCGGTTGCGCAGCGCCACGGCAACCGCTTTCTTCGCGCGGCCTTGGCCGATGATGTGTTTGTCGAGTTCTGAGACGATCTCGGCAGGGGTCATAGTGCTCATCGTGGGTCCTTACTCGATCGTCTCGATGACGCGGTTATGGTTCGTATAGATGCACATGTCGCCGGCAATCTCCAGCGACTTCTCCACGATCTCGCGCGGCGACAGCTCGGTGTTGTCAACGAGCGCCTTGGCCGCGGCTTGCGCGTAAGCGCCGCCCGAACCGATCGCGCAGATGCCGCCTTCCGGATCGAGCACGTCGCCGTTACCGGTAATGACGAGGGTGGTGGTGGCGTCCGCCGCGATCAGCATCGCTTCAAGGCGGCGCAGCATGCGGTCGGTGCGCCAGTCTTTGGCGAGTTCGACGGCGGCGCGGGTCAGATTGCCCTGATGTTTTTCCAGCTTCGCTTCGAAGCGGTCGAGCAGCGAGAAGGCGTCGGCCGTGCCGCCGGCGAAGCCGACCATCACCTTGCCGTTATAGATGCGCCGGACTTTCTTCGCACCGCCTTTCATGACGATGTTGCCCAGTGTCACCTGGCCGTCGCCGCCAAGCGCGACCTTGTCGCCGCGGCGCACGGAAACGATCGTTGTGCCGTGAAATTGCTCCATATGCGTTCCTCTTTGCAAAACGGGTAGGACACGGCAGCACAAGGTAATGCACCACCGCATGAATCCTGGAAGCGGACGGCGCGCAACGCTGAAACGATCAACCGGCCGGCGCGCGCTCGTGCAACGCATGTTCGACTTATTTTAGGGCGTGCGCGGTCATATCAAGAGCCGGCAAACGGCATAAGACAAAAACACGGGGTTCAGAGCGGGGGATTGTGCGGAGGCGCACACAAAAGAAAAAAGGCGCACAGATCACCGTGCGCCTCTCGACGAAGCAGCTTAAAAGGGCGCGGAGCCGAAGCCGCGCCGTTGGCGTTCAGTCGCCGAACAGCTTCTGGCGCAGTTCGCGGCGTTCCTGCGCTTCGAGCGACAGGGTTGCCGTGGGCCGTGCGAGCAGACGCGGAACACCAATCGGCTCACCGGTTTCTTCGCACCAGCCGTAGTCACCCGAATCGATGCGCGCGATCGATTGCTGCACCTTCTTCAGCAGCTTGCGCTCGCGGTCGCGCGTGCGCAGTTCCAGCGCATGCTCTTCTTCGATCGTTGCACGGTCGGCCGGGTCCGGCACGATTACTGTTTCGCGCAGGTTCTCGGTCGTCTGGCCGGCATTGCGGAGAATGTCCGCCTGCAGCTGTTCGAGCTTGTTCTTGAAGAAAGCGAGCTGATCCTCATTCATGTAATCCTTGTCGCTCATCTTCAGGATTTCGGCTTCAGTCAAGAGTCGTTTCGTCGTCATCTGGCTTGCTTCTTCAATGTGAGGCAAAACTCTTACATAGTGCCCGCACTTTCGTATTGCCCGCAAAGGCGCCACGAGGACGCTGAGCGCTGGGCGGGCACGGACGATGGGCTGTCGGTGACGCCGAAGCGCCTTGCGCCCACGCGCCGGGCGTCGCTACGCCAATGCGGGGCCGAACTCCTCTGGAAACCGTTTCTCAAATGCTCCTGAGGCATTGCTTGCCGGCAGCGAGCATTGTCTGCTGTGCCAGCCGGCATTGTCGGCGTGAGTTCCGGATAAGATTTTCCGGCGCCGTTTCAGGCCCGGCGCGGAATACGCGCTGACCGGGCAATTCGTTGTCATTCTCCAGTGGGCACGTATTGTAACTGAATCACAATCCAGCACCGCAACTGGTGAAAATACCCCGGCGGCGCACTGATATCCCGAAAATATAACGCGCGCACGGTCAAAAAGCGATGGTCGTGCACGCTTTAATACAGCAGGGTTTTCACGTGCTTTTCACACAGCCGACATTTCAGCAGGCTTTCGGGGCGCTCCTCTCGGTATTCTGCAGACGATTACCGCGATGCCCGCCGGACACACGCTCATGATTAGCGCGCTCCAGCATGCCGCGTGCCGTGCCATTTGCCTGACCCAGTAAGGCGCGGCACACGTGACGCTTACGCCAGACAGGCGTCCAGGCCATCGGTGATCAGGTCTTGCGGCAGTTCGATGCCGATGAACACCATCTTGTTGGTCTTCTTCTCGATCGGCTGCCATTTCGCGGCCAGATCGCTGCCCATCATCTGGTGCACACCCTGGAACACCACCTTGCGGTCGACGCCCTTCATATACAGCACACCCTTGTAGCGCAGCAGGCGCTCGCCGTAGATCTGCAGGATGCCGCCGAGGAAGTCCTCGAGTTTGTTCGGATCGAACGGACGGTCGCTGCGGTAGACGAACGATTTGATCTTGTCGTCATGGTGCGCGTGATGGTGATGCGCGTGATCGTTGCCTTCGTGGTCGCACTTGCCGTGATCATGATCGCAGTTTTCGTGATCGTGATCGTCGTGATCGGCATGGGTGTGGCCGTGCTCGTCATGCGCGTGAGCGTGGCTGTGAGCATGTTCGTCTTCAGCGAGGAAGTCCGGGTCGATTTCGAGCTTCGAATTGAGGTTGAAGCCGCGCAGATCGAAGATTTCCTTGATGTCCGCTTCGCCGAAGTTGACGACCTTGATCGCCGCACGCGGGTTCATGTGCAGCAGGCGATGGCGCAGATCGTCCAGGTGCTTTTCGTCGACCAGATCCGACTTGGTGATGAACAGGCGATCGGCGAAGCCGACCTGGCGTTGCACCACTTCGTGCTCGTCCAGTTGATGGTTCGCGTGCTTCGCGTCGACCAGCGTGATGATCGCGTCGAGCAGGAATTCGTTGGCGATCTGGTCGTCCATGAAGAACGTCTGCGCGACCGGGCCCGGATTGGCGAGACCGGTGGTTTCGATCACGACACGGTCGAAATCCAGTTCGCCGGACTGCTTCTTCGCCGCCAGATCGCCGAGTACGCGCGACAGGTCGCCACGGATCGTGCAGCAGATGCAGCCGTTGCTCATCTGGATGATCTGCTCGCTCGTGTCTTGCACGAGAATTTCGTTATCGATGTTCTCTTCGCCGAACTCGTTTTCGATCACGGCGATCTTCATGCCGTGCTTTTCGTTCAGGATGCGCTTGAGCAGGGTGGTTTTGCCGCTGCCGAGAAAGCCGGTCAGGATGGTGACTGGGATCATATTGGTCGCCTTGTACGTGAGTCTGTGCGTAATCGAATTTACAGCGCGAATGTGCAACAGCCGCGCAAGCTGCGGCGAATGCGTCTGCGAATCCGGTTTGCCGGGCGCGGCAGCCTGACGGCGCGCGACCCGATCTAGCCGGATATTGAAACATATCTGTCAAGCCGGCGCTGGCAGCGGGGGCGAACCCCTTCGCGGCACGTGGGAAATAACCCTGAAGCTATGGGCGATCAGGCAATTTGCAACAGCAGGCCTTTCAGGTATTCGCCTTCGGGGAAGGCGGTGAGCAGCGGATGGTCGACCCCGGCGCCGAGGCGCTTGAGAATCCGCGCATCGACACGCGCATCGGCCGCCGCGCCTGACACGATCTTCTGGAACAATTCGGAGTCGATCGCGCCGGAGCAAGAGTAGGTGAACAGCAGGCCGCCCGGGCGCAGCAGCTTCAGGCCGGTCAGGTTGATGTCCTTATAGGCGCGCGAGGCGCGGTCCACGTGTTCACGCGACGGCGCGAATTTCGGCGGATCGAGCACGACCAGGTCGAAGCGTTCGCCTTCGTCGTACAGGCGGCGCAGGGTTTTGAACGCGTCGGCGTCGAGCCAGGTGGCGCGTTCGGCGTCGAAACCGTTGGCGGCCACGTTCTGCTGTGCGATCGCGAGCGCGTCGCCGGACGAATCGATCGACACCACGCGCTTTGCCCCGCCTTTCAAGGCCGCCAGCGAAAAGCCGCCGGTGTAGCAGAAGCAGTTCAGCACGTCGCGATCCTTCGCCAGCTCCTGCACCAGCAGGCGGTTGTCGCGCTGGTCGACGTAGAAGCCGGTTTTGTGGCCGTTGCGCACGTCGACGTGATAACGCACGCCGTTTTCGCTCGCGATCAGCGCTTCCGACGGGGCTTCTCCGGCCAGTACGCCGGTGATCTGCTCGAGCCCTTCTTTCTGGCGAATCGACACGTCCGAGCGCTCGTAGACGTTCGGGCAGCCGGTCGCGTCGGTCAGCGCCGCGACGATCGCTTCCTTCCATGCTTCGACGCCCGCCGCCATGAACTGGCACACCAGCTGGCTGCGCTGGCCTGCGTCCTCAGCGACGTAGTGATCGACGATCAGGCCAGGCAGGCCGTCCGCTTCGCCGAAAATCAGCCGCACCGCGCCGGTGTTGTGCACCATCGTTTGACGATGCGCGAGCGCGCGCTGCACGCGGCGCTTGAAGAACGCGTGATCGATCGGCTCCATTTCGTCGAAGCTCCACACGCGTGCGCGAATCTGCGAATGCGGGCTGTAGGCCGCGCGGGCGAGGAAGCGGCCGTCGTGCGCGCGCACCAGCACGGTCGCGCCGGGCGCGGGATTGCCGTCGACGCGATCGATCACGTTGGCGTAGACCCACGGATGGCGGCGCAGCAGCGATTTTTCTTTCGACGGTTTGAGCGTAACGGTATTCATCAGGGTGTCAGCAGGAGCAGTAAGCCGCGTGGACAAAGAGGCACACGGCAGGTGAAGCGAAGGCGGAGACCGCAAGCCGCAAAAAGCAAAGAGCGGAATCAGTCGCGTTTTTTGGCGCGCGGATGCGCCTGATCGTAGACGTGCGCGAGATGCTGGAAATCGAGCGCGGTGTAGACCTGCGTGGCGGTGATGCTGGCGTGCCCGAGCAGTTCCTGCACGGCCCGCAGATCGCCGCTCGATTGCAGCACGTGCGTGGCGAACGAATGCCGCAGCACGTGCGGGTGCACATTGGCGGGAATGCCGGCGACCAGCGCCGCGCGCTTCACGCGATCACGCACGACATTCGGCGACAGCCGATTACCGCGCGCCGAGAGAAACAGCGGATGCGGATCGTGTTTCACCATCTGATCGCGCACCGCGAGCCACGCGTTCAAGGCGTCGATCGCTTTGCGGCCGACCGGCACGATGCGGCGCCGGTTGCCTTTGCCCAGCACTTCGACTTCGGCGGAGTCGAGCTTGAGCCAGCCCGCGGAGCGGTAGCCGTCGGCGTCAGCAAAGCGGGCGTCGAGGCCGACCAGTTCGGACAAACGCAGGCCTGACGAGTAGAACAGTTCGAGCATCGCGTGGTCGCGCAAACCTTCGGGCGTCGCAGCGGGCGGGCTTTCCATCAGGCGTGTGGCGTCGTCGACGGAAAGCGCTTTCGGCAGTGCTTTGGCCTGCTTCGGCGCCCGCACGGTGGCGACCGGGTTAGCCGGCAGATCGACGCGACCCGCGAACCAGCGGTAAAACGCTCGCCAGCACGACAGCCGATGGCTGATCGAGCGCGCCGTCAGGCCGCCGGCATGCGCCCGTGAAACCGCGCCGCGAATATCGACAGCGGTGAGGCTTTCGAGCGGCCGGCCTTTGGCCAGCAGCTTGAGCTCTTCGAGTTCGTGCGTGTAGCCGCGCAGCGTATGCGCCGACAGTCGCCGCTCATGTTCGAGATTCGACAGATAGGCGGCGATCGGGTCGGCTTCGGTCACGATGGCCTTTGGCGGGATCGGCGGACCAGCGGCTTTAGCGCGGCAGCAGACGGCTCAGCGCCGCGCTTGCCAACGCGCCGATCTGCGTCAGGAAATCGGTCGCCATGCCGTCGTGGAAGCGGCGGGCGTCGGCCGAACCCATAACCAGCAGGCCGAAGGTGGACGCTTCTTCCTTGCCTTCGGGGTCGCGCAGTGCAAGCAGCGCAATCGACTCAGTGGCGTGCGCGGACTCGCCTGTACCGCCTGCGGACCCGTCGTCGCTCACCGCCGACACCGCCGGCACCAGCCACTGCGCCGCTTCGAAGCCGGTGTTCGCGCCACAGTACGGCGTGGTGAGGCTATTCGCGAAGATTCGCACTTCCTCGCCGACATGGCGCGCGAACTCAGCCTGCGCATACGGCTCGGAGACATCCCACACGCGCAGTGCGGCTTGCGGCACGTCGAAAATATCGCGCAAGCCGTTGGAGATCGTGCGCGGCAAGGCGTACGGATCGCGCTCGGCCATCACGCGGATGGTCCAGCGATTGAATTTCGAGGCGATGCTGTCGTTTTCGTGACCGTAGCGCAGCAGTTCGGCCAGACGCCGTTCGAGATGCTTGTTCTTGTCGCGCAGCATTTCCATCTGCCGCTCCTGCAGCGACACCGCGGCTTTGCCGTGCGGGTTCGCAAGCCGGATGGTCGCGAGCATTTCCGCGTGTTCGGCGAAGAATTCGGGGTTGGCGAGCAGATATTCGGCGACTTCGCGATCGTTCATGGTTTCGGCTAAAGGACTACGGGACGACGCCTTCGGGCGGCGCATCGGTCATGAGTTCGGTCGGCCGGTGAAAGCGCTGTTTCGTCCGGCCTTTCATCGGCTTCTTCATAGGCCTGTTCGAGGCCACGTGTCTGGTACTTCCTGGGCCGATCGCTCGGCCGCTGAATCGGGTAGTGCGCTGGCGCGGGTCAATCGGCCAGTTCGATCTCGCCTTCAAAAACGGTTGCTGCGGGGCCGGCCATCAGCAGCGGCGCGCCGTCTTGCGTGCTGTCCCACGTGATGGTCAGCTTGCCGCCGTGCGTGTGCACCTGCACCGGCGCGTCCAGCAGCCCGCGGCGAATGCCGGCAGCGACTGCCGCGCACGCGCCCGTGCCGCACGCCAGCGTTTCGCCGGCGCCGCGTTCGTAGACCCGCAGCTTGATCTCGCTACGGCCGACGATCTGCATGAAACCCGCGTTCACTCGCTGCGGGAAACGTGCATGCCGTTCGATCACCGGACCCTCGACGAGGACCGGAAAATCTTCAACATCGTCGACCACTTGCACCGCGTGTGGATTGCCCATCGACACCACCGAAATCCAGCGCGTCACGCCGTTCACGTCGAGCGGCCAGAGCGTGTCCGCACCCTCGCGGCGGCCTTCGAGGCCTTTGGTGGCGAACGGTACGCGCTCCGGTTCGAACACGGGGGCACCCATGTCCACCAGCACCTCGCCGTTTTCCTGCATGGTCAGCAGGATGGTGCCGTTCTGCACTTGCACGCGCACGCTGCGCTTGTCGGTCAGGCCGTTGTCGCGCACGAACTTGACGAAGCAGCGCGCGCCATTGCCGCAATGCTCGACCTCGCCGCCGTCGCAATTGAAGATGCGATATCTGAAATCGACGCCGTCCACGGTGGGCTTCTCGACCAGCAGCAACTGGTCGGCGCCGACGCCGAAATGCCGGTCCGCGAGCGCGCGCACCTGCACCGGCGTCAAGTTGACCGGTTGGGTGTAGCCGTCGAGCACAACGAAGTCGTTACCCGCGCCGTGCATTTTGGTGAATTTCAGTTTCATCGCGCTATTGTAAGTGACGCGCCCGCAGGTGGGCCGAACGCCGTTTTATTTAAGCGTTCGGGCGCTTTTTTCGAAGGCCGCTCAGTAGACGCTCGGCTCGCCCGGCGGCCGGGTCTTGAAGCGCTTGTGCACCCAGTAGTACTGCTCGGGGATCAGCGGAATCTGCTCTTCGAGGAAGGCGTTCATGCGGCGCGCGTCGGCGTCGTCGTCGCCGGTGGGATAGTTGTCCCAAGGCTTGAAGACCTTCAGCCGGTAGCCCTTGTAGTTCGGCAGCACCTCGCCGATGAACGGTACGACTTGCGCATGGCCGACCCCGGCGAGCCGCCCGACGGCCGTCAGCGTGCAGGTCGGTACGCCAAAGAATGGCACGAACGTCGAATTGCGTGCGCCGTAGTCCATATCGGCGCCGAGCATGACCGGCTTGCGGTCGCGCAACCAGCGCAGCACGATGCGCGCACTGTCGGCGCGGCTTGCCATGTCTGCGCCGAAGCGGCCGCGCGCGGCGATCGCCACGTCGTCGAGCACCTTGTTGGACATCGGCTGATAGAGCGCGCCACACTGCCGGCGCAGCGCGTGATTGATGAACACGGAGCCCGCCTCAATGCCGACGAAATGCGCGCCGAGCAACAGGGTGGGCGGCATGTCGGGATCCAGCAGATCGATCTCGCTATCCACCTGCACGAGCTTCTCCAGCTTCTTTGCGGACCCGAACCACTGAACGCTGCGTTCGACATAGCTGCGGATCGCGTGGCGGAAGTGTTTCTGCGCGATCTCTTCGCGATGCTCGGCGCTCCACTCCGGGAAACACAAGCTCAGATTGATGTGGACGATGCGCTTACGGTTGCTGGGGATCTGATAGAGCAGCCAGCCCAGCCCGTCGCCCAGTCGCGCAACGAAACCGTACGGCAACAATGCCAAAAATTTCAGCAGTCCAATGGCCAGGTAGGCACCAACACGACTTAGCATGCCTCCCCTCCGTGTAGGGCGTCGAGCGACGCTTTGCTCAAGAAACCTGAAGACGGGTCGAAATACACCACGGGTGATCACTCTGTGACAATCGAAGGAAGTCGCTATAATAATGGCTTCGCCGAGTTAATAGACAACTTGCGGGGCGAAGCTGGCGGGTGCGATCCATGGGATAGGCCCCCTGCCGGTAAGGTAATCCGCTAAAGCGTCGCCGCTTCAAGGCTCCCGAAGCTGGCTACGTGAAACTCAACCGTAACCACACAACAGGAGTCTGCAACGTGGCAAACGACTATCTCTTCACTTCCGAATCCGTCTCCGAAGGCCATCCCGACAAAGTCGCGGACCAGATCTCGGACGCAATCCTCGACGCCATCCTGACCCAGGACAAGTACTCGCGTGTCGCAGCCGAAACGCTGTGCAACACGGGTCTCGTCGTGCTGGCCGGTGAAATCACCACCACCGCGAACGTCGATTACATCCAGGTCGCGCGCAACACGATCAAGCGCATCGGCTACGACAACACCGATTACGGTATCGACTACCGCGGCTGCGCGGTGCTGGTGGCTTACGACAAGCAATCGCCGGACATCGCCCAGGGCGTGGACCGCGCGCACGACAACAACCTCGATCAAGGCGCCGGCGACCAGGGCCTGATGTTCGGTTATGCGTGTGAAGAAACGCCGGAACTGATGCCGCTGCCGATCCACCTGTCGCACCGTCTGGTGGAGCGTCAGGCGAATTTGCGCCGCGACGGCCGTCTGCCCTGGCTGCGTCCGGATGCGAAGTCGCAGGTTACCGTGCGTTATGTCGACGGCAAGCCGCATGCGATCGACACGGTCGTGCTGTCCACGCAACACTCGCCGGACATCGATCTGGCCACGCTGCGCGAAGCCGTGATCGAAGAAGTCATCAAGCCGACGCTGCCGGCTGACCTGATCAAGGGCGACATCAAGTTCCTGGTGAACCCGACCGGCCGGTTCGTGATTGGCGGCCCGCAAGGCGATTGCGGTCTGACGGGCCGCAAGATCATCGTCGATACGTACGGCGGCGCGGCTCCGCACGGCGGCGGTGCGTTCTCGGGCAAGGATCCGTCGAAGGTCGACCGTTCGGCGGCTTATGCCGGCCGTTATGTCGCGAAGAACATCGTGGCGGCTGGTTTGGCGTCGCGCTGCCTGATTCAGGTGTCGTACGCGATCGGCGTTGCCCAGCCGACGTCGGTCATGGTCAACACGTTCGGCACGGGCCGCGTGTCGGATGCAACGATCACGCGTCTGGTGCTGGAGCATTTCGACCTGCGTCCGAAGGGCATCATCCAGATGCTCGACCTGCTGCGCCCGATCTACGAGAAGAGCGCGGCCTACGGTCACTTCGGCCGCGAAGAGCCGGAATTCACGTGGGAAGCCACGGATAAGGCTCTGGTGCTCGCCGAAGCAGCAGGCACCGAACCGGTTGTCGCGCTCGCCGAATAAGCGCACGCAGTCCGCTTCAGCAAAAAACCCCGCCGGCGCAAAGCCGGGCGGGGTTTTTTTATTGCCTTCGAATCCGCTGTACGGTGGGGCGATGACGGCGTCAACGCCGCAACGGGATGTGCTCGCTGCAGCCGGAATGCTGACGTGGGGCCGTTCGAGGCTGAATTGGCGCCTCGCTCAACGGCTCATTCACCTGCTGATTTAGCGGCTAGCAAACGCGAACGCAAACCAGCCGGTGCTACCACTCGTCGACATCCGGCGCGGGCGGCGGCTCGTGCTCTGGGGAGCAGCGACCGGCGCATTGCGCGTGGCGGTGAGACGCAGCGGCGTCGGTTTGCGCAGCAGCGTGCGCAGCGAAAAGCGGCGCGAACTGCCTTGCAGGCGCAGTGCGGAGAAGAAGGTGTGGAACCACGTGCGAATGCCGTCGACCGCTTTGGCTTCGCGCCATTGTTCGCCTAAGGCGCGAGTGCGGGTGGCATGGTGACGCAGTGCACGCACGACATGGCGGCGCGCCGGACGCGCCGCTTTCAATGCGGCGCGGGTAAGACGGGTGCTCAGAAGAGTATGCATGGCTTCACAAGTAGGCAACGTGTCGCGCGACGGAGTGTGCGCCAGAAGGAGCACCAAATGTGCCAACGGCGGTGTCGCGATGGACGGCGCGAAAGCCCGGAATTCGACTGGAAAGGACACGGAGGACGGCGGAGTCGGCCCTGGCGGCCTGTGCGTGCCGTAAAAGTGCGGGAGGAACGATCAACATGTGTGCAGGCTACACGCGATTCATGACGTCAGAAAGTCGGTTTTTACCCTGCGAATACGGGTTTTTACGGGGTGAACGCGACGTGCGTGTTTGCGGGGTCGCGCCCTTTGCGATCGATTTTCGTGCGTGCGTGCCCTGACAGCGTGCCATGCAAACCGCCCATTCGCGTGAAAGTAGTGCGTAAGGTCATGGCTTCCCGACAGGTGAAACAGCGCACGGTCCGATCGCGCCCGTTTTACAATCGAGCATCAGTCAGTCGAAAGTAACGGAACACCATGTCACTTCACTCGAAGAAAGAGCAGATTCAAACGTTGCGGGAGCAGGGATTTGTCGTCGTGCCGGGACTGGTTTCGCCCGAGCGTTGCGCTGAACTGAAGCAGATTGCGGAGCGCCAGTTGCAGGAAGCGGCGGCGCCGATCGAGTTTGAAGCGGATCTGCGGTATCCGGGCGCACCGGAATCCAAACACGCGCCGGGCGGGCATACGGTTCGCCGCCTGCTGGATGCGTACGGGCGCCACCCGCATTTTGCGCAATGGGCGACCGCGCCGGAAATTCGCGGCTGGATGGAGTTGTACTTCGGTGAGGAGCCGCGCCTATCGCGGGCGCATCACAATTGCATGATGACCAAGCACCCTGCCTATGGCAGCTTGACCGGCTGGCATCGTGACGTGAGGTATTGGTCGTTCGAGCGTGACGACCTGGTGTCGGTGTGGCTCGCGGTCGGGTCGGAAACGGTGGATAACGGCGCGTTGTGGTTGGTGCCGAAATCGCACAGCGCGGTCTTCACGTCCGACCGCTTCGACGAGGCGAAGTTTTTCCGCTCCGATCTGGAAGAGAATCAGGCCTTGATTCGCACCGCGGTTTCGCCCGAACTGAAGGCCGGCGACGTGGTGTTCTTTCATTGCAACACGCTGCATTCGGCTGGCAAGAATCTCAGCGATCAGGTGAAATTTTCTTTGGTGTTCACCTATCACGGGGCGAGCAATGTGCCCCTGCCGGGATCTCGCTCGGCGGCCAAGCCCGAAATTGCCTTTTAGGTTTTTTTGCCTTGCGCGGCGCGGATGTCCGTTGGTCCGGCGCCGCGCAGGCAATGAACGCTCTACCGCTTGCGTCCGGAAATAGCCACCCCGGTCAGGCCGGCAATCGTCGCGATAACGCCGCCCACAATCAGCACGATCGCCTTGTTGGTCGGAGATCCGGTGAACACGCGGGACACTTCGCTGCTGACCGAGTTGAACGCCTGACCGCCGAAATACAACAACACGATACCGCCGACAATCAGCGCGATTGAAATCGCCTTCGTCATGAACCCATCCCTCCGCTAAGCTTTGATCGGCCAAAGTGTAGGGGAGCCGCAAGCCGTCGTCCATCCCGCATAGTGGGCGCCTGCACGCATCACGGCGATTGGCTACCATAACGGTCTGGCCTCACCCATACCTGAATATAAAACCTGCACGCCTCCCGCAGCATGTGATTTCCTCACGCCCGTGATCGCCGGGCGACTTCAACATCAAGGACACTAGCAATGGCTTACGAAGCAGCTTCAGAACGCTATTCGGACATGCAATACCGCGTCTGCGGCAAGTCAGGTCTCAAACTGCCGGCACTGTCGCTGGGCCTGTGGCACAACTTCGGCGATACCACGCCGATCTCCACGCAGCGCGACATCCTGCGCACGGCCTTCGATCTGGGCATCACGCACTTCGACCTCGCCAACAACTACGGCCCTCCGTACGGCAGCGCCGAAACCAATTTCGGTCGGCTTTTCAAGGATGACTTCAAGCCGTATCGCGACGAACTGCTGATTTCGTCGAAGGCAGGTTGGGACATGTGGCCGGGTCCGTACGGGCAAGGCGGTGGCTCGCGTAAATACGTACTCGCGAGTCTCGATCAGAGCCTGCAGCGCATGGGCCTCGATTACGTCGATATCTTCTATTCGCATCGTTTCGATGCCGATACGCCGCTCGAAGAAACCGCCGGTGCATTGGCGACCGCGGTGCAGCAGGGCAAGGCACTATACATCGGGATTTCGTCATACTCGGCCACCAAGACGCTCGAAATGGCGAAGCTGCTCGCTGAGTACAAGGTGCCGCTCCTGATTCATCAGCCGGCGTACAACATGCTCAACCGCTGGATCGAACAGGAATTGCTGGACACGCTCGAGAAAGTCGGCGCGGGCGCCATCGCGTTCACGCCGCTCGCGCAGGGCTTGCTCACCGGCAAATATCTGAACGGCGTGCCGGAAGACGCGCGCGTCAACAAGCCGGGCGGCGGTTCGTTGAAGCAGGAGCATTTGAGCCCGCAAAACATCGAGCACGTGCGCAAGCTCAGCGACATCGCGCAGCGTCGCGGACAAAGCCTCGCGCAGATGGCGCTCGCCTGGGCGCTGCGCGATCCGCGCGTCACGTCGGTGCTGATCGGTGCAAGCCGCGCGGAGCAGGTGCGTGAGAACGTCGGCGCGCTGAAGAACCTCGCGTTCTCGAAGGAGGAGCTGGCGGAGATCGATCGCTACGCGACCGAAGGCGGCATTAACCTGTGGGAAAAACCGTCGACGGATCAGGCGATCTGATCCCGTGGCGTTTCAGGTCGTAGTTAGAGACACGCCTTAGAAACGAAGAAAGCCGCCCGTGAGGCGGCTTTTTTCAACGCAGTTCAAGCGCACACGCTTCCCGCGCAATGGCCGAAGCGACTGCGTTCAGTCGACCGAACCATCGGCGAAGCGCACAGACCGCCTTCGCCGGACCCCGTTACACTAGCGCAGGCAAGCCTTCGACCAGCACGACCGCGAACACCACGCCGATTAGCGCGCCAAGCACGCGTAACGCGTTGTGCCGAAATTCCGTCTTGCAGGGGAGCGCGCCGACAAACAGGGCACCGGCCAGCGCCATCGGAATGACCAGGATTAAATCGCCAATCGTGAAGTAGGTCGTCATACCCGTCTCCTTATGTAATTCCAACGCGGGCAGCGGCTCGATTTCTGGAGTCATGCACTGCCAACGGTCGATTCGAGTATAGGCGACGGTTAGATCAACATAACAACGTCTTGCGGCGCTGCAGCGCGTCTTCGCAGACTGCTGAACCCAGTACCGCAAGGGCCGCCGCGATTGGCGCGTTGCAGCAAAAACCCCGTAAAAAGTGAAGTGTTTGCTTACACAGGCCTTACTTTCCAGGCTTGTTCGATGCGCTGCGGATAGTTCTCGCCTGACTGGGGTACACCCCATGCAGGCCACGTTTCACGCTGCGTCCAGGCCATGTTTCCCCAAAGCCGATTAGCAGCGTTCCCTCATACCGTGATCCGTTCGCGTTGACGCAGGCGCGTGGCCGCAACGAGGCCTACGACAAGCAGCACGCCGACCAGTCCGGCGACACCGTTCCAGCCATCACTTGCCCATACGCGCCCGCCATAAGAACCGACCACGCTCGAACCGATGTAATACGCGAGCAGATACAGCGCGGCCGCCTGGCCTTTGGCTTCCTTGGCGAGGCGTCCGACCCAGCCGCTCGCCACCGAGTGTCCGGCGAAAAAGCCGAACGTCACGAAAGCAATGCCGGTCGCAATGGCTGCCAGCGGATGCAGCATCGTGAGCACGAGTCCACATGCCATCAGCAGCAAGCTGGCGGTCAGCACGCGCGCCCGGCCGAAGGTGTCGGCCATGCGGCCCGACCACGGCGAGGCAACCACGCCCGTCAGATAGACGACGAAAATCGCACCGATCTCCGTCTGACTCAGCAGATACGGCGGCGCGAGCAGCCGGTAACCGATGTAGTTGTAGAGCGTGACGAAGCTGCCCATCAGCACGAAGCCGAGCAGAAACAGCAACGGCAAGCCGGGTCGCGTGAATTGTTTGAGCAGGGCGGTGCGGTGATGGGAAAAGCCGAGCCCGCGACGCGGTACGAAATGGTGCGACGGCGGCAGCAAAGCGCGAAACGCGAGCATCGACAAAATGCCGAGTACGCCGATCGTACCGATTGCCACGCGCCACGAAAACAGATCCGCGACCACGCCGGTGATCACACGCCCAGCCATCCCGCCGATCGCTGTGCCACCGACATACAGCCCCATCGCCAGACCGAGTCCATCCGGGTGTACTTCTTCCGCGAGGTACGCCATCGCGACGGCGGGCACGCCACCGAGCGCGAGGCCCTCGAGCGTGCGCAACACGAGCAATTGATGCCAGTGCGGCGCGATCGACACGCCGATCGTCAGCAGCGCCGACAGCGTGAGCGATGCCGTCATCAGCTTGTGACGGCTCCAGCCTTCCGAGACGAAACCGGCGATAAATATGGCGAGCGCGAGCGCGGCTGTCGTCAGTGACAGCGACAAGCTGCTTTGTGCCGGCGTTACGTTGAACGCCGTAGATAATGCAGGCAGCAATGGCTGTACGCAATACAGCAGTGAGAAGGTGGCGTAACCCGCGAACAGTAGTGCGATGCTGGCGCGCCAATAGGCATGCGTGCCGCGTTCGAGATAGGGAATGTCAGGGACGGCAGGCACAGCAGCGGAGGTAAAAGAAGCAGACGAAACAGGAACAGCCGAAGCAGCAGTCCGGTGGGAGTCCGGCGATGCGGTCACGAAAAATCTCCTTGAGGAGCGGAAAGTACTCAAAGAGGCCAAGGATACGCTGGAGAGACTGAACGGGTGCGCGTGCCGCGAGGTCAGCGGACCTGAATACGCTCCTTTCGCGCTGACGGCATGATTTTGATATATCGCCCCGGCTGGGTTTATGATGGTCTCGTTACGACGCTTTACGCCCAGATCATCGGCCCGGCGCGCTGTAATGGGAATAGGGCGAAACGACGGGTGAAGAGCCCCGAGTTCGCGCTTTCCATGGCCCCGCAAAACGGGAACAATGACTCGAACCTCTCACGCGTCTTACGCGCAGCAGATTGGGTGCGTACGCAACGTTATCGGCGAAGCGGCGCTTTTATCATCACCTTGACCGGCGCGGAAACCATAAAGCCGGCTATGGGAGAAACGGGGAAACATCATGCAAATCGGTTCCATTGTCCGATCGGTGCATATCGCGGTGCCGCAGGGCGCACGCGGGATTGTCATGCGCATTCTCGGCGACATGGCTATGGTGGCCTGGTATGCCGGCGAACCCGGCACATCGGAGCATCTCAATACTGAACCCTTTTTCCTTGAAGATCTGATCGATACGGGCGAGCAGGTTCGCCCGTCTAGCGCACAGGTGCATTGAAGCTGGTTTGAGTCCGATTCATGGTGGTTGCAGGTGGCTGTAAGCCGCAAGGTGAGCCGACGTCCTCGTCTTTGACGGCGGCGCGGCGCACAATGCGGACATGAACGACGACAATTTCGACCCACAGGACGGCGCCGATAGCGCCGTACCTTTCGCCCGGCTCAAGCCGGAAATCGTGCTCGACGCGCTCGACAGCGTGCTCAGCAGCGTCGGTGTGTACACCGACGGCCGCATGCTGCCGCTCAACAGCTACGAGAACCGCGTGTACCAGGTCGGCGTGGAAGACGGGCCGCCCGTGGTCGCCAAGTTCTATCGTCCCGAGCGTTGGACCGACGCCGCCATTCTCGAAGAACACGCCTTTGTCGCCGATCTCGCCGCGCGTGAGATTCCGGCGGTGCCCGCGCGTGTTTTCGAAGGCCGCACGCTGCATACCTTCGACGGTTTCCGTTTCTCGATCTTCGAACGCCGCGGCGGCCGTGCGCCCGATCTGGACCGGCGCGATACGCTCGAATGGCTGGGGCGTTTCATCGGCCGCATCCATGCGGTTGGACAGACGCAGAACTACACCGAACGCCCGACGCTCGACATCAACACGTTCGGCTACGAGCCGCGCGACTTCCTGCTGTCGCACGACTTTGTGCCTGACGATGTACGCACCGCCTGGCAGACCGTGGTGAATCTCGCGCTTGAAGGCGTCGAGCGCGCCTTCGAGCGTGCCGGCGATATTCGCATGCTGCGAATGCACGGCGATTGTCATCCGAGCAATGTGTTGTGGACCGACGCGGGTCCGCATTTCGTCGACTTCGACGATAGCCGCATGGGTCCGGCAGTGCAGGATTTATGGCTGCTGTTGCCCGGCGATCGCGTCGAGGCTTCGCGTGCGCTGGCTGATCTGCTCGCCGGTTACGAAGACTTCTGCGATTTCGAGCCGCGCGAACTGTATCTCGTCGAAGCGTTGCGTACGTTGCGGCTGATTCACTACCAGGCGTGGCTCGCGCGCCGTTGGGACGACCCGGCGTTTCCGGCGGCGTTTCCGTGGTTCAACACGCAGCGCTATTGGGAAGACCGCATCCTCGAACTGCGCGAGCAGCTCGGCGCGATGGAGGAAGGGCCGCTCTGGCCGGTTTGAGCGGTAGCTGTTCTACGGCGCCTGCGACGCCACGCTCGACGATTCCACCAGCGTCGATTTGACGATTACTTCGGCGCGTACGTCGCGCCCGATCGCTTCGATCGCGGGACGCATCTGCGCGAAGTCGTCGGGCGTGCAAACTTCGCTATCGAAATGGGTGGCGCCGTCGCGCGTCATCGTCACCACGTTGCTGAGCGGATCGAACGTGTACTGCGACTGGAAATCGACGAAGCGGTCCTGGGTTCGCTTCGCTTCCGGCATCTCGAGCACGTGAAAATTCGCAGGCAATGTAATGCGCGCGCGTTCGTGCAGCGCCAGGTTGTGGCAGATGAATGGCTGCGTGCGCTGCCGTTCGCCGAGCCAGTAGCGGGTGCCCGCCTCGAAGCCGCCGGCCAGACTGGTCAGCGCCGGAATCGATGCCGCGGCGCCCGGCACCACCAGACTTTCGAGCGTGCCTTTCATCGTGATCGTCAGCGGGCCGTCGCCAACGCTGAGGTCGCTGGTGGTCAGCGTCGCGGTGCCGCGCAGGTTGGCGCTGCGCAGTTCCGCCTGGATCGAGTCCTCACGTTGCGCGGGCGTCTGCGTGCGCAACATCGCGCGCGCCTGTTCGGCTGTGGCGCCCGATGCTTCCAGCCGATAGGTGAAACTCGCCGAGCCATCCGGTTCGACCTTGATCGACAGGTCGGTGCTGCGCGTTATCAGCTCGGAGGCCGGCGTTTGCGCGACCACCCCCTGATTGACGAGGACGGTAGGCCGGTTCATATCGGACGACGGCAAAAAGCCGAATTCGACATTCGATGCGGTCGAGTCCGCGTATTGCTGCAAATCCGGCAGCCAGGTGATTACGTGATTGATGACGCCGTAGCCCGGCACGTTGGGCAACGTATAGATCGAGCCGCTGCTGATCAGGGCCGGCTCGTTGCGAACGCCGACGGCGTCGAGCATCGCGCCGTACAGCGCCACGTGATCCTTGCAGTCGCCATAACGGTTCGCGAGGATCGCGCTTGCACTGTGCGGCACCACCGAGTCGCGCCCAACATAGATCGCTACATAGCGGACGTTCCGGCGCACCCAGTCGTACAGCGTTTTGGCCTTGTCGTGCGGGGTGTGGTCGCGTGTGGTGAGGTTTTGCGCAAGGCGCGTGACGGCTGAGTCGCGCGCGCTCGGGTCGGCGGCGGACGCCCTGTAACTCGCGGCGAAAGCGGCGTAGTCCGGAAAGGTCGAGACCATTAGCCGGTCGCCGTACGACACGTACGCGATCGAGCCGCGCTCCAGCCGGCTGAAATGCGCCTTGTCGTAACGGTATTCGTAGCGTGTGCGGCCGTCGCGCGTAACCGGTTGAAGCGCGGTGAAGCCGCGTGCATCGGCATAAAGCGGCTTGCCGGCGGGCAGGTCGTAGATGAGGTGAAAGTTGTGGGTCGGCGCGAGATCGGGCGGCGTGAAGTCGCTGAATTCGCCCGGCTCGATCGGCTGCTTTTGCGTCTTGCGATAGGTGAGGTGCACGCGCGCGCCGGGTTCGACAGCGGGGAACACGATCACCTTTTCCTGGATGTCCTGAAACATCGGTGCGTCGAACGAGCGGGCTTCCTGCACGTCGCGGATCTGCTCGGGCTGCACGTCGTGACGCACGCCGTCGGCGGTGGTCGTGTAGGCCTCGATGATCTGCACGTCCGCCATATTGCGGTTGAACCAGACGTATTGCTGCGCCACTCGCGCGACGCCTGCTTCGTTGTTCACGCGCAGCGTCATCGAATCGAGCTTCGAGAAGGAGCCGTCGGCGTTGACGGTGAAGGTCTGCGTTTCACCTTCGTTGGTATAGGGATCGTCCAGTTTGGCCGCGATGCTCGCGCTCGCGCCATGAACACCGGCAAGCCAGCCGAGAGCGGCAAGACAGACCAAAGAGGTGAGGCGCATGGCGGGCAGGTATCCGGAACGGCAACGTTGACAGGATCGCCAGCTAGAGTCGGTTTGCGCCGCCTGGATGTCAAGCGGATACCGAGCATTGCGATTGAGCAAATGCCTTAATTGTGTAATGATAGCCATTCTCAATTGAAAGGCACCGCCAGCTTTCTGTCACATTTCTCCTCCTCTGTGACTGCCAGCCAGCCTCTCAGCCGGACGGCCTGGACCGCAAGCCGGGTCTGTCCGGCTTTTCTTCTCGAACTTTCCTTTACCGCTGGTGAGAGCGAGCGCTTCGTCGCCGCCCGTCGGCGAGGGTTTAACTTGCTGCGCCTGGAGCATGGATGTGAACGCGCCTGATTCAATCGATATGAAACCTGCTGCTGGTGGCGGCACGCAATACACGGCACATAGGCCGGAGCGCGGCCATCCTCTGATGGACGACGCCGAGCAGGCGGCGCGGCGCCAGCGTTCGCGGCGGGCGAATTTCATCAAGTGGTTGCGCAAGGTGCACGGCTGGGTCGGCCTGTGGGGCGCGGTGTTGGGGTTGATGTTTGGCGCGACGGGGTTTTTGCTGAATCATCGGGGTGGACCGTTGAAGGTGTCGTCCGGTGAGCCGCAGGTCGAAGAGATGCAGCTTCCCGTACCGCAGAAGAAACTGGGTTCGCCGATGGAGATGGCGAAGTGGCTCAAGGGCGAGTTAAAGATCGACGGCAAGCCGGGGCGGGTGAAACGCGAGCCGGCGCATCCGGTGGCATGGGGGGATCGCAGCGCGATGCAGCCGGAGTTCTGGCAAGTCGGGATTTTTGGGCCTGCTCAGAATGTGCAGGCTGAGTATTGGGTTGGGAATGGGTTTGTGGCGGTGAAACGCACGCAGAATTCGTTTCTTACTACGATGAATAATTTGCATCGTGGTGTGGGGTTGAGTGTTGGGTGGGTTTTGTTGATCGATACGATTGCGGGGGGGATGATTTTGCTTTCTCTGACCGGTGTCTTGCTGTGGACTGAGTTGAATAAGCGGCGCGTGGTGGGTGTCGTGCTGATTGGCGGCTCGGTGGTTGCCGCTGTGGTTTGTGGGTTAATGTGAGTTGGGTTTTTTCTTTGCCTGCGCGGCGCTTTTGTCCGTGTTCTTGGGGCTTTGGCCTTTCCTTGAATTGTTAGTGGTCTATTAGCGTTGCCCCTGTGCGGGGCGGCACCTACTTCTCTTTGCCGGCTGCAAAGAGAAGTAGGCAAGAGAAAGCAGCTCAAACCGCTACTACTAAGTGGGTCCCGTAGTTTGCAACGGGTAGTGGTGCATCTGGAATCTGTGTTCGTGCACCTGCATACGCCAGTGACAAGGGCGTCATACTTCCGGCGGCGCTGCGCGCGCCGACGAGTACTTCTTCAAACCACCCCCTACGTTGTGACGCTCACGCCTCGCCACCGACCGTGGCTCATCATTGCACCGCCGCCACCACCGCGATTGCGATTGGAGCGGCAACTGCAACCGCCCATCGCAGCCGCGACTGTGATCGTGACCAGGACGGTGATTGCGGTACGCGACATATCATTGAGGCGGGGTTCCCGGCGACGTGCAGGAGCGCGTCGCCGAGGCGAAGCCGATGGCTCAGACCGCGCTCAACCGAAGCCGGTGGTTTCCCATGCAGACCCGTCCGCGACGCACGTAGTGCGGAGTGGGAGCTGATGAGTCCTTTGTCACTCACGCGGAATGTGCGAGAACACGGATTCCAGATGCACCACTACCCTGTGCGAGCCACGGTGCCCACTTAGCAGTAGCGGTTTGAGCTGCTTTCTCTTGCCTACTTCTCTTTGCAGCCGGTGTATAGACCGGAGACATAGCCGGCAAAGAGAAGTAGGTGCCGCCCCGCACAGGGGCAACGCTAATAGACCACTAACAAATCAAGGAAAGGCCAAAGCCCTAAGAACACGGCCAAAAAGCGCCGCGCAGGCAAAAAACTAAACACTACAAGCAGCCGCCCCACCAGAAGCCGCAATCTCCCGCGCTGCCTTAGCGCCCTCAACCTGCAATAAAGTCGGCAACGAAACCCCATTCTTAGCCGCAGTAACCTCAGCAAGAATAGAAACAGCAATCTCAGGCGGCGTCCGGCTGCCAATATAAATCCCAACCGGCCCATGCAGCCGGGCCAACTCGGCATCGTTCAGATCGAACTCCTTCAACCGCTCGCGCCGCGCCTGATTGTTCCTTCTCGACCCCAAAGCACCCACATAAAAAGCCGGCGTCTTCAACGCCTCCATCAACGCAAGATCATCCAGCTTAGGATCATGCGTCAGTGCAATCACCGCACACCGCTCGTCGAGCTTCATGTCGATCACCGTATCGTCCGGCATCGTCCGCACGATCTTCGTGCCGGGAATGCTCCACTCCTCGGTGTACTCCTCGCGCGGATCGCATACGGTGACCTGATAGTCGAGCCCAACCGCGATGTTGCACAGATAGCGCGACAACTGCCCCGCACCGATCACCAGCATCCGGTAACGCGGACCGTGAATCGTCAGCAGACGCTCGCCGTCGAAATGCACGCCGTCGGTTGCCAGCGCCGCATCCAGCCGTACTGCGCCCGTCACCATGTCGACTTCACGCGCCACCAGACGGCCGTCCTCTACCGCATGGCACAGATCGGCAATGCCGCTTTGCGGCGTCAAAGGCTCCAGCACCAGTTGGATCGTGCCGCCGCAAGGCAGGCCGAAGCGATGCGCTTCTTCCGCGGTAATGCCGTACTTCACCGCCTCCGGGCGTGTCTGCTCAATACCCCTTTGCCGCACGCGGTCGATCAGGTCGTCTTCGATGCAGCCGCCCGATACCGAACCCACCACGAGTCCATCGTCACGCACCGCGAGCATCGCGCCCTCGGGACGCGGCGACGAGCCCCACGTCTTCACCACCGTCACCAGCAGCGCGCGATGTCCCTCTTCCAGCCAACGTGCACTGGACTTCAGAACTTCGAGATCCACGCTCTCCATGATTTCTTCCTTTTGGTTCCGTCGCTGCCGGACTCAGTGTCCGCAGCCTCATCCGATTCCGTATTTTGCGCCGCTGTTTCAGTTACTGCAGTGACGCCGTCATCCGGGGCCGTCGCGCCGTCAGCGTCGCCGCCGACCTGCGCGCCGAAGCGCTTGAAAAATTCGCCCGCGAGTTTACGCGCAGCGCCGTCGACCAGCCGCGAACCGATCTGGGCGAGCTTGCCGCCGACCTGTGCAGTCGCCGTGTATGTGAGCTTCGTCGCGGCGTCGCCCTCTGGTTCGAGCGTGACGCGCGTATTGCCCTTGCCGAAGCCCGCCGCACCACCCTGACCTTCGAAAACGATGGTGTAGCTGTTCGGCGCCTCGATGTCGGTCAGCAGCATACGCCCTTTGAAGCGCGCCTTCACCGGACCGACCGAAGCGCTCAACACCACCGCATACGCGTTTTCGCCATCCGGGTCGATGCTTTCGCAGCCGGGAATGCACGCGCGCAGGATTTCGGTATCGTTTAGCGCATCCCACGCGCGCTGCTGGGAAACCGGCAGCATATGGGTCTCATTTAATTCCATGGCGTTGCTCCTGCAGTTGTCGTGGCGCAGACGCTCAAACGAGGCGCGCGCGTGAGTTGCGCGAGGTCGCGGCCGAACGCCGTCAGACTGTCCAGATTGTGAACCGGGCGATGTGCGTCGACGTACGGCAGGATCGCCTGCACGCCGCGCGCTTTCGGTGAAAAACCGCTGAAACGCAGCAGCGGGTTGAGCCACACGATACGGTGTGCGAAGCGGCGCAGGCGGGCCATTTCGGTGTCGAGCACGTCGATCGCTTCGTGATCCAGGCCGTCGGTGACGAGCAGCACCGTGGCTCTGCCGGTCAGCACGCGACGTGCCCAGCGCCGGTTGAATTCGGCAAGCGCCGCGCCGATCCGCGTGCCACCCGACCAGTCGACCACCTGATCGGTGAGCGTCGCGATCGCCACGTCGGGATCGCGCTCGCGCAGCGCGCGCGTCGCGTTGGTCAGGCGGGTGCCGAAAAGAAACACCTGCAGGCGCTCACGCGATTGCAGAAGCGCGTGGCAGAAGTACAGGACGGCGCGCGAATAGCTGCTCATCGAGCCGGAGATATCCAGCAGCAACACGAGCGGCGGTTTGCGTTCCACTACCGCGCGATACTTCCACACCGTCCAGTCGCCACCGGCGCGTACCGCTTGCCGTGCGCTCGCGCGCAAATCGGCATGCGTGCCGTGCGACGCGGCCTTCAGGCGGCGCGTCGGCTCGGTGGCAAGCGGCAGACGCTGGCCGCGGATCAGATGCCGCAAAGTCCGCCATTCGTCAGCGGAAAGCGTTTCGAAATCGCGATGACGTAGCCGCTCTTCAGCACTGAACGTGACGTGCGCGCGTAGTTCGTGTTGTTCGGTTTCCTGTGGCGCCTTGCTGTGCGGCGAGGGTGGCGTGCGCACGGCAAGCGCGTCGGCGAGACGGTTGTTGCGTTTGGGTGGCGGCAACCCATCGCGGACTTTCGGCAGCAGCAGCGCGCGCAGCTTGCCTTCCCAATCCGGGTCGCGCCAGAACAGATCGAAGGCGGCGTTGAAGAGGTCGCGTTCGTCCGGCGCGGAGACCAATAGCGTGGCGAGCGCGGCGCGCACATCGTCGCGCCGGCCGAGGTCGATCCAGTGCAACGCGGCGAGTGCGTCGACGGCTTGCGCCGGCGACATCGGCAAGCCCGCGCCGCGCAACACGCGCACAAAGTGGACGACGTTGTGCGCGAGTGTGGGCGTATCGATCGGCGCGGCCGACGCGCTCGAAGTATCGGCGGAGGCGGTCATCGCCGTTATCCCGGCGTCGCGAGACATTGCGCGATCTGTGCGGCGTCGATGCGCGCCAGATCGTCCTGATACTTGAGCAGCACACCCAGGGTGTTCTGCACCGATTGCGGATCGAGTTCCGTTACCGACAACGCTTCCAAAGCGCGGCACCAGTCGATCGTTTCGGCGATACCAGGCGCCTTGAACAGATCCATGCCGCGCAGTCGATGCACGAAATCGACCGCACGCCGTTGCAATTCAACCGACGTCTGCGGCGCGCGCGCGGCGACGATCTCCAGTTCACGATCGCGCTCGGGATAGCCGATCCATTGATACAGGCAACGGCGTTTCAACGCGTCGTGCACTTCGCGCGTGCGGTTCGACGTCATCACGACGAGCGGCGGCTGCTCTGCGCGCACCGTGCCATATTCGGGAATCGATACCTGGAAGTCGGACAGCAGTTCCAGCAGAAACGCTTCGAACGGTTCGTCGGCGCGGTCGATCTCGTCGATAAGCAGCACGCGCCGCGCGCCCGGATGATTTTCGTCGGGCATCAGCGCCTGCAGCAGCGGACGCTTCAACAGGAATTCGCTGCGATACAGCGTGTCGTTGCCAGGCCGCTCGCCGGCAGCTTCGGCCAGACGCAGCGCCATGATCTGGCGCGGGTAGTCCCATTCGTAGAGCGCGCTGGCGGTGTCGAGTCCTTCGTAGCATTGCAGCCGCAGCATCGAGGTGCCGAGCATCCCAGCCGCGGCTTTGGCGAGTTCGGTCTTGCCGACGCCCGGCTCGCCTTCGACGAACAACGGCCGCTCCATGCGCAGGGCGAGATACAACGCGGTCGCGAGTTCGCGGCTGGCGAAGTAGTTTTGGGCGGCGAGTTGCGCAAGAGTGTCGTCGATTGAAGCAGGCTGCATGGTGCTCCTGACTCTGCATGGTGAAGAGCAAAACGGCGCGCTCGCCCGTGTTACTCATACCGTCGGCGGAACCGAGCGGATGAGCGCGAGCGTCGCGCCACACCGCGTGCGTGATCGAACACGGCTGACGCGCTCCGCCGAGGCACGTCAGCCGCAAACTGCAAGGATCGCTAACCGTTTGCCTTCGTCACCGCTCGCGCGGCCAGCACCGGAATCAGATGCGCGCGATACTCCGCGCTCGCGTGCATGTCGGTGTTCAGGTCGGCGTCGGATACGGTTACCGCGCGTGCGGCCTCGGGCGTGAAATTTGCCGATAACGCGCTTTCCAGGTCCGGCACGCGAAATACCGAAGACGCCGCTCCTGTCACCGCAACGCGTACACCGTTTGCGAACTTCGCGACGAACACGCCGACCAGTGCAAAGTGCGACGCCGGATTCTCGAATTTCACGTAGGCCGCGCGTTCGGGCACTGGAAACTCGACGGCCACGATCAACTCGTCGGGTGCTAACGCGGTCTCATACATGCCGACGAAGAAATCGCTCGACGAAATCCGTCGCCGATCGGTGACGATGGTCGCGTCCAAGGCCATCGCGGCAGCCGGATAGCAGGCGGCCGGATCGTTGTTCGCGAGCGAACCGCCGATGGTGCCGAGCGCGCGCACCTGGCGATCGCCAATGTGCCCGGCGAGGTCCGCGAGCGCCGGCAGCACGCGCCGAAGCTCGCCGTGATCGGCGACGTCCGCATGGCATACGGCGGCACCGATCGTCACCTTGCCGGTATCGACGGTGATCGATTTGAGCGCGGGAATTCGCGTCACGTCGATCAGTTGCGACGGCTGCGCGAGCCGCAGACGCATGGTGGGCAACAGGCTTTGTCCGCCGGCGATGAACTTTGCGTCACTGTCGGCGGCGATGGCTGCGGCGGCCGCTTTGGGATCCGTCGCGCGTTGATACTCGAATGAATACATGTCGAATGCTCCGCTCAGGATCTTAGTGGGGTTTGGCTGCATGAATCGCGGACCATACGCGATGCGGCGTCGCCGGCATTTGCAGGTCGGTCACGCCGAGCGGCGCGAGTGCGTCGAGGATTGCGTTGATGACCGCCGGTGGCGAACCGATCGCACCCGCCTCGCCGCAGCCTTTCACGCCGAGCGGATTGTGCGTGCACGGCGTGCCCTTCGCGGTTTCGACGGTGAAGTTCGGCAGATCGGACGCATGCGGCATCGCGTAGTCCATATAGGAGCCGGACAACAGTTGGCCACTCTCCTTGTCGTACACGCAGCGCTCCAGCATCGCCTGCCCGATACCCTGAGCGAGCCCGCCATGCACCTGGCCTTCGACAATCATCGGATTGATCACGTTGCCGAAATCGTCGACCGCGGTGAACTGCTGGATGCGGCAGACGCCCGTCTCCGGATCGACCTCGATCTCGCAGATGTAGGAGCCGGCAGGATATGTGAAGTTGCTCGGATCGTAGAACGCGCTTTCCTCAAGACCCGGTTCGAGCACGTTGAGCGGATAGTTGTGCGGCACGTAGGCGGCGAGCGATATCTCGGCGAATGCTTTGGTGCGGTCGGTGCCTGCGACGCGAAACACGCCGTCCTTGAACTCGATGTCTTCTGCCGCGGCTTCCAGCAGATGCGCGGCGATTTTCTTCGCCTTGGCTTCGATCTTGTCGAGCGCTTTCATGATCGCCGAGCCGCCGACCGCGATCGAGCGCGAACCGTACGTGCCCATGCCGAACGGAATGCGGCCCGTGTCGCCGTGCACGATCTCCACGCTTTCCAGCGCAATACCGAGCCGGTCCGCGACTACTTGCGCAAAGGTTGTCTCATGCCCCTGGCCGTGGCTGTGGGAGCCGGTGAACACGGTGACGGAACCTGTCGGATGTACGCGAATCTGGCCGACTTCGAAGAGCCCGGCGCGCGCGCCCAATGCACCGGCGATGTTCGACGGCGCCAGACCGCAGGCTTCGATGTAGCACGAGTAGCCGAGGCCGCGCAGCTTGCCGTTCTTTTCGGATTCCTGTTTGCGCGCGGCGAAGCCTTTCACGTCCGCGAGTTCGAGTGCACGGTTTAGCGTGGTGTCGTAGTCGCCGGTATCGTAGGTGAGGCCGACCGGCGTCGCGTACGGAAACTCGCGGATGAAGTTGCGACGGCGGATTTCGGCCGGATCGAGCTTCATCTCACGTGCGGCGGTTTCGACCAGACGCTCGACCACGTACGTCGCTTCCGGACGGCCGGCGCCGCGGTAGGCGTCGACCGGGACGGTGTTGGTGAAGACCGCTTTCACTTCGGCGTAGATGGCGGGCGTCGCATACTGGCCGGCGAGCAGTGTCGCGTACAGGATGGTCGGCACACTCGACGCGAAGGTCGACAGATACGCGCCCATGTTGGCGATCGTGTGGATGCGCATTGCGAGGAACTTGCCGTCGGCGTCCATCGCCAGTTCGGCTTTGGTCACGTGATCGCGGCCGTGCGCGTCGGATACGAAGGCTTCCGAGCGCTCGGCCGTCCATTTGATCGGACGGCGAATTTTCTTCGATGCCCACGTCAGCGCGACATCTTCGGCGTACAGGAAAATCTTCGACCCGAAGCCGCCGCCGACATCCGGCGCGATGACGCGCAGTTTCGATTCCGGCAGCGACAGCACGAATGCGGCCATCAACAGGCGTTCCACGTGCGGATTCTGATTCGCGACGTAGACCGTATAGCTGTCGTCCTGCACCGAGTAGCTTGCGTTGACCGCGCGCGGTTCGATCGCATTCGGGATCAGGCGGTTGTTGACGATGTCGAGCGTGGTGACGTGCGCGGCCTTCGCGAAGGCGGCGTCGGTCGCGGCTTTGTCGCCGTGGCCCCAGTTGTAGCAGACGTTGTCCGGCACTTCGTCATGAACCGCGGCCTGGCCCGGATCGGACGCGTGCGCGGTATCGACTACGGCCGGCAGCACGTCGTAATCGACCTCGATCAGTTCGGCAGCATCTTTCGCGGCCTTGATCGAGTCGGCGATGACGAGCGCGACCTGATCGCCGACGTGGCGTGCTTTCGTGTGCGCGATGATCGGATGTGGCGGCTCGTTCATCGGCTTGCCGTCGGTGCTGTGAATCAGCCAGCCGCACGGTAGTCCGCCGACGTTGTCCGCGGCCATGTCCGCGCCGGTGAAGATCGCGACGACGCCGGGCGACTGTTTGGCGGCGGTGGTGTCGATGCTGTTGATTTTTGCGTGTGCGTGCGGCGAGCGCAGGAATACCGCATAGGTTTGCTGCGGCAGGACGATGTCGTCGGTGTACTGACCGTTGCCGGTGAGGAAACGATAGTCTTCCTTACGTTCGACGGAAGTACCGATGAGGTGGGTGTCGGGTGCGTTCATCGTCGGCTCCTCAGGCGGTGGCTGGCGCAGTGGCCGCGGCATTGGTGTTGACCGTGCCGGCGGACTTCATGCCTTCGGCGCCTTCGAGCACTGCTTTGACGATGTTGTGATAGCCCGTACAGCGGCAGAGATTGCCGTCGAGCTGGGCGCGCACGTCGTCGCCGGTGAGATTGGGTTGGCGCTCGACGAGCGAGACCGCGCTCATCACCATGCCGGGCGTACAGAAACCGCACTGCAGGCCGTGGCAGTGTTTGAAGGCGGCTTGCATCGGGTGCAGGGCGCCGTCTTTGGCGAGTCCTTCGATGGTGGTGATGTTTGCGCCTTCGGCCTGGACCGCGAGGATGTTGCAGGATTTGATTGCGCGGCCGTTCAGGTGGACCGTGCATGCGCCGCACTGGGCTGTGTCGCAGCCGACGTGCGTTCCTGTGAGGCGAAGTTGATCGCGCAGGAACTGGACAAGCAGGGTGTTGGGGTCGATTGAGGCGCTGATGGGCGCGCCGTTCACCGTCAGACTGATGCTGATCGCCATGAAGTTGTCTCCTTATGGGGTGAAACCGGACCTTTGTTTTTTCCTGCCTTCAGCTGCCTGCTCGTGGGGTCCGATTAGGGTGCTGCGGGTTTGCTGTTTTTGCGGTTCTTTTTTATGGGTCTGCCGAAAAGTAAAGCACAAATTGCCTGGCGGCGCTATTGGGTTGTGTGCCTGCTCGGCGGGGTATGGTTTGTTTTTTGCCCGGTCGGGCGGGGATTGCCTGGCGGCGCCGGTTTTAGTTTTTTTGCCTTCGGTGGGGGGGGGTGCCTGCGCGGCGCTTGTTGTCAGTGTTCTTAGGGCGTTGGCCTTTCCTTGAATTGTTAGTGGTCTATTCGCGTTGCCCCTGTGCGGGGCGGCACCTACTTCTCTTTGCCGGCTGCAAAGAGAAGTAGGCAAGAGAAAGCAGCTCAAACCGCTAATGCTAAGTGGGCACCGTGGTCTGCAACAGGTAGTGGTGCATCTGGAATCTGTGTTCGTGCACCTGCATACGCCAGTGACAAGGGCGTCATACTTCCGGCGGCGCTGCGCGCGCCGAAGAGTAGTTCATAAAACCGATTGCTACGTTTTGACGCCCACGTATCGCCATCGGGGCGTGGCTCGCTATTGCACCGCCATCACTATCCCGATTCCAATTCCAATTCCGATTGCAACGCCAACGCCAACGGCAGATGTGAACGCGACTGGGATGGGGATTGGGGCAGGGAGGAGCGGGAGGGGCGGGAGAGGCGGTGATTCAGCACACCGACATATCATTTGAAGCGGGGCTTCCCCGGAGAGTGCAGAGGCGCGTCGCCGAGGCGAAGCCGACGGCCCCCACAGACCTCAACCGAAGCCCATGGTTTCCCATGCCGACCCGTCCGCGACGCACGCAGTGCGGAGTGGGAGCTGATGACTCCTTTGTCACTAACGCGGAATGTGCGAGAACACGGATTCCAGATGCACCACTACCCGTTGCAAACTACGGGACCCGCTTAGCATGAGCGGTTTGAGCTGCTTTCTCTTGCCTACTTCTCTTTGCAGCCGGTGTATAGACCGGGGACATGGTTGACAGACGTGCGGGGACATCATTGACA
>NZ_JBNPVS010000039.1:0-103435 GCF_050434225.1 Paraburkholderia sp. GAS32 | reverse complement strand
GGAAAGGCCGCTTTCGCACGGTCCAACTTAGCTTGGTCGCGGCCCGTAATAAGAATCGTGTTACCAAGTGCTGTGAGTTGTTTGGTGAGTTCGTAACCGATGCCGCTGGCGCCGCCAGTGATCAAAATCGTATTGCTCGTGAGTTTCATAATTAAATACCTCCCAAGTTATGTGACCATTTACAAATCGCACTCCAAGTCGACGAGACGGCTCAGAACGTTGATGGGCGGTCTTCGAATAAACGCTGGGTAAGCTCATTCAACTTTGTAAACGCGGCCAGTTTGCGCCCCCAAGATAGCGCGTTTGTAGGCCTGTGCAACTTTCCATCCTTCGACCGGAATCATGCCGGTGAAGAACTGGGCAAATTGAGATTCGGATTCTTTTAGCATCGTGGGACTCACTACATTGATACGCAGTCCCTTAGGAAGCTCAATTGCGGCAGCCCGAACAAAAGCTTCCAGCGCGCCCGAGACGGTTGAAGCCGCGACGCCGGCGATGATCGGGTCGTCATTGAGAATGCCCGAAACCAAAGTGAAGGATCCTTTTTCTTTGATGAACGGGATCGCCTCCTGAACCAGATTGATCTGACCCATGAGTTTGCTTCCCAACGAGAACTGCCACTTTTCAGCGGTGAGTTCCGAAAGCGGAGCAAATGCGACTTGGCCTGCTGCAATGGCCACGGCATCAAACGAGCCGACGGCTTGATAAAGCTCCTTGACACTTTCGCGGTTCTCGATCTCGACTTGAAAATCGCCAGATTTGTGGCCGACCTTGACTATCTCATGGCCAGCACCCGCCAATGCCTTTTGAACCAGCTCGCCGATCTTTCCGTTTGCGCCAATCAAAATAATTTTCATAAAAACTCCGTTCTGCCCGCTTAGGACCTGTTGTGTCATAAATTATTCAGTGCCAATGACTGGGTGTATTTAAGTCAGTCAACTGACTAAATGGTAGTCCATAATAGATGAATTCTTGCCTTACCACTCCGATTTGATGTCAGCTTCCTAACTCACTGCGATGGGCATTTTGCTCGGCCCGCTTCCGGCTTCGCCGTGTGGGCCTGCGGGTTCAGCCCGCCCGGTGTCTCACAGGCTTTGTATCCAACTCTTGAGGCGCCTGGTCTCCGTCGCCACAAGACCGGGGTCATGAAAGGTATGAGCCAGGACCGAAACGCCTTGCATGGCGGAAAGCAGGTGCACCGCAAGGCCGCTGGAATCTTTCCCCTTCCCGAGTGCCCGAAACTGGCTCTCGATCCAGGCCAGGTGTTGAGCGAAGATCTCGGTCGATCTGGTGGCGATCGGGCCGCCCGCCTTGTGGAGCTCGGAGCAAAACGTCCCGACCGCGCAGCCGTGCTGCGCCAAGGAATCCTTGTTCTCGAAGACGCCTTGGACGCAGGCGCAAAGCCGATCCTTGGGCGATCCGGCTTCGCTCCATCGCTGCCGCTGCGCGGACAGCTGCGCTAGCCTTGACTCGACGATCGCCTCGCCAATCTCGTCCTTGGTCTTGAAGTAATAATAGACGTTGCCCACAGGAACCTCGGCCTCGCGCGCGATGTCGGCAAGCGAGGTGGCGCCGAACCCGTTCTGGTACGCCAGGTCCACTGCCGCACTAACCAGCCTCGATCGTTTATCGCTATTTGTTCTAGCCATGTTTGTGCCTTAAGTCAGTCATCCAACTTAGTATGAGAGAGGATAGGCAAACCTGTCAAGCCTCCGGCTTGCTTCCTGCCAGCCTCGGCCCTTGATCCTGACAGCCTTGGTGTTGCCGCTGAAGTCGCTTCTGAGGGGCTCGTCCTTTGTTCACTCGTCGGCCGATGTTCCATAAGCGTCAGGGGCGTGGTTCAAAACCCGTGTTTTTTGCGTTACACAGACGAGCTGATTTGCCCTGCGTTTTCAGGAGTCGTAGCCGCACATTTTTTAATTTTCCCTTCAACGGCGACTTGCGAGGTAGATCGGTCACATGAGTGACCACTTGCTCACGCGGCCGAACGACAGCTACTGGCTCCCGAAGCACTGGCGCGGATCTATAACAGTATTGCGGCCCGAAGACAACGTGCTGCCTGCTCGTCGTCCCCGACGTCGGCAATTCAACCTTGGAGGCTTAGCGAATTCAGCCTGATGAATCCATGCTTTGTCTGTTCGAATTCCGACTAGCCAGGTATCGGAGTAATCATGGAGTTCGAGTACCGCGGCTGGGTCATTGACGCAACCCCGGATTTCTGGTTTGGTCAGTTCTTCGCACATGCGCGGGTCATCCGCGCGTCACCTGTCGACGACGCGGACGCGGAAATGCACATCGAGCGCGATCTTGCCCGGTTCGACAATCAGGACGAGGCGATCGAGGTTGCGCGCCAATAGGCGATTGAGTGGATCGACGCGCGGGACGGCAACATTGCCAGCCCGGACACTGATTTATCGATACGGCACTGCGATATGCCAGCCAGGACCCCGGCCAAGTGACAGTCCGGGTTACATCATCCTGGCGCGGGACGACTGGCCCTGTTGCCATTCTGCAACGCCTGCGGCCGCGATTAACATAGCCGCGCCCCACGGTAGATGCGGCAATGCGGCCTCTCGCATATATTCAGACGAGACACCTGATTGCTTCAGAAACGCGGATGTGTACGATGGAACCCACGTCAGCGCCCCTTGCGCGACGTGTGTGTTTCGGGCCGCAGCAATGTCTGCGGCTTTTTTTTGTGCGCCGAAGATGGGCCACAGCTTGGGGGTGCGAGTCCCCTGTCCAACCTGATGATGGTGAAGGACTAGCGAAACGCAAGGGCGTCGTCGCGAGGTGGGGTCTGAAGGAAGCGTGTAGCAAACACGACCTGACGAACAGAAACCAGATGTGAGGCCTACCCGGCCGGAGGAGCGAGCCAGAAAAGCGCCGGTGGCGCGCAGGCCTCCCGAGGTAAGCTCAACCGCCTTCACCACACACCTGCCAGATCTGCCACCCCGGCCTTTGATGGTTGTGGACTTCGCGATCACTCGCTTTTGCGTCAGTGAAAGGGATCGGACGTTGCTTCACACTAGAATTCCTTGAAGACCTGGAAGGAGACGACCATGGCACAAGAGCTCAGCACCAAAGCGCAAGAAACGCTTCTGGAACTCAGCCAACGCGCGGCGAGCGACCCACCTCTCATGGTTGAATGGGACATCCAAACCGAACTGGAAGAGCGCGACCTGATTTCGGCGGCCCCACACGGTGGGTGTCTGATCACAGAAAATGGCCGAGCGTATGTGCGGGACATGCACAATTGATCCGACCGCGCCACGCGCGGCTAAATCCGCGCCCTAAGCGAGTCAACCCATGAACTGATCGTGCCATCCTCGAGACTCACGACGGGACCCGCGGTGTCCATCTACGCAATTGATGGAGTTCGCGTTGACTTCAACGACGGGTGAGCCGCTGGGAACATCAGGCTGTTCTCGAACAGATGCAGGCGCGCCTTGATCATTCAGCCGCGCATGGCTGACGGATGCTACGATGGCTTGAAATTGCTGCGGAGGTCTCAATGCAAAGCCCCGCTCTGTTCCACGTGCTTCTCGACCACCTCGAAGCGAACGGCACCCAGCCGATCGACATTCAGCGGTTTGTCGATCGGTGGCACCGGCTTCGATCGCACGAAGCGTTTCCGTGCCCAGTCTGCTACCTCGCTGGCGAGGAGCAGTCGCTCGCGGCATTGCTGGCGCCAGGTAACTTCGAGCCATTCAAATGCCCAGGTTGTCGGACGCGGTTCGACGTGCCAATCGACGGGTAATGCCACGCTTTCCGAAATGAAAGGAACAGGGCAAACCGCCGGTTTCCACGAGCGCATCGGCATGAGACCAAGATCGTGCTACCCCGGGAAAACGCATAATCAAAGGGAACCCCTAGCAGAATTAACGAGCTTCAACGGATGCCGGGTCAAACGATGCCAACAGGCGAAACAGGCAGCACCGACGGCAAATTCGTCTAAAATTAATCTGGTCCGATCCTGATTTGAACAGGGGGAAGATAATGATTCGATTGATTGCATGGATGCTGATTGCTGGTACCGCAGTTCTCGGCGGCTGCAACACGATGGCGGGCGCAGGCCAGGACATTTCGAAGGGAGGCCAGGCGATCAAGAATGAGGCACAGGAAGCCAAGTAAGGGAGCCAACTGAGCGAGTGCGCCAACGAAATCAAGCCCCGAAGCCAGGAGCCGAACTCAACAAACCCATTCGCTCCCAATCATCGCAGCAAACGGGGCGCCTCTACGGGCCGCGTTTTCAGTGGCGCTCGGTGATCGCCCTATCCTCTCACAACGGCGCGCACGACACTGCCCATCTGTTGACCGACAGCGACGCGCTCACCGCGAGCGTGCGGCGCAGATTCTGTTCTTAACAGGCCGATGAACGGAAAAGTCAAGTTATCACCGGCGACCGTAGGCTGTGGGTCCGCTAGCGGACGGTCACAAATTATCTTCGTGCGGCTCGAACTGTTGGCCGCACCCGGCCGGTCTCGACTTATGCCTCGCGGACCCGTTGGCGGATGTTGGACCGGCAATTGAGGCCACCGAGAACCGATCGCGAATGAATCCCGCGCGCACGCAAGAGTCGATCGCAGCCCGAGTGAGGGTTAGTCAGGACCACGGCGACGCTTATACTCTTTCGACCTCGTCGACTACGCCGATATCTGGCATGAGCACGAGCGCAATTCACACCATCCGCTTGACTGTCCTCGGCTTGCGCCCACACTCCACGTCTATAGTGACTGCCCGCAAAACGGAGCTCGACGATGACTAAGCCTTTTCAGCAGTGGAAAGTGTTGCCGCATGGCAAGCTCACAGAAGTCGACGAAAACGTCCTCACGGTGACCGGCGAACTCCATATGCCGCTCACCGACCTCCCACGACGCATGACCGTGGCGCGTTTGAACGACTCGCGACTGGTCGTATTCAGCGCAATTGCGCTTGATGAGGTCGAGATGCAAGCGCTCGAAGAATACGGGCGGCCCGCGTTTCTGGTGGTGCCCAACGACCATCATCGGCTGGACGCAAGAGTCTGGAAAGAGCGCTACCCGTCAATGCAGGTCGTTGCGCCAGAAGGCTCTCGGACGAAGGTGGAAGAAGCGGTGCACGTCGACACGACGGACCCCAGCTTCGGCGATCCGAATGTGCAGTTCGTGACCGTCCCTGGAACGCGTGGACATGAGGCAGCGCTCGTCATACGCACGCCGAACGGCACGACGCTGGTGTTGAACGATCTCGTCGGTAACATTCGCCATGAATCCGGGTTCGGTGGCTGGTTGCTGCGCGTGATGGGATTCGCGGGGGACGAGCCGCATATTCCGAAGCCGGTGAAGTTGATCCTCATCGAGGATAAAGAGGCGCTGCGCGTTCAGCTTCTGCAATGGGCAGAACTTGAGTCGCTGAAGCGCATTCTCGTGTCGCACGGTTCCCCCATTGAAGATCATCCGAGCCAGACTCTGCGCGCTCTGGCGAGTTCCCTGGATTAACGCGGGCGCACGACAGCAGCGGCGTGCGGAGCGTCACTGCGCCGAAAGCGCCTCTGACCAACGACGGGGCGTGGCCGTAGCGCGCCGGTCGCGACCGGCGCAGGGCGACCTCCTCCGGCCGGTCAGTCTCCTCCGAAGCAGCCGTTCAACGTTTGACATGAGTCGCGTGCGTCGGCTTGTTCGCGACTCGCCGCTCGATGAAGAAGAAAACAGATTGCCCGCTCCGCTTTTCTGAATAGTACGGACGTGGGTCCGTTGAATGCATGTCAGGCGGCATGAGAGCCAGAGGTGCCGCATGGTCAAGAGCCCGGAGGATCTGCAAAAGGCAGGTCTGGACGAACCCGGCAAGACGTGGACGTGAGGAGTGGACGGTGTGGCCGGTTGCGTACGTCCCAATCCGCCCGCTGAACTCACGCGCTGCCAGTCGCAAGGCAAAGTTACTTCAGGTGGATGAGGACTGGTCCCTCCGATATCTCCGGCGCGCCCACTCCCGTGCTTCCGGCGTTTTTCGCGATCCAGTCCTTCGCCTTCTGCACGCTTTCGTCAATGCCTGTCTTGTCCTGGCAAACAGTCACCGAGAATCCGCCATCGCCGCTGCGTGCGAGGGTGTAGCCGACAAAGCCTTTGACCGAACGCATCAGTTCGGCTGCCGCGCTGGCCGATTTGTCCGGGTCGCGTCCTGCCGCCGCCGGACCGGTTGCATTGACAGTAACGTGGCGCGATCGATAGATCCTTCCGAGCAGAAATCGAGTCAGGCGTACCCGGCAGAGTTCGGCCCAATTGCGGACATTGGCTGAAGGCACCAGGATTTTGCACCGCTTCTCAGGTTTACTACGACGGTACAGTTACCACACTTCACTGCTGCCACACGTCTTTGACATGTTTGCCCAGTCGGCGTCGGCTCGCTGGCATGCAGAAGGTGGACTCGGAATTGGACTGGCTGTCGTGAAGCATCTGGTAACGGCACACAACGGCACTGTTACGATTGCGAGCGCTGGCGAAGTCCAGGGGGACGGAAGTCACCCTGCAACTCCCGATAGTCTGCGAAAGGGCGGGCGAAGCGCCAATCACCGCGAGGCGCACGTTGACGCCAATGCGCATCCTCCTTGTCGACGACAACGCGGACGCCACGGAGGCACTGGGCACGTTGCTGGAACTGAATGGGCACGAAGTGAAACGGGCATAGAGCGGACCCGACGCACTTCGGATCGTGGAGGGGTAACCGTCAGTCCGTCTCTTCCCTGGGGCTTCGGATGATGTCTGCGCCCGCGTTGACTCACTGCCCTGCGACGTCGCCCCAACCCTGAGCACCAATCAACGGTACAAAACGCACAAGGTCGAGCATTTCCTCGTGATAAGTCGTGCTGCTGTCGCGAGTCAGCCGGATCAGCCGCTGATGCTCCGGATCCGGACCCACTGGCATCACGAGCCGGCCGCCGATCTCGAGTTGCGCGCTCCACGCGGGCGGCACACCCGGGCCGGACGCGGTGGCGACGATTGCATCGAATGGCGCAAGCGCCGGCAGCCCGAGTGTGCCGTCTGCGGTGTAGACGTTCACGTTGCCGTAGCCGAGCGTGTTGAGCCGGTCGCTGGCGCTCTCAGCCAGTTGTGGATGACGCTCGACCGTATCGACGTGTGCAACCATTTCCGCGAGGACGGCCGCCGCGTAGCCGGAACCCGTGCCGATCTCCAGTACACGGTCGTCCGACTCGAGCCGCGCCGCCTCCAGCATCCGCGCGACCATGAACGGTTGCGTGATGGTCTGGCCGGCTCCGATCGGGAGGGCTGCGTCCGCATAAGCAAATTCGCGCAGATCGGGACTCAGAAATGCCTCGCGCGGCACGCGCCGCATCGCGTCGAGAATGCGCGGCTCCGCGATGCCGCGCGCGACCAGTTGCCGCTCGATCATTGTTTCTCGCGGCTCCGCCAAATCTTCATGCACTGTTTTTCTCCCTCCTTCCTGTAGCGGCTCGCTGCCCCAGGACTGCATAGACCTTCGCATTTTCTCAGGCAGATTTGCGCACCGAAACTGCCCTCGGAGACGATCTCGCCACCGAACGCTCCCACCGCCGGATTGCGACTCACACGCCCGGCAGACTCTTTTATTCCGATTTTGATTTATGGGCTGATTTGTCTTTCTGGCTGGCCGATGCAAATTCTTCAAGGTGTTCCTTGCTCATCGACTCATACATCGATTTCGCCGCACCCTTTAGTTCTGCTTCCGGCTTCTCCCCTTTCTTTGCGGCCTGCGCCACTCCGGCGGCCACCTGTTGCGCTTTCGATTTCGCAGGCATTTGACCCACCCCTGCAAATTAAAAGACTAGCTATCGATCCACCGACAGTCCTGTCGCGGACCACCCTCCTGCCTGTCAGCAACTGACGTGCCTCAAGGGTCTCTGCACGTACAGCTCATCACGCCACCTCGTCGAGATCGTCACGCTCGGTTACTCCGGTGAAAGCGCCGGTCGACATGTGCGAGGATGCTGCGCGACAGACGCGTCGCGCGTCCCTGAATCATCCGGTCGGAGACGCGAGAGAACGCATACGACACGGCGAGCACTGCCAGCACTGTCGCGACGAAAAGCACAAGCGACGTCTCCCGGCCGCTCTGCCCGAACACACCCTCGAAAAAGTGCAGGGTCGCGTAGACGCAGATGAAGTGCCACAGGTAGATACCGTAGCTTTCGCGGCCCAGCGCGTCGGCACAGCGGCGGAAGTACGCACCGCGCGCATCGTCGCCCGGCGCGCGGCGGCTGCGCGAGCAGACGAACAACAGAAACGCGACTGCGCTGCACGCGGCGAAGACCGGCGCGAGTTCAGGTGCTTTCGCGAGCCACACACCAAGCGTCGCCGTCGCGAGCGCGAAACCTGAGGCGAGCAAAAAAATCAGCCACGCTGTGCTCCGCGTTACGCTGGATACGCCCGTCAGATGCGAGCGGAACGCGTACCACGCCCACATTCCGACAATGAAGCATGGCCCTTGCACTGGTGGCCAGAAATAGCTGAACGAGTTATTCGTCACATGACAGTCGAGCGTGCCGTGACAGTCGCCGATTGACAACGCGATGACCGACAGTGCCAGCAGGAACGCTGTCGCGATCAGCAACCGCGTGCAGTTCATCGCGACAAAAACCAGCAGCGGCGCGATCAGATAGAACAGCATCTCGACACCGATCGACCACCCTCCCGGTACCACGTTGTTGATCGCGGTCGGCGACAGCGCATGCAGAAACAGCACGTTGAGCAGGATATCCGTTGCGCCGTGAGCGCCGAGCACCCATGCGGGTTCGTAGCCTGACCATGTCGCGCCGTAACTGATCAGTCCATACACGGCGATCGCGGCGTAATACATTGGGGCAATGCGAAAGAAACGCTTGATATAGAAACGCAATGTGACATGCCGTGCGCCCGTGCAACGTCCGTGGTCTGCTTCAAGCGTCATGAAGATCGTGATCGCGCTGATTACGAAGAACAGCTGCACGCCGTATTGGCCCATGCGCGCCAGCAGCGTGACGCTGTGCGGCAAATTGGGAAACTGAAACGACAGGTGTACTGCAACGACACCGACGATCGCGAGCGCCCGACCGGCGTCGAGCGCGGCAACACGTCCCTTTTCCATCGATACTTCCTCCTCGCGGTTCGTGCCGCCCGATCAGGCGGCCGCGAGCTTCGTGGACAAGGCGCGGTTCGCGGAAGTTCCTACTTTTTTTGCTACAAGATGGGCGGCGGACCGCAACACGCGCGATTCGATCGATGGTGCCGCGACGCATCGCCGTGAACGTCGATGATCCGCGACCACTCCGAGTGATTCCGCTTCCAACCCATCCGCGATGGCCGGTTCATGCGATCATCAGCAATGGCTCGACGAACCGTTCGCATCCGATTTCAATTTCCTTGCCGGGGACCCGAAGCCGCGCTTCACGGTTGCGGGGTGGATCACTGCGAGCCGCATTTCCGATCACCAGCCGCTCTGGTTCGCACTGCGCTGCCCCGTGAAACCCGACACCAGTAAGCCCGAGCGGTCATCGAATCACGCCGTGCGTATCGTATCGCGCTGGGTCAACGGGCTGGCTGTGGCACGGAACTACCGGCTGGCATGGCTGCCTCACGACGCAATGGCAGGTTTCAGCCTGAGCGCCGTCCTCGTTCCTGCGGGGATGGCCCACGCGGAAGCCGCCGGCTTGCCCGCCGTATCCGGGCTCTATGCGTCGTTCGCGGCGCTGCTTGCCTACGCCCTTTTTGGACCGAGCCGGATCCTCGTGCTAGGCCCGGACTCCGCGCTAGTCGCGCTGATCGCCGCGAGCGTCGCGCCGCTTGCGCACGGCAATACGGAGAACGCGCTTGCCCTCGCAGGCGGTCTCGCCCTACTGTCCGGTGCGATCTGCGTGGTGGTCGGCATGCTCAAGCTGGGCTTCGTCACCGAACTGCTGTCGCTGCCGATCCGCTACGGCTATCTCAACGGCATCGTGCTGACGATCGTACTCGGACAAACCCCCAAGCTGCTGGGCTTCCAGGTGCACGGCGCTTCATTCCCGCAGCAGGTGCGCGAACTCGTGAGCGGCGTCGTCGCGGGCAAGACCAACGAACTGGCCGTTACGATCGGCGTGGCGACGCTCGTCGTGATCCTGGGCTGCAGGCGCTACTTGCCGAAGGTGCCCGGCGTGCTGATCGCGGTCGCGGGCGCGTCAGTTGCGGTCGCCGTGCTGGATCTCGCACAGCGCTTCGGGCTGGCGGTGGTCGGCAACGTGCCGCAAGGGCTGCCGGCGCTACGCATTCCGGCTCTGGCACTCAACGAATGGGCGGCGCTTCTCGGCGGCGCTGCCGCCGTTGCGCTCGTCTCGTTCACCGATATCAGCGTCCTGTCACGCACCTATGAGGCGCGCAGCGGGGATACAGTCGATCGCAACCAGGAATTCGTCGCGCTCGGGCTCGCGAACATCGCGGCGGGCACCGCGCACGGGTTCGCTGTGAGCGCGAGTGGTTCACGCACACCGGTCGCAGAGGCTGCGGGGGCGAAGACGCAGGCGACAGGTGTCGTCGCCGCGCTGATCGTCGCGGGGCTGCTGCTGTTCGCTCCACAGGCGCTGCGTAACACCCCGCAGGCAGCCCTTGCCGCGGTCGTTATCGCCGCCTGTCTCGGGCTGCTCGAGGTGCGCGGCGTGTGCCGGCTTTATCGACTAAGGCCGACCGAGTTCGTGCAATCGATCGTTTGTCTGGTCGGTGTCGCGATGATCGGGGTCGTGAACGGCATCGGCGTTGCGCTTGCGCTCGCGGTTCTCGGGTTCCTATGGCGTGGGTGGCGTCCGTATTCCGCAGTGCTTGGTCGCGTCGAGCAGATGAAGGGCTATCACGATGTCGTCCGCCATCCGGAGGCCCGCCGCATTCCCGGGCTCGTCCTGCTGCGATGGGATGCACCGCTCTTCTTCGCAAACACGGAGATTTTTCGCGGGCGGATGCTGCGGGCAGTGCGCGAAGCGCCGACGAAAACCGCGTGGATCGTGATCGCAGCTGAACCGGTGACAGACGTCGACCTCAGCGCCGCCGACACGCTCTCCCGACTCCATGACGAACTGCTCGCATTGAACGTGACGCTGTGCTTCGCGGAGTTGAAGGGACCTGTGAAGGACAGCCTGAAACATTACGGCCTGTTCGGGATGATCGGCGAGCAACACTTCTTTCCTACTGTCGGGCAGGCGGTGAACCGCTATCTGAAGTCCCATCCGGTTGAATGGCGCGACTGGGAGGATGAGGCGTAGGCGTGTCGCGCCAGCAAGGCGGTGTGGTATTTATGCCGGTGTACATGGCGCGCCGGTTGCGAGTTGCCTCGCTGACCTCTAGTTTGGTGACGACATCGTGACAAGTGCTCCAATAAGCAGATGGCGCGAGTATCCGGTGTCAGGATGAATCGTGCATTCGAATGTCTTCACGAGCGAGCGTTCCAGCGGAGGTAAATGGCCGAAGGACCGCTCGCGCGGTAAGGGCTCCGGTCAGGCGCTGGCCGTCAGTCTCGCTATCTCGCGAATTCAGGATGCGGAACCGGCCAATCTCACCACTCGCTGGATTCCATTGCGGCCCTAAGCATCGTCATCAGAAGGCGCTGAGCGTTAAAGTCAATCCCTAGACCCGCCTATTTTGCGTTCGCCGCGCTGGCGGGCAAGCTTCTTAGGATTTTGTCGTTGGTCGGCTTGTCCGGACTCTTCACGGGCATGTTGTCAGGATTGGTCGCGCTCGCTGCGCCTGAAGCCGCCGCGGGCGGCGGTTTCACCATCGGGGTTTCCGGCTGCGGCGCGACGGCTTGAGCCTGCGCCGTGGCCGCGAAGGCCGTCGAGATCAAGAGTATAAAGGCCGTACCGGGCCCCGCGAGTGCGTGACGAGGCTTCATCGACTTCTCCAGATTGTTCTTTGCCAGCCCGTCGCGAAACGCGTGCCCGACTCGCGCCATCGCAGAACGGCCGGGACCAAGCCATGAGGGCACTCGGATGCTGGCAACGCAATCCTTTGAATCATAGTCGTTTCTTCGACAAAACCGCCGTCACTTTTCGCACGAAAGGTACGATTACGCCTTATAGGCTTCCGCGGGCACATTGATCGAAACTATCTAAGCTCGTTACGGCCCGGTAGCGAACCAGCGTTCGAGCAGCTTGCCGGCCGCTTCAGTCCGCCAATCCCGAACGACAGCGCCACGGCTACCGCGATCCCGCCCAACACCAGGGCGAATGCAAGTTGCACGATTTCGTTAGCAATACCCATTGCGCGCAGTCCCATGGCGAACTCAGCCCGCCAGATCGGGCGGCAACTGCCACCGTTCGCCGCCAGCGCCAGCATCACCTGCTTGTGCAGCCAGACGTTCATGCTCGCCGAGTCGTTCACGTCACCGTCATATTTGAGTTCCTCGGCAAGCTGCTTGCGACGTTCGAGACTGCTGTCGACACCGAGCGCCTTCATCGTATCGACGATCGATGTGCGCCAGTTCAGCGTTTCGCCACTTTCGCCGACGAGTTGGTCCATCACGGCCGCGACCGTCGACGTCGGTCAGAGGCGCAGGCGCTAGCGCGGCCTCTGCCGTCCCTGTGCGACCCGTATTATCCAGCGCAGATCGCAGACCATGTTCTCGACACAGCCTGTCTGTAGCCAGCGCTGAGTCTGCTGATACACCAGTTCCCAAGGCGGGAAGTCATTGGGTACCATTCGCCAGGGTGGTGCGGCCCGCGCGATCCAGCGTAACGCATTAAACATGTCGCGAAACTCATATTTGCGCTGCGGCGCGGTGACGTCCATCAGCGTCAGATAGGGTGCCGCGAAGCTCCATTCTTCGTCGGACACATCAGTCGGATATAGATCAGCACCCGGCCATCGACTGCGTCTAACAACCTCGAGCGCCCGATCTTGCGCGACGGAACTGCTACATCGCCATCGGAACGAATGTCTGCCAGTCCCTGGCTCCGAAGATGCCGGATAGCGTCGAGCGCGTCAGGGTACAACGCGCCTGCAAACGGGTAATCGGTCAGGAACGAGGACATCAATAGCAGCCGCGTGTCGCTCGGATCTTCCAGCCGATAGCGATGCAACGTACCTGGTAGTCCGCATAACCCGGTTCGGCGCGCAGGGCTTCGACGATTTCCCAGTGCCGGTCGCTGTTCCCAGAACCAACCTTGCGTGCGAGATGGGGCGCGTTCAATCCTGACAAATATAGACGACTATGCGCAAGCGTCGTGCCCTCGCATTGCGAGCATGGCGGCTGTTTCTTTCTTCCTTCGTTCGAACTGTGGCGTCACCGCGGTGACGGATCAAACCACACGGCATTTTGGCGAATGCAGTCGCGCGCGATCCCTTTTGCAATTTGTCGGTTGACACGGAGCACCTTACACGGCTTCGCGATGAAAGTTCTACACGCAGGAAGATATTTTCGACCGGGTCGGTGCCATTCCAGAGCCAGGCGCCTGTGTCATACCACACGATGCCTACGAGAGCGGTCAGGAATGTGCCGGCTCCCGCTACGGCGTAAGCCACACCGATCTCGATGTGCTTGGTTGCGAGCGCCATAAACTCAACTGCATCGGCGCCTTATGGCGCATCTGCCGACGATGCCATCGGTGGACGGCGTTGAACGACTACCGGCAACGCAAAGCGGATATCGTGCCTGGTACCGTTAGCTGCCGCAGCCCACGCATCGTATCGTGCGCCTGCAGAAAGCGACCGCGGCTCGACGATCGCCTACGGAAAGCCGTATCGCGAGCACAGATCGATTTCGACGGCTAAGGCGAAACGGCGGTGAACCCGGTGGCCAATGCACGCATGAGCACGCGTCAGGGCACACCATGCCGGCACCAGACTACCCACGTAACTAACACCGGCATGTGCGGACGTCCGGATCTCCAGACGCTTTCGGCCCATCCGGCAGGACGGGCCGCGTTCGCCAAAAGGCCACGTGTCGTTCGTCCCCGTCGCGGAAACAGCTTCGAGCGGCGTCACGGCGCGCGTTCCACCAATCCAGATGAAGGTATTGAACTGGTCCGGCAGCGATGCCAGCGCATAGTGACTGGACGGCACGTTGCTGAGATGGCCGAGTAAAATCAGATGATGAAGAATGCAAAATCGCTGTACCACGGTCATCGTTTTCCGGTGGCGGTCATCAGTTGCGCAGTGTGCTGGTATTTCGTAAGCGGCTCCTCAGGTCCGTTGGCCAAACAGCAGATTGATTGCCGGCGTGATGCTCGAAGGTACGAAGGTCACTAGGCTCAAGTCGCTGTAACGAGCAACGCACGCTGGGCAGGTTTGTGTCTATCTATCGGTTTCACTCTCACGGAGGGGACATGCACATTCTCCCGAGCGCGGGCCCGCTGGTGTCGCTGATCGCCGGCATTCTGATTCTCGTGGTGCCGCGCCTGTTGAATTACATCGTTGCGATCTACCTGATCGTCATCGGGCTGCTCGGGCTGTTCGGGGGGCACCTTCACTGACCCGAAGCCGTCCATGAAAAAACACGTTGCGGTACTCCGGCCACGAATGAGGGGCTGTCACGCTCGTCGAATGACAGGTCGCCTTCTTCTGAATCGAGCGTATAGCCGAAGATTTCCGGCGTCCATTTGAGCTCACCAATATGGGCTTTTTGCGTAGGGGGTCGAACAACAGTCTGTTCGGATTGAAGCGATGACCTATTTCGGGCTCGTAGAGGCCGTGGACCCGATAACCGTAGACAGCTTAGGCAAACTGCGTTCCCGCTTCGACGGCCTGTGCGATCTCTTGCGCATCCCGGGATGGCCGCGTTCTTGCTTGAAGTTCAGGATAAGCGCTGAAACTGGCTGCCTTTCCGGCAGGTCCGGCAACGCGCGGCGTGGGGAGCCATGCAAACCATCATTGATGAGCACGCGCTGTATGTCGCAAGACATCCCGGCAGGTTTTTTCTGCAGACGCTGAAAGCATTCCGCGCGAACCAGGGTTTGCTGCTCGCGGGGGCGGTAGCGTATTACGCGCTATTGTCGATTGTGCCGCTGATGATCGTGATCGTGTTGTCGCGCCTCGTGCCGCAACACGTACTGCTGGCGGCACTGGGTCATCTGCTGCAATGGCTGGTGCCAGGGCAATCCAAAGCGCTGGTGCAGGAGCTGGCCAATTTTCTTGCGCATCGCGCGGTGATCGGCTGGGTCCTGTTGCTAACGATGATCTTTTTCAGCTCGCTTGCGTTCACAGTGCTCGAGAATGCGATGTCATTGATCTTCGTACACCGGGTGGTGGTGCGTCGGCGGCATTTTTTGCTCTCCGCACTGCTGCCCTATTGCTACATCCTCTTTCTCGGCGTTGGATTGTTGATCGTGACGTTCGTATCGAGCGGGCTGGAGGCCGTCGGGGCCGAGGGCGTCGAACTATTCGGCTTGCATGTTTCATTGCAGGGATTGTCGCGCGTCGTGTTGTATTTGCTCGGCCTCGCGGGCGAGATTTTCGTGTTGACGTCAATATATATGGTCATGCCGGTTGGGCGACCGTCCCTCAAGCACGCGCTGCTCGGCGGGATTGTCGCCGCCGTATTGTGGGAGATTACGCGACATGTGCTGGTCTGGTACTTTGCAACACTGTCTCAGGTCAGCGTGGTCTATGGTTCGCTGACCATGGCGATTGTGATCCTGTTCAGCCTCGAGTGGCTAGCTACCTTGCTTCTGTTCGGCGCACAGGTAATTTCGCAATACGAACGCTTCGGACTCGAGCCGGCTGGGACGCCGCCGCAGGAAATCAAAACGGCCTGAGCCCCTCGCCCGAAAAACAAGAAACGCCACTTGCTCTTCTACTCAAGACAAGTTCGGATGCCAACGCTCCTCGCGGCGGAAAAACCACGCAAAACAGCGCAATGAGGGCGAGCCGCTGGCCATCGAATTTATTCCGGTCTGCCATGCGGAAATGGCCGCAGCCCACGCCAAATTCACCGGCGGGCCTGGTGTATGCATCGCCACGTCCAGCCCCGGCGCCTCCCATTTGATCACCGGCCTCTACGACGCCAGAATGGAACACATGCCGCTTCTCGCCATCGCCGCCCAGCAAGCCCGCGCCGCGCTCGGAGGCCACTACCGGCACGAAGTCACATATCCGTCTGGCTTGCGTCAGCTCGATGAAATGATGGCCGAGCGTGGGATTGCGGTCGATCATTTCGCAATGCATCGCTGGGCCATCAAGCCTTCTGTCCGCGCGGCGGCGCAGCCGCCTTCGCCTGCTCAGAGTTGCCGGCTTCGGCCGGGGCTTGAGGGAACAGAAATCCGTCCGGTTTCCGAACCAGCACCCGTCAGGGCCCCAGCCGCTTACCGCCGACTAATGCTTAAGCGCAGCGTACTGATCGCGCAGATCGCGCACGCGGTCATGGTTTTGCAGCACGCCCTGATACTGGCGCTCGACGATGCTGCGTACGTCCAGCGGTAGATCCTTTTCGAGCGCGTCGTGATAGCGTTTCTTCGCCACATCCTCCCCCTTTTCGCATTCGGCCAGGATTTCGTGGTCGCTGCGATTCGCTACCGCCGACTTCACGTCGACCCAGCCGCGATGCAGGGCGCCGCTCATACTGCCGTGCGATTCGGGCTTGCCGCCCATGCCTTGAACCGTATCCTGCAATTCACGTGCGCCGCGCGCGCAGTCTTCGGCCCGCGACAGAAACAGCGTTTTCAGTTGCGCGTCATGTGCGTCTTCGGCGGCCTTGAGAAAGCCCATCTCGCCGTCCTTCGACGTTTCGATCAGATCGTTCAGCACGGAAACAACGTTCGTAGCCATTCAATACCTCCAGGAGTTTCGTCAAACGTGAACTCCGCCGCCGCACCTTTTCAAGTAGCAGCGGAGTTCATCGGTCTGCCCGCATGCGATATGCCCGGAACCGACCACCCCGAATGCAAAACGGCCCGACAAAATGCCGGGCCTTCCTGTCGTCCACTTTGTTGAAAACTTCAGCGAAAAAACGCCCGGCCGTTGCACTCGGTATTTGAAACCGCTCCCTTGAATCAAGCGCGTTTCTCGTTGAATTCGCTGAGCGGCTCCGGCCGCTTGCGCGGATCGAAGTCGGCCCACCGCCCTTGCTGCCAACGGCCGGTCGCGCGTTCGATCGTCGCGCCTCCCGCGTCGCGCAGCACCCGTGCGGCATCCAGCTGATTGTCCGGCGACACGTGGACGGCGACCAGCACACCGGAGTCACGGGTTTCTTCATAACAGGGCACCCGATGCCCGGGCTTGCCGGCTTCGAGAGTGCGCGACATCGCGCCGACCAATGACCCGACATACGCCCCGACCCCGGCCGCGATCAGCGACACAGGAAGCGGCGACGAAAACGTCGCGAAGATTCCGACGCCGAGCGCTGCGCCCACCACCGCACCAATCGTGACGCCCATGCCAGCGCCCTTCGGCGCTTCCTTCGCGCTCGCGTCGGTGCTGGTGTCGCCGCTGAGTTGAAAACGCGCGTGCTGGCCGCGCGGATTGACGAAAAACAGGGTGACGTCGTCTTCGACAAAACCCGCATTGAAGAGCCGTTGCGCCGCGTCTTCAGCGGCGGGAAATGTCGTAAAGCGCGCTGCGACAATGAGTGACATATGGCCTCCTTCCATCCTTGAATAGCCGATGCGGACTATGCCACCGCACCGCGCACGGAGTTCAGGCGCATGCAGCGGCACGCGTCGGAACTATGCCGTGGTGCCGCGATCGGGGTTCATGCCTTCCACTCTGAACAGGCCGCTATGTAGCACCACGCTTTTTCCGCCGTTCTGGCCGAGCGCTTCCGTGCAAACGGAACGGATGCGATCGCGGCCGTTGTCGAAGGCGGCCATCAAGGCTGGTTCCAGCGCCGAATCTGCACCAAAATGATCTTCCAGTGCCTCGGCGGTTATCGTGCACTCAACCAGCGCGCCATTGACGCGCGCCGCAAAGCGCACTGTCAGATTCGCGCCGTCGAAGACCGGCTGGTCGTCGGGAAAGGTGATATGCATAAGGGCATCCTCATAGGCCGACCGCGGCTAACACGCGATCATGACGCACTCTTCATTGCGCCAGCGAGTTGCTGCGCCATCGCAAGGTGATGTCTGATCGTCGGCAGCGCGTGCGTGGCTGCGGCCTTCAGTTGCGCGTCGGTGCCGCTCTGGCTCTCCTGCTGGAACAGGTCGACGGCTCGTTGATGCGCTTCTACCCCGATCTGCTCGACGTATGCCTGATCGAACTCCTTGCCCTTGAGCGTTTGCAGCTTGCCGACCAGCGCGGAATCGGCGGCCGGCGTCGCGCCCAGACCCTTGCTGGCAGCCAGTGCGTCCATGCTGCGCGAGAGCTTCGTATGGTCGGCAATCATTTGCTGTGCGAATGTTTTGACGTGCGGATCGCTCGAATTCCTGAGCGCTATTTTGCTTGCCGCGATTTCGGTCGCGTCGGCCTGCGAGGCATCCTGCACGAACTGCTGGTCCGCCGCCGACAGCTTCACGGCGCCCGTCGCTGCATCGCTTGTCTGCGCGTACACCGCGCCGACCGAAGCGGCGCCAACACCCAGCGCGGCAGCCATCACTTGAAGGAAGTATCGGGATTTCATGCTCTTTCTCCCAGGTCGACGTATTCACCGGAACGCAGGTCCGCCTCGCTGTCATCTCGCCGTGCGGTCAATGCAGGCCATGCGGCGCCCTCGCGCACGGCGAGGCGGGCTCGTTGAGCACGCCGATTACCCGCCGCGAGCAAAGAAGATGCAGCGTGCGGGCCGCCTCAAGCTTCTTCTTCGAACGCTGCCATCACTAGCCACAGGTCGCGCTCGCCGTCGCGAATCTCGGCGGCAAACGCGTAGCGATCACGCGGTCCGCACACGCGCTCGAGGGCCCGGTGCGCGACCTCGCCGTCGTTGAACACACGTCCGGACAGAGGACGCACTTCCTGTTTTCCCTCGAACATCCGCTGGTTCCAGCGATACACGAGCGGCTGCGATTTCCAGTCGCGGAAGCATTCTCTGACGTGCTTGAAATCGCCACCGCAGATATTCATCTGGTAATGGATTCTTGAGTCCATGATTGCACCTCCTCCGATGCAAACGCATGCGTTCATTCTCCCCCGCCCGAGAACCGGGCCGCTTGCATCGATTGCGTCGATACAGCCGGAGCAGCATGTCCGCGCCTGTCCACCTCCTCAACCTGCCTATATTGCCGCTCCTGCGTCTGCCTGATCATGAGGCATTTCAACCCAGCCCGCCTTACCGCAAATCGGCGCCAGACCAAATTCATTGGCTGGCACCTGACGCCGCGGCCGCTGCGGCCTGCGTGCTCGCCTTATCGGGGGCGGCGGCGGCCGCGCCGCTACTCGTGTCAGCGGTGCTGCCGGTGGCCGCGTAACCGTCCATCACGCCACTGCTGTTGCTAGTGGCGCGCTTGCAGCCGCCGACAGCCGTCAACAATACGAGCGCCGCCACCATCAGCAGTTGTTTGCCCGTGCTTTGATTAGTTAGCTGCTTCATCACCCCTCCTTCATTGAAGTCTCCGTAGGTGAATATGCATTCGCCGCGCAGCGTAAATGTTGCCTGCTGTCATCAGTCGCTGAGCAAGGCGTGTGCCTTCCCGGCGCACGCTCTGAAAAAGCGGCGATGCCGGGCGTGTAGAACATGGGCACGCGACGTGCGTCGTCTTCGTGCATCGGAGTCTTTATGGAGAAGACAATGCAAACCACGCCGAAATCCAACGAGGTCTTCAATACACCAGGATCGGAAGACGATCAGGCCCAACCGGCACCACCGGACGACAGCCGCAATCTGCCCGAGTTGCCCGATCCTACTGAAGTCGGCGAAGACGGCTAGGCACCCGAGGTGCCGACCACGCGCAAAGCGGCCATGCCCCTGCGCGTCGACGATTCATCAGTTCTCTTCGGATACTCATACGAAAGAATTGCAATCCGGCCCGCCTCCTTTGCGCGCGCCGTACCGCCGCGCATCGAATTCCGTCGCGGGCTGTCCCCTGCCAGCGGTTGTGCAACCGATGGAACGCCCGTTGGTGCATCAGCCATACACCCAACCTGTAGAGGAGGAAGGTCATGCCGATCCAGATACAGACGCAAGACAATCTGCGCCAGAGCCAGGGCGCACGCATCGTCGGCAAGGTCCGCGCAAGCGTGGACGGCCCCGGACCGGACGTGATGGCGGCGGTGGCCCTCGACGGCAACAAGGTGCTCAGCAGTGACGGCAAAGACATCGGCAAGATCAAGGACGTCATGCTCGACGTCGGCTCCGGCCGCATCGCGTATGCCAGCGGCGGCTTTCTCGGCATCGGCGACTGGTTGCCGGCCATTCCATTGCGCGCGCTAACGCTCGATACGCAACAGAAACGCTTCGTACTGGCGAGGACAGCCGAGTGCGTGAAAAACGCGCCGGGCTTCGACAAGGATCACTGGCGTTCAATGGCGAATCAGACATGGGCCACCTCCGTGCATCAGCACTACGGCAGCGAGCCGTATTGGGGACGCGATCCGTTCAACCGGCGCGACGATTTGGGCGTCGCCGAGATTCCAGCCGGATCGTCGGATGCGCCGGAGGCCGGCGGCCTGAAACTGTAATCCGGCCGCTGTTGCAGGCTGGTCCTACAGCTTCAGGTTCGGGGCTTGCTTACCGTGATCTGCCGGCAATCCTTCAACGCGATGTCCGGCGCGTTTCGCTTTGAGCACGCGAAACACACGAAGCACTCCGCCAAGCGACTTCACACGAAGGAGGCAAAACCATGGCCGCCAGCAAACCGAAACATCCAGTCGCGCGCGGCAAGGCGGGACGCCCGCCGCGCCAGCGGCATGCGCGGGCGCATGCGCACGCCAAGGCGAAGACCGTCAAAAACGGCGCCACGAAGAGTGAACAGAAATGGTCGCATCACGTAATGGAAACCAGTGACGCGATGGATATCGAGCACAACATTTTCAAAACCGGCAGCGCGCAGTCGATTGCGGAGTCGCTCAAACGTTCGTCGACGCAGAGCCGCCGCCGCAAGGGCACGCCGTTCCAGTCCGCGATGTCGATGCTCAACTTCTATATCAACCGCGCGGGCAGAAATCTGCCGAAGACGCGCTGCGATACGTTGCAACAGGCCAAGCGCAAATTACGCGAAGCGTTCGGACGTTCGCCTTGAGGCGCCACCGCGCGCACCATCGGTCCGATAGCGTCCGATGCCATACGCGCAGGCGCGGCCGGGCATCGCGCGGAATGGGCGCCTTTCAACCGGCAACGCGTGCAATGTTCGCGCGCCAGCCTCAAGCGGATGCTCATGCACGAAGAATCACTCTGGTTTCTCATCGTCGGTGCTGTGCTTGTTTTCATAGGCATTGCGGCGACGACTTTGCGTCGGCTGCCCTGTAGCGCTGCGATGTTCTACCTGGCCACCGGTTACGCGCTCGGGTCGCCGGGCATTGGTCTGCTGCGCCTCGATATCGCCGCCGACGCGCACCTTCTTCGCACCATCACCGAAATCGCGCTGCTGGTGTCGCTGTTTGCGATCGGTTTGCGCTTGCGGCTAGGAGTCCTCGAGAAGCTCTGGACCGTGCCGCTGCGGCTCGGCTTCCTCGCCATGCTGGCGACGGTTCCACTACTGACGCTCGTCGGCGTCTTCGCGTTGCAACTCGGCTGGGGCCCGTCTTTGCTGCTCGCGGCGATTCTCGCGCCAACCGATCCGGTGCTGGCTCACGACGTCCAGGTGCACGATCCCTGGCGACCACGATCTGCTGCGCTTCGCGCTATCCGGCGAAGGTGGCCTCAACGACGGCATTGCACTACCCTTCGCGATGCTGGGCCTCGCGTTATGCGCAGCGCCTGCTGCCAATGCCGGCGACGTGCTGACCTTCACGCTCGCGGGCAGCATGGTGTGGGGCGTGGCCGGCGCCATCGCGATCGGCGGGCTGCTCGGTTGGGTCACGACGCACGCGGTTGCATGGTTGCGCACGCGCCATGCGCAGGCACTCGGCCTCGAAGGTTTTTTCGCGCTCGGCCTGATCGAACTCACGTACGGCGCTGCCCAACTCGCACATACGTACGGCTTTTTAGCGGTGTTCGCAGCGGGTGTCGCAATGCGCCGCGTCGAGCATCGCGCGAGCGGGGGAATTTCGCCTCGCAAGGCAATCGGCACGGTCGATTCCGAAGACATCGACGCAACCGCAACGAATCCGAGCAAAGCGCATGCGTATATGACGGAATCGGTGCTCGGTTTTACGATCGAACTCGAACGCATCGCCGAAGTCGCGGTGATGGCGATGGTCGGCAACGTGCTCGCCAATCTGCAAGTGCCGCTGTTCACATGGCAAACGGTCGCGCTCACCGTCGCGCTGTTCGTGCTGGTGCGACCGGTGTCGGTGGAATTGTCGCTGCTGGGATCGAACGCGACACATACCCAGCGACGGCTGATGAGCTGGTTCGGGATTCGCGGCATCGGTTCTTTCTACTATCTCACGTACGCGCTCGAGCACGGCGCCGCTGCGGACATCGCACCATTGGTGCCGCTCGCATTGGCCGTTGTCGCGACGTCGGTAGTAATACATGGCGTCTCGGCCACGCCCTTGATGAACTGGTATCACCGGCTGCGGGGCAGCGAAGATTAGCCGCGCGAACTCGTACCCGCGAGCCTCGATCTGCTCGATCGTCAATCGACGAGGCCGGCATCCTGACGGCTTCAGGTCATGCGGCTGGCCACCAGTCACATGCACACGGCATGATTGATGCTCATAACATAAAAGTGGTGGGTAAGGCTTCCCTACTGCCGCTGCTGCGGGTCTTCCAATACGCTGGGCTCTTACCTGAGCAGCATCAATCCCGTTTGCTAATGCAGGAGAACGATCATGCGCAGAAGACAGTTCATCTTGACCAGCAGTGTCACGATCGCGGCAAGCAGCCTCGGGCTCACTGGCTGTACCACCACGTCGGCGTCGAAGGCTTCAGACAATGCCGATAAACGCCAGTCCATCAACGCCGGTGTCGACGCGACGCTCGCGCGTCTTTACACCACCGTCAACGGTTCGCACGAACTCGTGTCGAAAGCCCGCGGCGTGCTGGTGTTTCCATCCGTCATCCAGGCCGGCTTCTGGATCGGTGGCCAGTACGGAGAAGGCGCGTTGCGTGTTGGCGGCCAGACGGCCGGGTACTACAGCACGGCCGGCGGCTCCTTCGGGTTGCAGATCGGCGGGCAGTCCAAGTCGATTGTCTACCTCTTCATGACACAGGATGCGCTCGAACGGTTCCGCAACAGCGAGGGCTGGGCAGTCGGTGCCGACGCCACCGTTGCAGTGGCGAAGGTGGGGGCGAACGGCAATATCGATACGTCGACCGCAACCGCGCCGGTGCAGGCGTTCGTGCTGACCAATGCCGGCCTGATGGCCGGCGTGTCGCTCGAAGGCACCAAGATCACGCGGCTTCGGATCTGATGGCAGGCCCGATCTCACGACAGCGGCAGCTCGGCCGGCGCAAGACGCTATACATGCGTACGCGAGAACGCCCGCACCGTGCGTGATGCCTGCCGACCACCGCTCCCCTATCGGGGTCGCCCGGGTCATCGAAAAATTTGCGGTGGTCGACTGCGAATCCAGCCGGGTCAGTTCGTCTTAGAGCTAACAACAACGGGGATTCGTAGTCCAATCCCTCTCCGAGTATCGACCACGGATGCAAAACTATTTCCCGAGGTGGATAAGAAAATAGCAGGGCTACTGCCAATGGCGTTACGTAGGAGGAACGATGCTCCCGCTCATTCTTGGACCAAGATACAACATCCGCGTCACCTGCGATGCCAGCCCCAGCAATGACCGAAGTGAATCGACGATAGAAGTCAATCCGACCAATCCGTACAACATGGTCGCGTCGTCCAAACGATTCACCGACCCGCACACCTATGCGTTCTCGCTCGCCGCGTATTCGACATTCGACGCGGGCCGATCGTGGCAGGAGGCTGCGCCCCTCGGGCTCCTCGCGGGCTGGGACGGGGTTTCGGATCCGACGGTCGCCTTCGATGATGTCGGAGGCGCGTATCTCGTCGCTCTGCCGTTTCAGGGAGCCGAGCCGATGGCCATAGCGGTGTACAAGTCTACGGACGGCGGTTTGACCTGGTCCGCTCCGAACCTCATTCACTCGGCGCCTGGCGATGACAAGCAGTCGGCCGCGGGCGATACCAATCCCGGCAGCCCCTATCATGGCCGTGTTTACGCCGCCTGGGACGGACCGGGTGGACTGCTCTTCGGGCGCACCATCGACTACGGAACCAGCTGGCGTGGGACCGGAGCGAACCCGGTCGGAACTTCGCTTGCTCCGACATCGTTCGGACCCCAGGTCGTCGTGGCCGCGGACAGTAGCATTTACATCTTCTTCATCGCCGGCGCCGACATTCAGTTCGTCAAATCCACCGATGGCGGGGATTCGTTCTCGAACCCGGCCACAGTGGCGAGCGGAATCACGGGCTTGCCCGGCCAGCTACCCGGTGGGACGTTCCGGACGCCGACGGTCGCGACGGCCTGTGTCGGCGTCAATGCGACCGACCTGGTTGTTGCCTGGGCCGACTATCGACAGGGAGTCGCCCGCATCTACTATGCGCGCTCCAACAATGGCGGCGCCGTCTGGCAGTCGGGCAGTGGCTCCGGCATGCCGCTGTTGAGCGGCGGCGCTGTCTCTGCCCCTGATCAACACGAGTTCCAGCCGCAACTTGCCTGCACGCCACAGGGGGACGTCGGCTGCGATTTCTATCTCTTCGGGCCGAAGGGAGGCGGCACGACACCGTTGATCGACGTTGTCCTGACAGCGTCGGCCGACAACGCGGCAACCTTCGTGGATCGGGCCACGGTGACCGAGATGCCGTGGGACCCCACAGTGGATGCCGTCTGGGCGCACGGAGATCCCAACGTCACCTTCATTGGCGATTACTTCGGTCTGGCCGCGAGCCCGCTCGGGTTCTTCCCGTTCTGGATGGACACTCGCACCGGAACCCAGGAAATGTTCACCGCGCGCGTCGCGGTCCGGCCCGCGAACGTCTATATCAGGGACTCCTCGAGCGACACAGGCGCGGTACCGTCACCCGGCAATCATTGGGAGGCTCCGGATCTGATCGTGCGCCGGCAGCAGGACGGCAACGCCGTCTGGGTTGATCAGGATTTGCTGCGCGACGGTGTGACGGACCATTTCATCTACGGCAAGATCACCAACCTCGGGCCCAATCCCGCAGAGAATGTCACGCTCGCTGTCACCGTTGGCAACTATCCCGCGCTCGATGCGCTGCCCGGGCTGGAGTTTCGTTATCCGCAGGATTGGTATCCGGGCGACTGGCAGACGGCTGCAGACCAGCAGAGACACCTGTATCTCGGTGAGAGTGCGCCGATCAATCTGGCGGTGGGCGCCACCCGTATCTTCGGACCCATTCGCTGGCCTGCCGCCCAGATTCCTCAGGAGGGGACCTGGCACCCATGCCTCCTGGCCGAAGCGCGCGGGGACAACAACGACTCCGCAGGCGGCCTTGATGGTGCGCCACTGCTGGTCGCGCCCGGTACGTGCGATTACGGCAGCTACTTCTGGGGCGACAACAACGTCTGTCAGCGCAACCTGTCATACGCACATGTCTTTGCCGACGCCGAGAACCTGATCGAGTTGCCCTTCATCATCGGCAGCCCATACAGTCACGCAAAGCTCATCGAGGTCATCGTCCACAAGGACTACCGGCTCGACGACGTTCCGATGATTCTCGAAGTGCTTCCGCCCAGGAAGGGGGAGAAGCCGCCTGTACCTGACAGGAATCACATGCACGGCGCCAAGCTTACTGGCAAGCATTGGAACCTGACCCATCGAGTGGCTGGAGTCGGCTTTGCGGTTGAACCAGGGCAGACGCTTCGCCTGAAGCTGTCGGTCAAGCTTCCCAAAGAATTCGATCTAGACGCCCCGACGAAGCTGGCCATCTTCCAGCGCAATGACGGCCATGTCACCACCGGCAGCGCCATCCTCGAGCTCGTTCGCGGCCACGTCAAGCAGGCGAACCACGAACGGAAACAACGTGCTCCTTCGGCGCGCAAATCGGGGCGATGACGCCGCGCACCATCGAATGCCAGTTTTTATTGCATGCACCTTGCAAAATCGGCCTGCCTGCGCCGTTGTTTACACCTGAATTTGCGAGGCACCTTTTCCGAGCTGGGCTGTCGAGCTCCAACGGCCCGCTGTTACCGCCCGGGGCCTTTTCATGCCGCTGGTCGTGTCTTAATGACCACCCCATGAATGAAGGTTTCGCGCCGGGCGATCACTCGACTTTCGAATAACCGATGAGGGGGGATCATGTCGAATATCCAGGTCACGCACGATACGAGCGTGAATAACGCGAGAAGCGAAAGCAATATCGCGGTCAACCCCAATAACCCGAAGCACATCGTGGCGGGATCCAAGAAGTTCCGGGACATTCACAATTACGACTTCATTCTGGCCACCGAATACTCCACGGATGGCGGCCTCTCATGGCATGATTCTGCCGCTCTTGCGCTACCCGGCTTTACGCTTCTCACCGACCCTGCGCTTGCCTGGGACGATGTGGGAAACGTTTATCTTGTCGGTCTGTCGGGCAACAATCCGCCGACCTTCGACACTGTCGGTATCGTGATCTACCAGTCGTCGGATGGCGGACAGACCTGGAGCGCTCCACTGCCGATCCACAACAGCGCTGGCGATGACAAGCAGTGGGCGGCGGGAGACACGAATCCGTCGAGTCCGTTTCGCGGCCGCGTCTATGCAGTCTGGGACGACGGATCTGACATGCGGTTCGCACGCACCACAGACCATGGCGCGACCTGGATCGGTGCGGGACCTGGCGTGACGCCCGCCGGCACGGTGCTCGTCAATGATTCGTTTTCACCGGACATAAGAATCGCGGCCAACGGTGACATCTATATCGTCTGGATCGCGGGAAGCGAGATCAAGATGATCGTGTCGACGGACGGGGGCGACAGTTTTGCGCCAGCGGTATCGCCGGCCGCGGGCGTGACGACGCTCAATGCCGGATTGCCGGCCCCTCATGGGTGGCCGGTGTTTCCGGGCGGAAACTTTCGCGTGCTGACGATCCCATCGGCCAGCGTCTTCGGGAGCACGGTCGCCGTGGCATGGGCCGACTTCCGCGAAGGCGTGTCCCGTATCTATTGCGCAGTGTCGCCTGATGGTGGCGCCAGCTGGCCCACCGGTCTCTCGGGAAAGCCGCTGCTGGCAGGACCGCTACCCTCGGGTTTGCAGCACTTTCACCCGCAGATCGTCACCGATCCCAACGGCGTGATCGGGTGTGCCTTCTACGAATTCGGACCCAAGCCGTCGACGCCGCTCATCGACGTGATCATCGCCCAGTCGATCAATGGCGGGATCTCGTTCGATCGTGCCACCGTGACAGACCAGCCATGGGATCCGGCCATCGACGCACCGTGGTCCCATGGAGATTCCAACGTTACCTTCATCGGCGATTACTTCGGGCTGGACGCCAGCACGCGGGGATTCTATCCGCTCTGGACGGACACGCGAACCGGTATCCAGGAACTCTGGACTGACATCGTGCGGTCCCGCGCACATGTCGGCATTCCGCCCGGCCTGTATGGGCAGGTCGCCCAGATTCTGGACGGCATCATTCAGGACGGCGGTGGCGACGAGATCGTGGGCGGGCATATCGTACATATTCCGCCTTGGGGCCCCGAACTGGATATTCTGCTGGGTGTCGCGATCCAGCGGATCGCCACGCTTGTCGCCAGCCCCGGGGGTATCGGCATTCAGAGAGCAGCCATGGCCATGGTGGCGCACGTAGCTCAACAGGAAGTAAAGCGTCTTGAAGGCAAAGGATAGGCGACCAGCGCGGAGTGTGAAGATTCGCCAACGTGCTGACGTCTGTCGTCCCGGCGGCTGCACATCGGCGTCCGCATTTTCGCGGGATGCAAGACTACCTCGGATAGACGTGCGCAACTGTGCGTGAGCGTGAGCGGCGTGCGCGATCCACCGTATCGACGGCGATGGATCGCGCTGCGCCGGTGGCGGTGCGCCTCGGATCTGATGGGCGACCGTTACCTCTGTTTCCGTACCGAGCATTGCAAAATGGTACGCGGGACGCTCGACGTTAGGGGCGTGCTGCCCGCGGGGGCCAATTGATTGAAAGCTGTACAGAGGGTCGCCGAATTCACCGGCTGCAATTTCTATGTACGGGATGGATTCCGAAGACAGGTTTCGGCTTGCTCTTTGACGGGGGTATTCAATCGAACTAACCCAGAAGCAATGAGACTATCGATCGTTTTCTTATTGGCCACGGGGTCGCTTTGGAGAAGCTGTAGAGCATTATTTGCATCGAGTTTCGTGCTTCCGGTTGTCAATCTCGAGTTCTTCTCCTCGATTGTGGAACGTACCAGAAACTGCCCGACAGTTGAATAAACTTGGGAGGCCCGCCCTCGATGGTGGTTTTCAGGATGCGTTGGCTCATCGTCCCGACGCCGGTGCTTCGTCAGTCCCGTCGGGCAGAGTGTACGTGTAGGCTTCAGCGCCGGCCAAGGCCCCCGGTTGTCGGAGCGCTCCGCCACCGTTGCCGCTGGCCGGATACCACCGGGTCGACGTTGGATCGAGCACGCCGACAAACCCTTTGCGCCAGTGGCGATCGAGGAAATCGCGATAGGCGACGTAGCCATACATCCACAGATTTGTCTCGCCCCGCCTGATGCGCTCCAGGTCGTCGTCACTCAGGCTTAAGGATTCCGCAAGGCTGTACGATTCACCCTGTTTCACGACGTTACCTAACGCGCCGGGGTCGTCGATAGCGCCGACCGGATAGCGCGGCTTCGGGTCGAGCTGCGCCGCGAGCTTCCAGCGCAACGCTGCGCGTGTCACCTCGGCGGCCGTGTGACCGTGGTTGGTCAACGTCACGACTAACCTGCCGCCGCGTCGCGCGGTGTCGGGATTCATGTGTTCCAGCAGCAGGCGCATGTCGGAGACGATCCACCGCGGCTGCCCGGCTGCGACCGAGGCCTCTGCACTCAGGTGCGCGGCAAGCGCGCCTTCCGCGGCCGTCTTTGCCGCTTGCCTGGCGATTGCGACACCCGCACGGGCGTCCCGCCCCACCTTGTACGTCGACCGCCACAGGAAGCCAGTAAAGAGGGTAAGCAGCCCGACCAACGCAATCAGCAGCGTGTCGCTGATCTTCATCCGGTGACCGCCCCCCAGGTACCAATACTCGTCGGACTCGGACTCTTCCGTCTCGCTGCGGGTCGGCGGCTGAGCGCTTCGTCCGGCTGACGCCGCCCGCGCCGGCGACGGCTCAACCGGACGTGTCGCAGACTCTGCGCGATCCGCGGCCGCTACGCTACCCGTCGGTGAAGCGGCGCCAGTTTCCAGCGCCGAGGCCATCTCTGCGTCGCTTGCTGGAGAGGTCGTGCTGGCCTTCGGCACGGGTGCCTGTGCATGCGCCGAGGTCGACGTAACGCCGCCTGCCAGCGCCAGAATCACCAGGGTGCGTCGCTTCATGTTTGCGGCTCCTCCACCTCGCCCATCAACGTGCGCAACTCTACTTCGAGCGCGGCGATCGCGGGCGGAATCTCGTCATTGACCTTTCAATAGACCTTGATCCACTGCTTAAGCTCGCCGGGTCGTGGTGCGATGAGCAGTTGGTACACGTTGGCGTTGCTCACACCAGTGATTGGCGGATCGCATCAATACGACCGACCGATGAATCCAACTGAAATATCCCGTACGCCGTGCAGCTCGTCTTGAACACTTCGCTCGCATCGACCACCTGCTGCATCAGCTGCTCGGGCGCGGGTCGACCCGCTGTGCCCGTCGCGCCGATGTCGGACGTGTTACAGGCTGCGGGATGTCGCGACAACCCCGTCCCGGCGCAGGGAAAACGGAGGATTTTTCAGTTCCCGGAGGAGAGGCCAAAATGCCCTTTAAGAAGCTGACTCCTTAACCGGCTGGACAAGTAACGCGTATGCATCGTCGCGCGCCTTGAAACGGCCGACCCCGGCTTCTATACATCGATCACGCGCGATAAATGCAATCGCGGCGTCTTACAGTTTTCAAAATCGGCCTGCCAGCACCGTTGTCCACACGTGATTTCGCGATCGTCCCGTGACGACCGAAATGGCGTCATTCGCGCGTCGCCCGGCAGTATAGCTTGGACCGCCGTAGCTCACATTAACGATGCCGTCTGTACAGGTCCGTGATTTCGTGCGAGTCGCGAATAGCGTTGACAACCCTACTTACGGTCCAAACGAAATAACGTGGCAGAAAGATCTGTCCCGAAGATTCGTCGAGGTTCAAGTGGGGTATCGACACCTATCACTCGCCGCAAACGAATTGCTCACCATGCTGTTGCGTGACGCTTTCCTTGACGCGGTCCACGTTACACATGGACCTGGAATAATCCGGCGTGCTCCATCGTTTAATCAGCAGGTAACCACGTCTCAAGCGGCAAGTCTCTACCGCCTCGGTGTGAATTTGTGCAAGCAAACCGAGGTGCCACGCGACACCGGTGATGCCGCGCGTCGAACGGTCGGGGATCACTGCAGGAGCCGATCATGCTCCACCTACTTCGTTTCGGGATAGGCCTCGCCTGTCTCGGCTTTTCTGCGCCGATACTCGCGCAAACATATTACGATTCATCCGTGCCAGCCGACAGCGCCGATTGCCGCGCTTTCAGCGGCCAGGCAGAGATCGACGGCACGATGCAGCAGATCGTCGGACGTGCGTGCCGGCAAAGTGACGGGACATGGCAGATCGTGCAAAGCCCTGATGGTAGCGTGCCGGTCTACCCGGTCGCAACCTACCCGTATCCCGACCCCTGGTATTGGGGGCCGCCGCTTTTCATCGGCGGGGGCGTGAGCTTCATCTTTGTCGATCGTTTCCATCATTTCCATCATTTCCGTCACTTCGATCGGTTCGATCGCTTTGATCATTTCCACCATTTCGATCACAACCACTTCGGTGCGCCAATGGGAGCGGGCTTTCACCGTGGACCATTCCCCGGCGTAGGCATGCCCGTGTCCGGTGGCATGCCCGTGTCCGGTGGCATGCGCGGGTCCAGTGGCATGCACGGATCCGGTGGCATACCCATGTCCAGTGGCATGCACGGGTTCGGCGGAATGCGACGGCACTAGCGCAACTTTTCCTGTTCCCAACTCTTATCTCGGATAGCCAAAAAGGGGGCAACTGAAGATCGAACTATGCAAGCCAGTGCTGCCGGTCGGTGTTAGCCGGTGGCGATGTCGGCGTCAAGCTGATGGCAAAAGCGTCCAGTGAGGAGTTCGTCGTGAAACGCCTGAAGATTTGCGTCACGCTGACGGCGCTGGCCGCGGCGTGCGCATGCGGGTCAGCAGATGCCGGGCACACCCGGGTCTTTGTCGGTGTGGGTATCCCTTTCTACTATCCGGTCGCTCCGCTCCCGTACTATTACCAGCCCATCGTCGCCGTACCCGTTGCCCCAACAAACTATGTCGAACAAGGGCAGCCGTCAGCCGGGCCGGGCCAGTCGAGCGGCTCCTGGTATTACTGCGAGGGATCCAGGGCCTATTACCCGTACGTGAAGCAGTGCCCTGGCGGGTGGCGTGAAGTGTCTCCGCAGCCGGCACCGTCCCGTTGACGGTCAGACGGATTTTCAAAGCCATATGAGCTATTCAAGGTCTGTCCTGATCGCCTCGCTGGCCTGGGTCAGCGCGTGCTCCGTCCTGCCAACTGCGCCGAGCGTGATGGCGCTGGCCGGTACGGGAAAGACGTTCGACCAGTTCCGGGCGGATGACGCCACGTGCCGGCAATTTGCGTTCGAACAGATGGGCGGGGTGTCAGCCAACCAGGCGGCGACCGCAAGCGCGGTGGGCAGTGCTGCCATTGGAACAGCACTCGGCGCGGCCGCGGGTGCGGCGTTCAACGGAGGCTCCGGCGCGGCCGTGGGCGCAGGTGCCGGCCTGCTTGTGGGGAGCGCGTTTGGCGCGGGTGCCGCGCAAGGCTCGGCCTACGACGTGCAGCGCCGCTACGACTACTCGTACCTCCAGTGCATGTATGCCGTCGGTGATCGCATTCCGGTCCGCGGACGCATGATGATCGCGCCGGGCACACGGCCCTATGCACCGCCGCCCCCAGGCTTGCCGCCACCGCCGCCTCCGGCGAGTTGAGGCTGACGCTCGCGATCCGTTGCCAGGTACTCCTTATTCACTCACAGTGTAACGTCGCCTCACGTCGCACTCACGCTCGCCTTTACGCCCTTCCGTCGACAAAGCCACGGAAGCAGGCTCGCCGTGGTTAGCGGTTCTCGTACCTTCCGCACAAAATCTGCCTGTTTGATTCTGAAAATCCATGTGGATCACAACAACTTGCAGGATCGCCCAATGCGGAAAACTTGCCGATCCACCGAGTCTTGCTGCAAGCAGCTTTTCGTAGAACGAACCTTCGTGCTCACGGAATAAAAAGCGAACGCGAGTCGTTTAACCATGAGTGGATGGCGCTGTGCCTGGTCGTGCAGCGGCGTCGATCCACAAGGCGGTGACGACGGTTGGCGGTTCGCGACATGAATAACGTGACGCGATTCATATCGCTTGTGACGTTGCTTGCAGGGTCGGGTTGTCACGACCTGGAACGGTCCCGCGCGATCGACAACCCGGCGGTTGCCGGAAAGACAATCGCTTTGCAGGTTTGCTCAAACTGTCATGGCGCGAACGGCGTCTCGGTGTCGCCGATGTTTCCCAAGCTGGCGGGTCAACAGCGGCAATCCTTATCGACCAATTGACGGACTTCAAGACTCATAGCCGAGCTGATCCGAATGCCAAACGATTCATGTGGGGCTTTACTCACTTGAGCGACGCGCAGATCGAGGAGATTGCCACGTATTTTTCGGATCAGGCCGCGGCTCGGGGTGAGTCCGGCGATCGCATGCTCATCGACCAGGGGAGGACGATTTTTGCGTCCGGCCTGCCGGACAAGGGCGTGGCGGCATGCATTTCATGTCACGGCCAGCACGGCGAGGGGGCGGGTCCATTTCCTCGCCTCGCTGGTCAACATGCGGATTATGTCGTGAAGCAGCTGCTGGTCTACCAGGACACCGAAGACAGGCCCCGTGGTGCAATCATGAAGGCGGTCTGCAACAACATGTCGGAACAGGATATGCGCGCAGTAGCTGCTTACGTGGAGGCGTTTCCGCCCGAGACCGGGATGCCGACCGACAAGCCCACCGATCGAAGAGCAGTCCATAATTAGGGGTGCCCAAAGGCGCCAGGCCGCCCCGTTGCTTCAGTCCGTCTTTATAGGCCCGCCAGATCGTCACCCCGAACGATATCGTCGGCATGCGGTGCCGGCGCGCAGCGTTGTGTCTGTTCGGCATTGAATTCCGGCAGGAGCTGGCAAGCCGGAAGTTTGCCTCATAATCTTCCCAGATTCCGATCCGCGCACCAACGCCGTTGGCGACTCGCTGCAGGCGACCTATAGTGTTGGGGAACGCCGGATAGTCCACGGATGACGCCCCAGCAGATGACTTGACTAAGCCGGGAATAGCTAACTTCGATGCGTGCTCAGTCCTTTGTCAGGCGGGTGCAGACACCTCGAAAGGATCATCATGGCTTTCCGGATGCGACTCGCAATCCACGCGGTACTTGTATTCGGGTATGGGTGTCTTGTTCCGGTTATCGCATTTGCACATATCGGCCAAGGCGACATATCCGGCGGCCTGCTCGCCGGGTTCAGACACCCGATTTCCGGCCTGGATCATGTCGTCGCGATGGTTGCAGTTGGATTGTGGGGTGCCCAGCTGGGGAGGCCGGCGATTTGGGTGCTGCCGGTCACCTTCCCGATCGTCATGGCCTTCGGCGCTGTTCTCGGCGGCCTGGGCGTCCCGATTCCGGGGATCGAAGTCGGCATTGCGCTATCGGCACTGGCGCTCGGTGCGGCAGTGGCACTTGCGTTGACGCCGCCGCTCTGGATTGCGGGTCTGCTGGTTGCCGTGTTCGCCATCTGCCACGGACACGCACACGGTGCGGAACTGCCCGGGTCCGCGAACGCAATGACCTACGCGATTGGCTTCGTCGCGGCCACCGGCACACTTCATGCACTCGGCATCCTGACCGGCACAGTCAATCGCTGGAAGGCGGGCGGCTACGCACTGCGGGCAGGCGGAGCCCTCATCTCCGGCTGCGGTGTCTATTTCCTCACGTATGCGATTCGGGGAGCGTGACGCATGCGCGCATTGCACCGGATGGTCCGGCAAGCTGCTGCCGGTCTGAGTGCGCTGATGTTGCTTGCATCAGCCGAAGCACACTCGGTGTACCAGGGCGCGGGCGACTTTTACGCCGGGATGCTGCATCCGTTGACGTCGCCGGAACATGTATTGCCAATGCTGGTGCTCGGCGCGCTGGCAGGGCAGAACGGCCTGAAACGGTGTGAATTCGTGCTTTGGGCGTTTCCGGCCGCCATGGCGGCCGGCGCGTGCACTGCGCTTTCAGTTCCGGATCTGCGTGGTGTTCTCCTGCTTAACGTTGTCTCAGCCGTATTGCTGGGTTCCCTCCTTGCGGCTGCCTTGACGTTGCCGTCATGGCTGATCTTGATTCTATCGGTCGGGTTCGGCCTGACCCACGGGTACGCAAACGGATCAGCCATCATCGGTCAAATCCGCCCAGGGGTTTTCATAGCGGGCATGGTGGTCGCGAGCTTCATCCTGATCGCCTACACGATTGCGGCGACCTCGTTCCTGCTGCGGCTACGGCCCACCTGGATCGCCATCGCCGTACGCGTCGCGGGCAGCTGGGCCGCAGCAATCGGGCTTCTCGTTCTCAGTCTCACTCAACGTGCGTTGCTTCTCTCCTAGGGCATCTCCATAGCCGTCAATGGCATCTAAAGTGCAAGCACTGTCAGCCCGGTCGTTCGTTCATAAATCCACAGGGTCGCGAAAACCGAGATGGCTGCTGATCCGCCGTACAGGGTAGCCAGGCGAAACCAACGACTTGACCGATAGATGTAAAGAATGGGCAATAGCAGCAGGACCAGCGAGATCTGCCCCAATTCCACACCGATATTGAACCCGGCAAGGGCAGCCGCAAGCAGGGATGTCGGGAGGGCCATATCGGTCAGCACGCTTGCGAAGCCGAAGCCGTGGATCAAGCCAAAAGAAAACGCGACAAGCCAACGGCGCCTGCGCACCAGCGGAACAATGTTGTTGAGCGCAGAAAGCAGGATCGTCACGGCGATCGCCACTTCCACCCACCGCGACGGCAACGCCATAACGTGCAGCGTGGCAAGAGACAACGTGATTGCGTGCGCCGCCGTGAACGCGGTGACAAGCTTCAATACATCGATCGACACGGCACCCGATGAGTCGGCAGGAAACCACTTTTTCCCGTGCAACACGCAAGCTGCCGGCAACATCAGTGACAGGAGAAACAAGGCATGGTCGAAGCCGCGCCAGATGTGCCACATGCCCTCCCCAACGAAATCGATGAAGGCGCGCCCGACTCCCTTCCCGCGTATGTCCAGGATCTCGGTCGGACGACTGAGCCCAAGAATAGCCGTCGTGGTAGCGCCGTTGCTCACGACGTGTACGAGTCCTTTGTGCAGCGTGTCGACGTCGGCAAACAAGCGGTAGTCGATGCCAAGCCGGATCGGTCGAGTTGGACAGGCCACGTCGAATTCGAGCACCGCGTACGCGCCGTCGCTGTGGTGGTCGATCAGCAGGTCGCCTGGATGAATCGCGCACGCTCGCCCGTCACTCGTAAGCTTGATCCGCGTGAAGGCATACGACTTGATGTCCGCTTCGCGGACGCGGACCTCGCCCCACGTCAGCACGCCGTCCCCGTCCGCATCGAGGATAAGCGGATTGTCCAGGTCCCGAAGTGCGATATCCCATCGGCCCGCAATCGTTTTGTCGCTGACCGTAAGCGTCAGATAACTGTCGCTCGGCTTGTGCGCCTGCACCGCGGCAGCCCAGCACAACATGAAGAGAGCAACCCACCCGGACGCTCGCGGTTTCATGCAGACGGCTCGCCGCGCATCGCCTGCATCGCGAACCCGGTCGCAAAACCAAGGCTTGCCAGCCGCGCCTCGAGTGATGTCAAGACCGGATGGCGCAATCGCGCGGTCTTCAGCCACGTCATCGCGGGAGCGGCGCGGGCAGGCTGCCGGGCGGCGATCGCCGCCTCCATCAGGATCCGGCAATCTGCGACCTCCTTTTGCACCTGCCAGTCAGCCTCGGCCAGGCTGAGCGCTTTCTCCGGGTCGTTAAGGAGTTTCAGGTTGAAAATGGCTTCCTCGCGCAGATGCACGCGATCACCCCGCTCGGCGGATGCCGCAAACCGGCTTCGCAAGTCTTCGACATGAGGCGCCAGATCAGCATTCAGCCCCGCCTGTTTCTCTGCCAGCGCCAGGCGAAGGAGCAGGTTGTCGTTTCGGATGTCGGCCGCGAGCAGGGCGAGGACCTCCCTGGGCCGGTTCCGGTCGAGCAGGAAGTCAGCCCAGGCTGCTTTAAGGTATGCGTCGCGCGGATTGGCGACCAGCGCCTTGAGGAAGAACTGTTCGGCGGCTTCCTGCTTGTCCATCCAGACCGCCGTTTCGGCTTGACTGACCATCAGCCAGGCGTAGAGCGAATCGGTCGGCGGTATCTGCGCGGCAAGATGTTGCAAAAGGAGATAAGCCTGCTCGGGCCTGCCGCTGACCGCTGCCACATTGGCGAGGCATATCCCCGCGACGGCGGTATTCATCAGGATGAGCCGACCGCAACTCTCCCGGGCCTCCAGGTAGCGACCTTGCACTTGCAGGATATTCGCACGGATCAGCCACGCATCCACGTTGTCCGGCTGGGTGTGAATTGCGAGGTCGAGATCGTCGAGCGCGCTCGCAAAGAAATGGTTGCTTTGCCGGACGCTCGCACGCAACACCAATGCGCGCGGCGGTGGGTTTGGCTGCCGGAGCCACGGTTCGATTGCGGCTTCGGCCTGGCCCAGGTCGCGCGGGTCCTGATCGCGTCGAAAACGCTCCAGGTGGCGCTTCGCGAGCTCAGCCGCCAGGTCGAAGTTCTGACCGCCCGCAGCGAGGGCTGCGTGCATGCTCGCAATGGCCGAGTTAAGTGCGTCGTGCGCACGGGGCGGGAGCGTTTCCAGCACCTGTGAGTCCTGTTGCGGCCGCACGGGAGCCGCGTTCACCAACGCGCCTGCCAGTCCAACGAAGAGGCACGATACGCAAAGGATGCGGCGCACATTCGTTTCCCTTTTAACGACACGCGGCCGGTTCGAACGATAGGCACGTAGCACCTTGAGGGCGGTCGATCTTTTTAGCGCCATGGCCCGCCTCGGTCTGCCATGCGGCGACAGGGTGAACCCCGCGCCGCATCATGGTCTGCTGCGACCCATTCAGGTTGCGCTTGCCCGGTTATCAATTCATCGCACCCGGGATCGGCGTGGTCAGATAGGGAAAGGAATTGTCAAATACGCTGTCGTCGATGGCTGCGCCGTCTGTCAGCGCAGCCGCTCCGGCCGGAGCGTCGGACGGCGAGCAGCCGAAGATTCCAGGCTTGTTGAATGTACACAGCACTCCTATCACCACCCTGAGTGATGCCGTGACGACATCGTCCCCTGGCCGCCGTCCGTTTGGAAAGCCCGCGTTGTCGCCGGCGAGGACCCCCAGATTCTTCTGACTGCCCTTGGGTGTGGGCGGAATAGACGTGTTCAGACGCAACATTTCGGATGGTGTAACCGTTCTCAGCTGATTGAGTCCCTGAAATCCTGTGAGGAATGTGAAAACCAGATCGAGGCGCGGGAAGTTGGTAGGCGCTTTGGCCCCCGGGAAAAGACTCTCGATCAACGCAGGAAGCGTGGGATTTGTCACATAGTCCGCAAACTGCCCATCGTTCGCGGGCTTCGAATTGTTGAATTTGTCCTTGTCCTTCAAGCCGATCACGAGTTCGTTGACCAGTGGCATCCCGAGCCGGGAAACTTGCGTCCACCCCCTCTCTGATATACCTGCCGCGTCGTCATCGCTCAGCCTCTCCTTGCGAATGCTTGACGTCGTCCAGCCACCAACAACCGGGCCGCCGCGCCCGCCAATCAGACATTGGGCCGGAACCTCGAGCGCGATCGAGGTGATGTTCTTGTCGGACAGATCGTTCGCGTTACCGTTTCGGGGACCAAGCGGATCAAGGTTGAGCAAGTCGAACGTCTTGCCTAGCGCCACCGCAAACGACTCCTTTCTCTGGCCTACAAAAACGCGCCCTGGAGCACCGCACCCGGGAATGTTGATCGTGTACACATATTGCTGCGCGTAGCTGGCATAACCACTTACGCTGCCAAACGTCTTGGTCCCTATGAAGTCCGTTGGTTTGGTGAACGTCGTGATGCCGCCCGGACCCGTGACCACTTCCTCAGAATCTTCGTGATAGGCACCACGCAATACCTTGAGCGTGTACGTTTCGTTAACGTTCAGCTTCGATGAATCGCCCGCTGACACCGGGCCCGCCTGAACGAGCGGAATCGCCACCTGCTTGCCGCCGACGTTCAGCGCGACGTTGCCGACTGTATTCTTGAAACGAAACTGAAACGTCAGGTGCGCTCTGCCGTCGCCCACGTTGTCGATGTGAATTTCGTACAGCGCCTTGGGGTCGAGGGCGAAGTAATTCGGGCCGCCGTAGGCGTCTTCCAGGGGCGAGTAGTTCGCGATCAGCGTCACATAGCCGTGTCGGTTCGGCTCATAGCTGTTGAACATGTAGAAGTCGGTGCCATCCACCTTCGGCATCGTTGCAATCAGCGGCGCCTCGCGATGGCTCGACGCGTAAGCAACGCTCGCGGCGGCACACAATAGAATTCCGGCGGCGAGTACCTGCTTCGATGCGAGGTAGACCGGCCGCAGATTAAATCCTGAAGTAAGCATGGCAACTCCTCAAAGATACGACGCCGGAACGGCGGTTCGTCACAGGAAGGAGGACACTGTCTCACTATAGGCAAGATTCGTTGCTGCGATATGGATTTCCCGCAGGCACGTAGCGGGATGGTGCCGCGTGGCATGTGCATGTCGGCGGCTCATCGCGTCGCTCTCGCGGCATCGCGCCCAGTATTCGCGACGTCAGCTTGCTGGCCACACTATCGTCAGCACGAAGTGCTGATCGACGCACCTCATCTCTCGATATATGGTCTGGCAAATCCGGTGAACGGTGATGCTCCAGCAGAAATGTTCTTCGATGCGTGTCCAGAGGACCTGGCTCACATGGCAGTTCGCGTGCCGCGAAGTGCTGCCATCGTTCGCACTGCCTGCCATCCCGGCACTCATCGCTGCGTGCCACGTGCGTCGTCACGCTGCGCGCGGCAATGTTCGACGAAGTCTCGCGTGTCGCACGCCTTGCCGGCACCGGCCGTCTTGACGGGCGTTGCTGCACGGATGGGAATATGAAAGGCTTGTGACGCGAACGTCTGGCTTGCCATCTCCTGCCGGAGTTCGATGCCTGACAAACATGACTCCGCGGACCTTCACCACATTGCGAAAATGGGGTTCGGGGGTGGCGAACTGTCGGGCCTATTAAGGCGGACTGAAGCCACGAGGCAGCCTGCACGGCAGGAAGGCGGAGACGAGAAAGCGGCGCCGGCGGATCACCACCCGGTGAATGAAAATCACAGACATTGCATTTTCCAGCACGGCGAGCGAGCTGAAAAAGAGCATCGTCACCGCCAGCGCCCATCCCAGTACTTCGCGATGGTCAAGAAAGTGGGCCAGCTCAGCGATGATCGGTTTTGACTGGCCGGGCACCAGCCACTCGAGGTAGCGGCCGAGCGTATCGAGCAGTTCCGCTGGATCAATCACGCTGGACAGCGCGATAACGATCAGGATAAGCAGCGGCACGATCGACAGCAACGCATAGTAGGCAACCGCGCCGGCCAGGAGCAGCCCCTGGTTCGCGCGAAACGCTCTCAGTGTCTGTGCAGCGAAGGCACCTGGGTGCTTGAGTATTTGCTGGGCGGGGTGGCCAATCATGCGCATGTTGGGCTGCCTGACAGAATGGATGAACGGGTTTATCTTCACGGTGTCGCCCGGTGGGACAACCCGGACCCGAACCCGGGTTGTATCGTCTTCCTTTACGTTCCGTCACTTCCTTCACTATAGGGACGATCACAACGACCGGGGTGGCGTTCGTTTCGCGCAGGTGTGTCCACCGCGGAGGGCGACGTTCGCGCCCTCTGATTCCGGGCGTGAGATTTGCTGCAGCAACGGTGTAGTTACGCGGGATCAACTGTACCGGTCGACGACATTGTGGCCGCCGCCCATCCAACTGATCCTCGGGAGGTTCACATGGATCGCACCGAACATTCCGGCAATTCCGCCGGGGACCATTCCTGCATCCAGTCCCGGTTGCTGCGCGTGTTGCTCACCCTGCTTGCGGTCGTGTGTGTGTCGTGCGGCGGTGGCGGCGGAACGACAGTCGATGCGGGAACAACCGGGGGTGGGGGAACCGGAGGTGCGGGGAGTTCGGGCGGTGGCACCGGAGGTTCTGGAGGCGGCACCGGTAGTTCCGGAAATCCCGCCGCATCGACCGACGTACTGACCTACCACAATGACCTGGCGCGCACTGGTCAGTACCTTGTCGAAACTTCCCTCACGCCGGCCAACGTCAATGCGTCAGGCTTCGGCAAGATCGCGTTTCTGCTGGCAGACGGCAAGGTCGATGCGCAGCCGCTTTACGTCAGCAACCTCAGCATCGGCGGGGTGGCCCACAATGTCGTCTATGTCGTCACCGAACATGGCAGCGTCTACGCGTTCGACGCAGACACCAGCGCGCAGTTATGGCAACGCTCGCTGCTCGGCGCCAGCGAAACCACGAGCGACGACCGGCACTGCGGGCAAATCACACCGGAGATCGGCATTACCGCAACGCCCGTCATCGATCGAGCCCGCGGCGCGAACGGTGTGCTCTACGCGGTCGCAATGAGCAAGGATGCGAGCGGCGGCATCCATCAGCGGCTACACGCGGTCGACCTCGCTACGGGCGCCGAGATGCTGGGCGGCCCAACCGAGATCGCGGCGACCTATCCCGGCACCGGCGCGAACAGCACCAACGGCGTCACCGTCTTCGACCCGCAGCAATACGCAGAGCGGCAGGCACTCACCCTCGTCAACGGCAACGTCTATCTTGGCTGGACTTCACACTGTGATCAGGGGACTTATGGCGGCTGGGTGATGGCCTACGACGCCCAGACGCTAATGCAGACGGGGACACTGAACCTGACGCCGAACGGCAGCGAAGGCTCTATCTGGATGAGCGGCGCCGGAATGGCGTCGGATGGCACCTCGCTATATCTGCTCGATGCCAACGGCACCTTCGACCCGACGCTGAACCCGCAGGGTTTCCCGGCGAACGGCGACTACGGCAATGCGTTCCTCAGGCTGTCGATGTCGCCACGACTCGCTGTGGCCGATTACTTCGCGACCTTCGACACGATTGCCCAGTCGGGACAGGATGCGGACCTTGGTTCCGGCGGCGCACTGGTGCTGCCGGACCTGGTCGATGCGAGCGGCGCGATCCGCCATCTGGCGCTGGGTGCGGGCAAGGACTCGAAAATCTATGTGGTCAACCGCGATGCGATGGGCAGGTTCAACGCCAGTGCGAACCTGATCTGGCAGGAAGTCGATGGCCAGCTGACTGGGGGCGTCTTCGGCATGCCGGCGTACTACAACAACGTCGTGTACTTCGGCGCGGTCGGCGACAATCTCAAGGCCTTCCCCCTGAGCGCGGCACGACTCGCGACGACGCCGTCGTCGCGCAGCCCCGGCACGTTCCCCTATCCGGGCGCGACGCCGAGCATCTCGGCCAGCGGAACGACGAACGGCATCGTCTGGGCGGCTGAGAACGGGGCCACGGGCGGCCTGCATGCCTTCGACGCGGGCGATCTCGGTCGGGAGTTGTACGACAGCACCCGGTCCGGTGCGCGCGACGCGTTCGGCGCCGGCAACAAGTTCATCACGCCGATGATCGCGCACGGTCACGTGTATGTCGGCGCGACGAATGGCGTCGCGGTATTTGGGCCGTTGCACTGAAACCGGAGGATTGTCGTCAGTGAAAACAGGTTTCCGGATCGCGGCGCCCAGTGAGCCGTTCAGCCACAAACATCTTGCCAGTGACCAGTCGCGAAGGCGTTCAACCGGCGACCGGCGGTCCGCGAATGCGTGAGGTGCGCGAAGTGCGCAAAGGCGGCCCGATCCACTAACGTACTCATGGATGCCCCGTGACGCCTGTCTTGCCGACCTTCCCAGAGACCACAGCCAGCTGAATCGCCCCATCCTGAGCGTCGACGCCGACCTCCTGCTTCACTTGTCCCGTGCGGATAACGAAGGAATATCGCAATCCGCTGCCCCCGACTTCCTTTTCCAGTTCCTCATCGACAATTTTGCCGGGGTGTGCCCTGAGTGCGATAGAGCGCGCCTGCGCGATGCCAACCTTCGCATCCTTGGCGAACTGTTGTCCGCTGAATGCATGAGCACAAAGACTTGCAATCAACAACCCACATACCAATCCCGTTCCGAGAAATATCCGCATATCAGCCCCCATGTAGCTTTCCTTCAGTACGAAGCTGACATGTGAGACCTTAAGGTTTCCTTATGGTAGAGCCGCCCAGTTGCATAACTGCACGCAGCAGGCGCCTAAAAGCCGGGCCGTTACCAAACCTCAAGACGATTGGCTTCGCCTGACACAGGCGGTACCACTGCTCTGCGTCCGTTTGCCCGGCATGGGCTCGCTATCCGCAAAGTCTCTTCGCAACCGCCTAAGATGCGGCTAGCCGAGCGAACCGTCCGAGCCCTCAGCTGAAGAGATGGTTGCCTGGCGACACTGCTTACTGAGGTGCTGTCGCGACCCGGACAACCGAAGCGGCAACGGCAGAGATAAATTCCGCGCGAACAGAATCGCCGACTCTCAGGCTGTCGAGCGATAAACCCGGGGCGACATCGAACTCCTGTGTTTGAGTCGGGCCGCGCAGGATGACCTTGCGGTTCTTCCGGTCGATTTTCAGTACCGTCGCCACGAACTCCACGTTTCGGGTCGAATTGCCCCCTCCATTCGACGCCGGCTGCATGACTTCGGTTTCGATTCGCTCGCGGATGCCATTCGATGCCACTTTGTCTGCGTGCGTCAGAATTGCGTTTCTATAAGCAATATTGACCGTGTCCCCGAGTTGTAACTTCTTTACGTCAGCGATGTCCGGGCTGATTTCAAACACGACCATCTCGCCCGCCATGTCGCGCAAGGTCACGGTGTTGTACAAGGGGTCTATCCCAGCGACGCGTGCCTGGATATGCCGAAGGGCTTTCACACCGACTGCATGTCGTCCTGTGCGAGGGCCAGGCTCCTGGGCAACGGCCGATTGAAGTAAAAGCAGGCCGACCGAAACGGCAACAGCGACGACAGTTAAGCGGGCCTCGCCTGTTCTGGTTTCGCGCATATCCGCCTCCCCAAAAAGTCGAACGTTACAAAACCAGCCAGGCCAAAACAGTCATAGACATAAACCGGAACGTGGCCCAGCCCGCTTGCACCACAATGGCCGCGCGAGCTCGTTCGCCTCCCGTCGGAATGCTGTTGTCCGCCAGCCGAGATATCTGTTAGCAGCATACGGTCGCATGGAGACTGCCATGCCTGGCCCGCACTAAAGCCTTCACCGTGCACGTAATACAGCATAGGAAAACCGAGATATAAGCGGTTTCTGCCTCTCGATAACGAATACGCTTAATTTTGAGGCTGGTCTTCGACACAACGACGATAACGCCCGCGGCAAATCTGCCCAACCGCGGACCCAGTTTCTGACCGTGGTCCCCACTCATACCCCGATTCGATTCGGCTTGATGTGTCCACGCGCCGGGCTCGCCCGGGGCCACTCATTCATCGTGGCCATCGGATAAACGACCAGACCCCGGGTGGAAACAAGCTGGTGCCCCGGAAGGACGGGACGTACAATTTTGGAAACAGGCAGCCAGAGAAACGGATGCGGAGTACCTGCCCGCAAAATGGCGGCCACCGCCGTTAGCCGTTCTGCAGCACTTCGTTGCGCGGCCCCGTCTCCACTTAGGGCAGAGTGATGGCTCGATGGCCGGCCGCCGCCCGTCCAAACCTGCCCGCAGCACTCCTGTGCAGCTGGCGCATTGAGCGACTGCCTGCCCCTATCCTGCAGTCCGAGGATGACGGGCTGTTCGACGAAGACTCGCCGGAATAAGGGGCGACTGGACGAGGCGTTGCTCCGAAACAGCCCGTTTCGAAACAGGGACACGATGAACGGACATACCGCAATGGACGACCGGTTTGATAGACGAGAACTGCTGCTCCATCTCGGAGACATTCTCGAAGCGTTGCACTGTCTGGCCAGGACGAGTCGCCCGGACGCACCGGTGGCGCAGCTCGCGCAGAAAGAGAATTCGTTGCAGGACTTCGCGTTCCTCCGGGCGCTTGCGCCAACGATGACAGTTGCCGAATTCAGCGCACGCGCCGCCAGCGCGTTCTTCTTATGGCCAAAGGAGCTACTCGAGACTGAGCTCAACCGGAATGCGCTGGCGTCCACCGTTCAGCACGACCTTTTTGATGGCAACGCTGAAGGCTGGAGCGCGTATGTCGCTCACATCCAGAAGAAGGTGGCGTGGTTCGGGACCGGGCTTCTCAAGGTGAAAAGGGACCAGATGGCCGAACCGTCAGACGATACCGGAAGTCAGGCGACTCCGCCCGAGGTGACGGGCGAGGTCCCGCGTGCCGCGCGTCGCGATGCGCCCAGCGAAAAGAAAGGTTGGCCCTGGCCCGGGCCAGAGTCGACGTCCTGACGCACTGTTGGTGTCTTACATTTCCAACGCCCTGGTCGTAGGGCACCTCGGCTTACGCGAGCAGCACATTTATGTGACTGGGCACGCGGCCGGCCACCGGGTGAATCGCGTACTTCACGTGGTCACCTGCATGAAACTTCAATGGACGTGCGATAGAGCCACGCTACGTTCACCACAATTCGGTCAGGCCAGCGAGCGCCGCGATGCGCATCGGTGCCGGGTCGGCGCGTTTGCGCAGATGCGGTCGAGGCAAATGGAGAGGTGCATGGCCCGGGGCCTGCAATGAAGAGTTGCCCCTGTATTCCGGGCGCATGTGTTAGGCGCGTGAGGCAGTCACCCGATTGCTTGCCGCTTCGGGTACAGGTGACCGTGTCACCCGGTCACCTGTACCGGGCATCACGGTCGAGATTGCATGCTTGAAGACAAGCTGGCGACCTGACGCAGATTCCAGCATGACTGCGTACGTGTCGAACGCTACGAGATAACCACTGAGCCTGATTCCGTTTATCAGGTAGACGTTTGCCAATGTCTTTCCCGTGGCTAGCGACTGCAGGAATTCATATTGAAGGTCAGCCTGATTGGACATGTTGTTCTCGCTTGTCGGTAGCCCTTCTGCATTGTAGCTCTCGATAAGCCGACCCAGCCGCCGGGAAAACGCCAGGTCGGAATTGCTCTGTGAGCGAGAGATGTGGTCCACCGTCTGGCAGCAGCGAGCGGGTTAAGGCGTAGCAACTGCCCGTTATCTTGTAAATAGACTCTGGAGCATGCAAGTGCGGAACTCAACGAGCGAACACAACCCGGGCTCGCCAAAAAGCGAGGGGAAAATCGACCCGACGGTCAAGGACACCGTTCCTGCCAGCGACCCACCCGCAACCGACGGTCCGACGATGATACAGACCGATGAAGATGATGAGTTGCAGGACGAAGACTCCCCGAAATAGTAACAGTCGCCGAACGCATTAACGTCACCCGCGACCCGACGCGACCGCCGCGTGCAAAACGAAAGCGCTTACGCGCCGAGGCAGCCGGTGGGGCCTTTCCTCAGGCGAAATGTGAGCAAAAACACAGAGCAACCGTGATTTTCCCGCACGATGGCACCTGACCTGTTTAAAAGTACATCGGCACGTGTTGGAGTTCAGAATTGCTGCTAGCCGTGTTCATGGGAGTGGACAAAAATTGGGGGAGCGCGGCGTTTTGCCCTAAGCTACCTTCGACACCCGTTCGGCGAGGTGACGGATGGATATGCACTGGACGATTTACCTGCAGCGGGACGGTGCCGACGAGAATGTGCCGTTGGCCAGGTTTCAGCGACCGCTCGAAGGAGCGACCCCGGCTGACTTCGGATTGTCGATGTCTGAGGCAAGAAGGCTCCTTTCCAGTCTTCAACAAGTGGTGGCTCAGGACCAGATCCGCGCCTACGATGCTCGACGCCGCCGCTGCAGACATTGCGGGCGATACCGCCGTATAAAAGACTGGCGCCCGCGGGTGTTTGCGACCGCCTTGGGCAGTGTCAAAGTTCGAGTGCCCCGGGTGATATCGTGCTTGTGCACCCCCGAGCCGCTCGACGAGAACGATGACTCAGCGGATCTTCGATTCTCCGAGGGCCCGATAGAAAGTTTGCTACCGGGACGACGTACGCCGGAGCTTGCATACCTGTGTGCGAAGCAAGGCGCTGCCGTTTCCTACCGGTCTGCGGCACGCAATGTCGCCGATCTCACCGGGTTGCACACCCTGTCTCACGCAACTGTTCGCAAAGAGACGCTCAACTGCGGGGAGCACATTGAAAACGACCAGTTCCACGTTGGGTGGTTCGCGGGAACCCAACACCGTGGTGGAGCGAAGCACCTGCGTCTCGCAATTGACGGCACGGTAGTCACGGCGGTGCCGCTCGAAGAGGTGCGCAGGTTCGAAGTTATCGCGGGACGTGTCGAGTGTGAGGGGATAGCGGCTCGACGATTCGCATGTGCTCTCCAGCGTCCAAGCCTGACGCGCGTGCTTATCGCTGCTGCACTCGACCAGTGTGGCTGGGTCCGTTCTACTTTGGTCGACGTGGTCACAGATGGTGCTCGGGGTATGCGATCGTTAGTGACTTCAGTGGCGCCTTGCGTCGCACCGCGGATTCTTGACTGGTTTCACATCGGCATGAAACTTCACGCTGTGCGGTCGGCGCTCTGCGCATACACATTTCCTCTCTACCAGCGACCGGTGGTGATGCGGCGATGCGAGCGACTAATAAATCGCGTGCGCGACAAGCTGTGGCGCGGCCGGGGCGACGCGGCAATCGAGATCCTACGTACGCTCATCGCCTCCCTGAATCTTGAGATTGGATCTTTACCACAGTTCTATGGTCTCGGCGCCGGCACGGCGAGTAGCGCGGCCGCTCGATTATTGACCTTCCTTGTGAACAATCGCAGCGATCTTATCGACTATCAACAAGCACGTATGAACGGCCGTCGGGTATCGTCGGCCTCGGCCGAATCGGTCATGAATCATTTGATAAACTGACGGCTCACGAAACGTCAACAAATGCGTTGGTCGTTGAAGGGCGCTCACTACCTACTGCAAACCCGAGTGGAACTGCTCGACGGGAGGCCGGAGACGTGTTTCGCCAAGCGCTTCCCTCACTTCAGATCGCCAGAGGTCGCTCGACAATGAGCCCCCCTCCCCCAGTTTTTGTCCACTCCCAGAATTAACGGACACCAACAGCTACACGCAGCTATCGGCCGGCAGCAAGACGGCATCGTCACTCGAAGGACGAAACGACTTGTGACGACGAGACGCCGGGCGCGGCGGCATACCAACAGACGGGCTCGCCATCGTAGGGAAGGACAAGCATTATGGCAAGGGCGGTTGGAACACCATCAATACTCTCCGCTACGGTACTGTAGCTCGCCGCCTGTGCCGCCGGCGACACGCCGTACACCGGGCCCCACCTCAGTCCCACAGAGTGCCGCGACCTGGCGGCGCTCAGGACCAATGCACCCTCTACGATGGCGCAACACCAGAGCGAACTGGCTGCCCTGAGGAAAGCGGGCTACAACCCGTCACCGTGGCATGACGATCCATACTACCCGGGTGACCTGCAAGCGGCACAACGCCTGGTCGACTACTGGTTCCAAACAGAGTGCCCGAAGCCTCAACCCGGCTGAGACGCCACGGCGAATGCGGACCACTCCAGGCTCAGCGCGTACTTACTGTACGTCGCATCGCGGCCGTGATCCCTTGGTGCTTGCTTGAAATCATCCGAGGGTCCGCGCTCAATGCGTAGCAAGAGCTTAGGTTCAAACTACAAACTCCCGTTTGCGCGCCAGCGAAATTAGTCGCTCTGGCGCGGCGAAAGCTCCATTCGGAATCCAACCACCTTATCCGAGGGCGGATGATATGTTTTAGCAATCTCCGCGTCCCCAGTAACGTGCCATACACCTACCTCTCGAAAAATAGCTCCAATCAGCAGGCTAAGAACAAAGAATATTTTCGGTCCAAAAGGCAACAGGACTAGGTTCGCTCCCGATAGCAGGTTGGTCACTCTCGTCGCAAGATGCCCAAGTGCCTCCGTGGGTGAGTCCACTTTGTAGTCGATCGAATGCTCACGTCTACGCGCCCGCGCCAAGAGAAAATCATTATTGGTGGTAACTGCATCGTCATACTCGCGGATCGGAGATCGCGGAACAAAGACCCAAGTCTCGCTGGCATCGAAATATTCGCACGCTCCTTCAGCCTTCGCTCGCTCGTATCCCAGACCAACAATCAACGCCGTCGACGCAGTCGTGTCATTCGGCCAGCCAGCGAAAAATTCGCTTATTGGCTTAATGTCCTCGTTGGGAGGGAGGAGAGTCGGTGGCGGAGAATATGCCGCGATAACATAACCCACGACAACATTCAAGCTACCCTTAACCGCGGCTCGAAAAATTGCCTCGAACGTCGCGGCCATAATCGGCCGAGACATGCATGAAACGTCGACCACAATCGTCGGCGTTTGATCGGAACGATTGCGCATCCATTGCTCAAGATTCGTGCGTACGCTGTCGACCGATAAGTGACTACCAAGAGCTGTGTTGGGGCGGTCTTCCTCGTCATAAGCATGCACGCCTCCGGTTTGTCCGATGATCCAAACCTCGTGATCGAGCGGCGTTAGACGTCCTGAAATGACCTCCCCTCTAGGTTCGCTTGTCTGCGGGACAATCAACAAGTCACATGAGTTCAACTTTTCCAGATCGAGATCGACCATGTTGTCCAAGTTGAAGCTCATAACAGCCTCCCTTGCACCGGTCGATTGTCGTGTTCTTCGCCAAGCGCCGAAGTACCGGCCGAGCTGGCGCGCCCCTTTTCAGCGAACACAAGCAACTCGCCACCACGCAATGCAGTGCTCATCTTTTGCTCTTTGATATACAACAGCGGCAATCGAAATTCGGGAGCCAATCGATAGGTTAATCTCACTCGCGCCCCAACGAGGGATTGAGCGTTCCCCGCAGCGGCCAGTGGCGCGGGTCCCCCTCGGCGGACTATTACCAATGCCCCAAGGTCAATCGCCGTCCTGATGTATTCATCAAATTGATCGACCGACGCTTGATCAATCGAAAAAGACATTGCAGGATCCGTAACAAAGGGGCCTTCAAAGATCGCGCCCTCAATTGAACTCGCTAGTGCCCGCACAAAATCATACGGAGTCCATCGCTTTCCGCCCGACGCCGCCTTCACCGGATATACCATTAATTTCGACGACATTTGCTGGACAAAATCTCGAATCGCAACTGACTGAACAGTTTGCGTTCTGACGGCATGACCGTCTGCCTTACTTGCCGCGACAAGTGACTCGACTAAGGTTAGTACCCATCGCGGGTTCCCTTCGGTAAGATCTATGATGTTCGGAAAGCCGAAATATCCGTGCGGACTACGTCTACCGCCCTTTCTCTTCACGCCGTTCGAAAATGTGTACGATTCGATCTCACGAACGCGGTGCAACACGATCTGCGTAATTTTGCGAACGAGAATCCCCTCAGGTGTTGCATCCTTATATGGTGGATTTCTCGGATTGATTCCGCGCTCGTCAAGCAATCGACGGAAAGACTCATCCTTTGCATAAAGCGCAGAGAAAGCGGTTGCACGTACACGCTGCATTGCCGGCGTTTCGATCGCTGAATCGCCTAGGTCCGTAGAACTTTCAGTCGCATCATCCGTCGCGTTGTCGCTTGACCAACTAGTCCCGAGAATTGCATTTAAGCTTTCGGGGGCGACGTCTTCCCCAAGTGCTCGTCCAAGACTTGCAACGAACAACTTGCTTGCAAACGCTCGAGCATCTCCCTTTTTTTCGTACCAAAGCTTGATTGGCCTGTAATCCTCAAAAGAGCTAGAGGCTCCTGCCTGTCCCAATGGAATTAGGTCGGAGCCGGTCGGGCTTAAAGCCAGCTTGAAACGCACCTTGTTCGATGTCGACCGCAAAGCGTCAACGATTGTCTGCAGCAGGCCGGGCGGGACAATTTCGAGCTCATCAAGCAATATTGCCCACAGTTGATTGGGCCTCTCTAGTGCATCGTTAACGCTCTCAACTGCTGTTACCAAGTTATCCAACCAAGTACTCGTCACGTAAGGATGTTCCTGACGTACTTGTCTAAGATCCGTGCCCTCGGCCAGCTCGGCGGCAACGCCGTTCAATTCATGCTGACGCTTGCGCAACGCCAGTCGTATGCCGTTGAACGAAAACACCGGAACCTCGAGTTGCCATACGATGGCAAGCGCCGCAACTACATCCGCTTGACGTTGCCTATCTATTGCAAAAAATAGTGAAGGTTGCGCAGAACCAAATTGCGGCTCAAGCTTCGAGCATTGCTCAAGCGTATCGACCAGTGCGAGACTAACAGCCACCGAAAACACAGACTGCTGGACAATATCCTTCGCGATCGGATTGACGATCCGAGAAACTCTTAATGAAAGTTGCTTTGCCCAACGGACGTCAGCCGGAACGAACACTCCGATGAACTCAATACTCTCTCCTGGGACATGTTGCCGCCAAAGCGCAAATGCCTCAGGGGTCAGCATCCTTAGCAACGTAGTTTTCCCGCTGCCTCGTGGACCCTCTAAAATGCAATGAGGCCTACCGAGCAATCGGTCAAATGCTGGTGGCGCCAAGAATCTCGCAGCGACTTCAGGTGGTGCGAGATCACGGGCGTTGAAAACGTCTCCGCCGGATGTCGGATTGTCACTCATTTCGAAACCTCAGTCGGGAACCATTCACCATCTGGCCACGTGGCACCAATACCCCTGCTTTCCAAAATGCGTCGTAGGAAGCGTGCATCAGTTGGCTGTGTGTAACGAAGTTCTGGCACACATTGAAGCGTCTCGTCCCAACTTAGATATGGCCTCGTATCTGCTGCCAAAATTTGTGCCAATTTATCGATGACGTTTTCAAGGTCGAATCCGGGAACTTGATAGCCACATCGATCAGGCAATCCACCGGTCTCTACATTGTTGTATGCCCAAGTCGACCCACTCCACGACATCGCTCGTACGTGTCCCTTTGCCTTCGGACGGAGTGTTTGATCTTGCAACTCTATCTCCGCTATGTAGAATTGCAACTGCGTTTTTAACGCAAGATCGCCGTCAAGAAACGCACCAAAACTACCTACGGCGAACACAAACGGGCTGCCCATCCCTCCTTGCGAGGGGATGAGGCGCGGAAAATGTTTATGCCCATGTATAACGAGCCAACTCACGCCCGTCTCCTGCAACGATTCCATCAATTGTGAACCGTTGTACATATTGATCCGGTCCTCGGCCATGTCGAGCGGCTCATAAGGAATCGGATGATGGTGCATCAGCGCAATGAATGCCCTTGACCTGTTGGCTTCCACCCGAGGCTTCAGTTCCTGCCTGAGTAACTGCAAAGCGACATCGCCTACGCGGCCGCGCTCAAACTCATTTTGACGCGTGGTCGGATGGAAGTGGCTGGAGTTCACCAAGAGAAACAGGATGTCCTGCTCTTCAATGAAAAGAAATCCGCGCCCCCAGTAGACCCAACGCTGGTCACCGTCCGCAAAGGTGGTCGACGGGTAGTCTGCATGGCGCTGAATGACGGCGAGAGGATCGAGGGCCCGCTCACTGTTTCCGGCCTCATCGTCCTTCTCGCCAGCCCGCGAGTTGACCTCGTGATTGCCTGTGACAGCAAGAAGATGTCTGGCTCCCAAAGCGTTCTGGAGCTCCTTCAGTTTTCGCCACCCTTCTAGAAAGCCTTCCGGATTCGCCTTGTTAGTGATATCACCACCGCACAGAAGGTAATCTGCACGCAGTTGCGTATCACCTTGGGATTGGGCAATCTTGTTGAGCAGCGCCTGCATCGGATCACCGGCAGGACCGTTGCGAGCAATAGACGGGCGAGAAGGCTGCGTGCCTAAAGGACGGTCATAATGAAGGTCCGAGAGAACTGCGACCCGGATCCTCTTTTCTGCTCTGTTATCAACTGTCATGGGACTATTTACCGGTAATTCCGCAGGATGAGTTCTGACACTGAAGTGCGACCTGCAGTGAAACCGCTGACGTTTCGCGCCACATCCAAGCGTGTGACATTCCATTTTCGGAACAATCTGCGCACTTCCGGGAGGTCAGCGTATGAAAGAAGAATTTTCGCCCCCCTGCGGCTCGCGGTTTCGACCACCGAAAGCAGTCGCTCCATGTCGTTCATTTTGAACGCGCCAAGGCCGTACTCTCCACGATCTCGTACGTCACGACCCGCGTACGGGGGATCCAGATAGACGAAATCCCCACGTCCGGCCTCTTGGACCAGGTCTTCAAAGTCGCAACGACGAACCGAGACATTCCTCATCAGTCGCCCGAACGCCAGCAACTCGCCCGGATCTGGGATTTTTCCCATATGCTGACCGCGGGCGACATTGAACATTCCCGATCGATTCGTACGGTAGACGCCGTTAAAGCAGAAACGATTTAAGTAGAGGAACCTTGCAGCGCGTTCTTCTGCGGCGAGCGCGCTCGGATCAACTCTTCGAAGGGAATAGTAGGTCTCGGCATCGCAAGCGAACGCGTGCGTAATACGCGCGACTACCTTTGGGCGCCACGCAATCATGCGGTAGAAGTGGACCAGTTCTTCGTTAATATCACCTACGAGGGCCTGCTCTGGCTTCAGCGCGACGAGAAAGCAAAGCGAGCCGCAAAACGGCTCCACGTATCGCTGGAAAGTTTCAGGCGCGAGCGCCGCAAGTTGTGGAAGGAGCTTCCGCTTACTTCCAGCCCAACGGATGGGCGACCGCGAAAGTTCGTAGGGCTGCACCGGCTTCACCTTTAATTTTGTCGATCATCGTTGCGTTCAAGGCCTCAACCCGCTCCCTAACTTCGCAGGGCGAGCCCACGGTCTTTCGTATCGGGAGGCGCAAGTTTACCAAACCCACGTGCGCTTGCGGCATGGCTACGCAAATGACGCGAGGAGCAGAGATTACGGGGAACGCGACATCGCGATTGTTTCAATCGATCGCGGCGCTGCGGGCTTCCGGACTGGGGCAGTACATCGGTTGCCTAATTCAGAACGCTCTGCTTTTCGCCGGCGCCGCTTCTTTGGCGTGAATGGGTATCAGGAGCGTGCATTTCCGGATGGAGGCGGCCGCCTCAGCCCGTATCGAGCATCGCAAATGGGGAACTGGCGACTGCCCCGCCTCGCTCCCGTCGCCCGGAGTCAGCGAGCATAGACTGACGACACCCGGCAGACGCACAAACACATTCATATTGAGCACGAGCCGCTTCGTCTACGGCATCGTCGATTTCCAGCAGATAGTCAATGAAAAGCTCTTCGCCTGCGTCGACTGGCCGGAGCGTGTAGATGAAAATCCGTCCCTCCTCCTCGATGGCCTCGCAGTTGGGCGCGCACGCATGATTGAGCCAGCGCGCGCTGTTGCCGCCACGGCTGCCGTCGATCACCCTCCCGTCCGACAGGCCAAAAAGGAATGTGTGTCCTTCGACGCCTTCATGCTGGTGACGTCGCACCGCATTGCGCCACGAGGTGATTTCACCCTTGTATTCAAGCACGCGTTCGGCCGCCGCGAGCGTCTGCAAGGCGAACACGCCTTTGCCGTGAACTGGAGACCGCCGGACAACTACGCGCCTCATACAATTTCCTTTCCCAATGTTAGCGCCAGTATACGAGTAGCAAATTTCCCCATCCAGAGTGATCGGATGAGCACGCACCTGCCACGATCGGGCGTCGGCGCGTATATCAGAACTGGAGAGTCGAGGTATTTGATCCGCTGGCCTCCCGGAGCGATTCACCGCTCACCCGCGAATACATCCGGCTTCAGAAAAGCTGATCGCCGAGCTCACGCAGGCTGACCCACTTCACGGTGCTCACGAAGGTCCTGCTTGTGGTGTCGAGCGACTCGATCATCGCGCGTTGCCCGCGGGCTTCCGCAATGACGCGCACGATGCGCGTCCGGTAGCGCAGTAAAGCGCCGATCGTTGGGCACGAGATTTCGCGCCCGGTCCGCGATCGTTTCTTTTCCATGCGGCTATCTATATAGATGTGCAGCGAATCGCAAGGGGGCCGCAGTATGTCGCGGCATCTCGCACTGATCCTACCAGGCCGGCTGGCCGGGGTTCAGGCCCCGCCCGATCACGCCGCGCCGTCGCTGCCGCCAGTTCCTGCAGCGGCTACTGCTGGCAGCCGCGCCATCGCGCAGACATCCGGCCGACGGCCTGCGTCCGGTCTCAGGCGCCGTTCACGGCATCCTTGAACGCCTTGCCCGCCGTGAACTTCACCGTCTTTGCAGCCGCGATCTGGATTTCGGCGCCGGTCGCCGGATTGCGGCCGACGCGCGCGGCGCGTGCCCCCGTCGAGAACGATCCAAAGCCAATCAGCTGCACGGTGTCACCTTTCGTGACGGCCGCGGTGACCGTGCCGATAAACGCATCGATCGCCTCGCCGGCGGCCGCCTTGCTTGCGCCGGTCTTCGCGGCGACTGCATCCACCAGTTCCTGCTTGTTCATTGTGACTTCCTCGTTGTGGTTGAAATCTCGTCACCCTACCCGATCGGCGCGCCTTTGCGCAATCGGCACGCAGCGGCATGTGGTCCGCGACAGGCACGTCGTCCTGTCGTGCCGGGCAAGCACCGGGAGAAGTCGTCTGGGGGAATCTGGCCCGTGCACCGGTCCAGGACGCTGACCGCGAAACGTCAACTCCCCGGAGGTCCAGTCGTTCCCGAGGGTCGCACGTCTCTGCGTTTTCAACGTCTTCTATTGCGCGTAGCCGCGCGCTTCGCCGCTGTGGCGACAAATCCAGTCCCGCGTCCTCAGGTTACGCGCGCCGCGTCATCACGCCAGGTCCCATCGGCGACGTCGCCCGCTCGCACAAGCAAATTTGTTATTAGCGGTACGCGACGGACCATTCCCGTGGTGACCTTCGCAGATAGGCGTAGGCGCGCTTTCGACGTCAACCAATTTTGTTACCACTCTGCAGACGGGTTGCAAGCGATTTTGTAACGCAATGTGCGGTCGGGGTTGCCGCTATCGCGGCCCTGAGGCGCTGCGACGCTGCGACGCTGCACGATGCTATGTCCGCAAATCAGTGGGTAAAACGCGCTCCCCTATCCCTATGTCCGCACCGATGGTGAGACCCAGCGATCGTCGCAGCTGATTAACGGCTGTTTATCGATCGTGAAGGCCCGGCGCGGCTCCCGGTGGCGAGGCACGGCTCGCGGGTAACGTCGCGCGCTCCCGATGGCGGACCAGCACGGCATAGCAGCGGGACAGACTATTCAGCGCAATCACGTTGATCGACGGGCCGCACCGGGCGATAGAAACAAATTTACTTGAAAACTAGTAACAAAATTGGTTGTGTGAGCGCGAAATCCATTGACCCGTCAATTAATGTCCGCAAATGAAGGGGTAGATAGCCCCAATTATCTACCCCTTCAGATTGAGCGAAGCAACCCGGAAAAAATTTCAAAGATCCCTGCGCACCGGTCTCGGCTCGAAGGAAAAACGAATGGGCCACCAGCCTGCAGAACGACGCGCACGCTAACGCCGAAAATCAACTCAGTCAGACGTGCATTTGATCAAACATCGATTGGCTTGATAACCCGCGTTGAACGAAACCGCTGACGCGGTAGCAGGTGGCCGGCCGGCGCCGGCGTCTTCGATACCGTTCATGGAGTGTCTCCCCTCGGGTGGGACGATGGCAGTGCAGTTTGCTGCCCCGTCCCTTCTGAGCGGAGTCCACCATGACACCCCTACGTCGACGCATGACCGAGGATATGCGCGTGCGCAACCTCGCCGCCAACACGCAGCGCGCCTATCTCCAGCAGGTGCGTGCCTTTGCCGAGCACTTCGGGCGGTCCCCGGACCTGCTGGGTCCGGAAGAGGTGCACGCCTGGCAGGTGCACCTGATTGAGGTCCAGCGACGCTCATCGAGCACGCTGGTGGTAGCCACCGCGGCGCTACGCTTCCTGTACAACGTCACGCTCAAGCGCAACTGGTCCGTCGAGGAGCTCCCCAGATCGAGGCGACCACGCAGGCTGCCGGTGATCCTCAGTCAGGAGGAGGTCACCCAGTTCCTTGAAGCGATCCGCAGCGTCAAGCATCGTACCGTGCTGATGACAGCCTACGCCGCAGGCCTGCGCATCTCTGAGGCCACCCGGCTGAAGGTCAGCGATATCGATAGCCAGCGAATGGTGCTGCGTGTCGAACAGGGCAAGGGGCACGCCGACCGTTACGTGATGCTCTCGCCACGGCTGCTGGAGATCCTGCGCAGTTACTGGTGCATTGGCCGCCCCCAGTACTGGCTGTTTCCTGGCCGGTTCCCGGATCAGCCCGTGGGCGCGAGCGTGGTACGACAGGCATGCCAGGACGCCCGTCGCCGTGCCGGTATCAGCAAGCCCATCACACCGCATTCGCTGCGCCATGCATTTGCGACGCACCTGCTCGAATCCGGCACCGATGTACGCGTGATCCAGTTGCTGATGGGCCATCGCAGCCTGGCCACCACGGCGCAATATCTCAAGGTCGCGACCAGCACGATCTGCGCGACGACCAGCCCATTCGACCGGCTGCCCCCAAACACTTCGCAGACCTCACCCGAAACGCCGGCTGACCACGTCTGAGCCCCCGATGAAGGCCAAGCTGGAACTGGCGGACATCCTGCACCGTCACGGCCCGGCATACCGGCATCTGCACGCCGATTCGCTCGACCGCGAGCAGCGTCGTGTCATGCGTGCCATTGAGCAGTGCCGCACAGCAGCCCTGGGCGGTCACGTCGAGCAGTGCGACGCCTGCGGACACCAGCGCATCGCCTACAACTCGTGTGGCAACCGGCACTGCCCGAAGTGCCAGTCGCTCGCCCGCGCAGAATGGCTCGACCATCGCCAGGCAGACCTGCTGCCCGTGCCGTACTTCCACGTGGTGTTCACCGTGCCGCAGGAAATCTCGGCCATTGCATTCCAGAACAAGCGCACCGTCTACGACATCCTGTTTCAGGCGACCGCCGAAACGCTGCAGACGATCGCCGCGGACCCAAGGCATCTCGGTGCCACGATTGGCTTCATCGCGCTCCTGCACACCTGGGGGCAGAATCTGGTGCACCACCCGCATCTGCACTGTGTGGTCCCTGGCGGCGGCCTTGCTGCCGACGGCACGCGCTGGGTGGCCTGCCGGCCTGGTTTCTTCCTGCCTGTACGGGTGCTCTCGCGCCTGTTCCGGCGACTGTTTCTCGAACGGTTGCAACGCGCATTCGATGCCGGCGCCCTGGGTTTCTTCGCGTCACTGGCCCATCTGTCCGAGCCCGGCGAATTTGCCCGCTATCTGTCGGGTCCGCGTCATACCGAATGGGTCGTCTATGCCAAGGAGCCGTTCGGCGGTCCGCAGCAGGTACTCGACTATCTCGGCCGCTATACGCACCGCGTCGCGATTTCCAACCACCGCCTGCTCAGTCTGACCGACGGGCATGTGACGTTTCGCTGGAAGGACTATCGCCATCCGGGTAGGCCACGCGCAATGCGCCTGCATGCTCACGAGTTCCTGCGCCGCTTCCTGCTACACGTACTGCCGCACGGGCTGCAACGGATTCGTCACTACGGGCTGCTCAGCAACCGGTTGCGCGCGACCCGCATTGCTGCGTGCCGGCACCTGCTTGGCGTACCGCCTGCCGAAATCCGGATGACGTCCAGACCTGATTACCGCGACCGTTACGCCCAGTTGACCGGCCGATCGCTGCGCGACTGTCCGGTCTGCAGACGCGGTCACATGGTCTGCGTCGAATGCCTCCTGCCTGGCGCGTCACCCCGGGCACCGCCGAACCACCCATGAAGCCCGCATCGCCACCGCTGGTAGGCTGGAACCGACACGTCCTCACGGGTCCGCTGGACGCGCATGTCCGCGGCGGTCCCAGCCTACCTTTCACGTGCGGCATAACCTGTTCGCTAACCACTGCGGCCGCACGTTCCTGGCCGAATCGTGCACCCAGACCCTCCCGTATCCACGCTTCGATTCCCGCATCCGATCGTCACAACCATCGCCACGCCGATTCAATTCCCATAGCCGCCACCAGTGGAGCGGTTTAGCTCAACGAATTGTTAGCGGAACGGGAACGGCTCGCTCGCCGCGCCTGCGACCAACCCATTGCGCCGTTCCCGTTCCGCTAACAATCCTCTGGGTTATCGCCGCAAAGGCCAGAGGGACTTTCGCGAGCATGGACTGCAATAACCTAGGCCCGACCACGAGCGCCGTCTGCTGGATTGCCGGGCGCCCCCCTCTTCGGCCGTTGCCGGCGTTCGCTCGTCGGTGGGTGGGTGGCCGTTATGGGCAACTGGCCAGCCATTCGCCAATCAGCTGCTGCGAACGGCCGCTTACACATTTACCGAATGGGTGCTTTCGACTCCAGAGCCGACCTCCGAATCACTGCGCCGAGACGGCAGCTTCCGCAGGATACAACGGCCATTCTCAGATTCACCGAGATGTTCGCTTACGACCGGTTCTGCTAGCGGTCGTTTGGGGCGACAGCACTTGTCCGATCGCCGGAGACTGCTGCTGCAGTTTCGGTAGCAGACGGCGTCATATCCACAGAAACCGCTTCGGGATATGTCGATTCCCACCCGCCGCCAAGTGCCTTGTATAAAGCGACCAGCGTCGTGGAGATATCGGTGACGTTGTCGCTCAAATCCTGTTGCCCCGCAAGGAGGCTCCGCTGCGCATCGAGCACCCGAAGAAATGAGCCTGTACCGGCCACGTATTGGGCCTGAGCCAGCCGGAGTGCCCTTTTATCGTCCGCGACGGCTGCTTCCAGTTCGTTGCGACGGAGCTGCTGCGACGAATACGCAGTCAACGCATTATCAACTTCGTGCCAGGCCGAGAGCACGACACTCTGATAATTGACTGCCGCTTCCTGCTGCTGCAGTTTGCGAAGGTTCAGCGTACCCTTCAATCGCCCTCCCTCGAAGATCGGCAAATTGATCGATGGACCAATTGCAAACTGATGGGAGGCCCAATCTCCCAGCTGACTGAATTGCAATGCCTGCAGGCTCGCACTGCCGGAGAGTGTGATGGTCGGATAGAAGTCAGCCTGTGCGACACCAACCTTCGCCGTTGCCTGGTGCAGGGCTGCCTCCGCCTCTCGAATGTCCGGCCGGCGTCGCGCCAGTTCGGACGGGATGCCAGTGGGGACCACCGGTGGCGTTGGCGGCACCGACTTGTTGGATTCAAGCTCAGCTCGCAGCGCACCAGGGGCTTCGCCAAGCAGGAAGCTAAGGCGATTGATGGTCTCTTCCTCCTGCTGTTTCAGTTGAGGGACAAGAGCGGCCTCTCTCGATACTTCGGACGCTGCTTGAGCGATATCCAACTCGGTCGCGAGTCCGTGAGCATTCCGCTCGCGTGTGACCCTTTCAATGTCTTTGGCGGCGTTCAGGTTCTCGAACGTAATGGCGTAGTCGGATTGAATGCCGCGCAGCTGGATGTAGTCGCGCGCAACTTCGGCCAGGGTCGACAACAACAGGTCGCGGCGTGCATCTGCCTGAATATCGACGGATGCGTCGGCAGCCTCGACCTCGCGGCGCACCCGGCCCCAGAGGTCCAGTTCCCACGACGCGTCAAAACCGGCCTGAAAGACGTTAAAGGGCGACGCATCGCTACTTCGATTGGGCGTCACCGCCCCGCCGCTCCCGTTTGCGGCCGTCGCCGCATTGGGAGCGCGAGCCAGCGTGCCCGCGGAACTCAATACGCCATTGGCACTCGTACGCTCGCGGGTTACGCCAGCATTGCCCTCAACGGATGGATACCGGTCCGCTGCCGTGACGGTGCGCGTCGCGCGGCTTTCGGCAAGCCTGAGGGATGCGGCCTTGAGATCAAGGTTAGCGTTAGCAACAGCGTCCTCCAGTTTCACCAATTCAGGATCGTTGAACGATGTCCACCAGGCCGAAGTGATCGGCTCCGATGTCACGCGACTCGGCTCCCATCTGGTCGCCTCGCACGCCGAAGAGCACCAGTTCGTCGGAAGCTTGGATTCCGGCCGCGTAAAGTCGGGGCCGACTGTGCATCCGGCGAGCAACATGACCGCCGCGACTATTTGAACTTTACGTAAATTCATGATGTTGATTCTCGATAATAGAACATGCCATCAATGCATCGGCATGGACTTCTTGCCGCTATCTTTGACGGGTGACAGCAGCATCGCTAGCGGAATCATCGCAGCAGCAAGGGCAGCGCCATAGATAAAAACGTCGGCATACGCCAGCACGGCAGACTGGAGCTTGAGATTGTTGAACACAAGCGAGACCGCTTCGTCATGCAATGTGTTTGCGGCCCAGCCAAGAGAGCGCAGTGCCGCCTCGTTCCGGGCGACGAGTTCGTTGAACGACTTATTGAAGGGTGTCAACCATGTCGATAGATGGGCCTGGCGAGCCTGCATGCGTTCCGAGACGAGCGCGGTGCTAGCTGAAATGCCGATTGAACCGAACACGTTGCGCAGCATCACGAACAGTGCCGCTGCGTCCGCACTCAACGATTTCGGCATGCTGTGATAAGACATGATACTGATTGGGACGAACAGGAATCCAAGTGCAGCGCTCTGAACACAACGCATGATCGCCAATGTGCGGAAATCAATGGAAGGCGTCAGCGTATTGCTATAACAAAGCCCGAACATCATGACGCCAAAACCGATCGCAATGACATGGCGCAGTTGAACCACTTTCATCAGCCGACCGACCGGGGGGATCAGCAGCAAGATCGCCACGCCTCCGGGCGCGAGGACAAGCCCGGCCCAGGTTGCGGTGTACCCGATCGTCTGTTGGGCAAATTGCGGTATGAGCACCGACGTCCCATACAGGATGACGCTCATGCCGATGATCAGGATCGAACTGATTGCGAAGTTTCGATCCTTGAACACACGCAGATCAACAACTGGTTTCTTTACGCTCAACAACCAGATGACAGCGCCCGTGATACCAATACCCGAAAGGAGTGCCAATCGAAAGATGAGTGGAGACCCGAACCATCCCTCGTCTTCGCCGCGGTCCATCATGACCTGCATACAGCCCAGGCCGAGCGCAATCAACGACAAACCGACGTAATCGACTGATCGCCGCTGTCTGATTGCCCACGGTGGGTCTTCCACGAGGGCGCCAACTGCGAAGCAGGCGAATGCACCTACCGGAATGTTGATGAAGAAGATCCAACGCCACGACGCGTGGTCCGTAATATACCCGCCAAGGACAGGACCAAGCACGGGAGCCACAATGGTTGCAATCGCCGTAATCGCAAAGGCTGCCCCGCGTTTTTCGGGTTCGAACGAGTCCAGCAAAATCGCTTGCTGATTCGGTTGCAAGCCGCCCCCGAAAAATCCTTGGAGTAGCCGGAACACAATCAGTTGCGGCAAGCTCTGCGCAAGGCCGCATAGCAGCGAGCAGACAGTGAACATCGCGATACAAATGAGGAAGTATCGCTTTCTTCCGAACACTGTTCCTAACCATCCTGAGATGGTGAGCACGATGCCGTTGGCGACCAGGTACGACGTAAGCGCCCAGGTTGCGTCGTCGGAACTAATCGACAGACTGCCCGCGATGTGAGGTAAGGCGACATTGACGATCGTCGTATCGAGGATTTCCATGAAGGCGGCGATCGTCACGACAACCGCGATCAACCATGGGTTGGCTCGCGGCTTCCAGGCCGCGGCCTGGGTTTGTACGACCGTGCTCATCGCAACTCCACTGTCGGCTCGACCGAGAGATTGAGAGGAAGAGGCCGGTTTGGATCCATGCCCGAATCGATCACAATCTTGACGGGGACCCGCTGAACGATCTTGACGAAATTGCCCGTGGCATTTTCGGCCGGGAAAGCGGTAAACCTGCCGCCTGAACCGAGCTGAAGACTATCGACATGCCCTTTCAGCTTCAGATTAGGATAGGCATCGACGGCAATCGATACATGCTGCCCCGGACGCATGTGCGTAAGTTCGTTTTCCTTGAAGTTCGCCGTAACCCAGACCTCGGGACTGACAATGGAGAATAGCTGCTGTCCCACCTGGACGTAGTCCCCTTTCTCCACTTCCCGTTTGGTCACCCATCCGTCTTGCGGCGCCCGGATGTCACACCAGCCGATATTGAGGTTTGCCCGCTCCAGATCGGCCTGACCTCGCTTGACTTCACCTTGAAGCTGTTTGACGTGTGCTTCGGTGTCAGCAATGTTCAGGTCGACCGGTTCGGCGATGCGCTTCTGTGCGAGGGCCTCTTCGACTTGCGATTCAGCCGCGTTCCGGTCAGCGGTAGCGTAGTCGACGTCATGCGATGTTGTCGCCTCATTCGGAATTTCGTGCTGACGAAGGAATTCTGACTGTGCCTTGAAAAGGTTGGCGCGCCGCGTGGCAAGTGCAGCCCGCGCTTGAACGAACCGCGCAGGATAATTGATCTTCGCGAGCTCCAGTTCCGATTGTGCTGAAGCCAGCTGCCCTTCAGTCGATTCGAGATCGCCTTGCGCATGAGCGCGCGCCGCGATGTAATCGGTGCATTGAACCTGGAGGAGGACCTGTCCTTGACGGACGAACTGATTGTCGGTCACGTCGAGCGCAGCGACATAGCCAGCCACATGGGGGGCGACGGTGATCGCCCTCCCGTCAGTGTAGGCATCGTCAGTCGAAACGCCATTGCCGCCCAGCAGGGAGTACGCGATGCCCGCAGCAGCCAGAAGGCCACCGGCAATCGCCGCAACCACGATCTTGTTCTTGCGGGAACGAGGCGCGCGAGTGGCTTGCGCCTGAATGTCCTCCTGCGTCTGTACATCGGTCATGAGTACAACTCCTGTTCTGAGGGGCCGGCTTGCGCCCACCGCAAGCTCCCGCACCCCTGCTTTTCATTGCGGGTGAAAATAATGTGGTCAGCCCTGCCGCACCAGCCGGCCGCTCAGACGTCACCTTGGGGAACCTTTAATCCCCGACAGAATTTGCGATGCGATCAACCGCGCGACGGCTTTAGTTGCGGCCAGCGGCGGTTCGCGCAGACTTCTGATGATCAACCCTGTCACGGTCGAGTGAATAAACGTTGCCGCGAGGTACGGATCCAGCTCGGCACTCAGCTGGTTGTGAGCGATGGCTGCCCTCAGGACGCGTGCCATCTGGTGCTCGGCGCAACGCCAGATGGCATGCAAGCGACTCCAGATCCATTCGGTTTCAGTGGACATCTCGCAGTGCATCAGCATGATCGAGTAAAAGCTCCGCGAGGGACCGGCCGATAGCACCGTGGCCAGAAGCCGGGCCAGCCTTCTTTCCAGGTGCCCGAACGGATCGCGCTCCCCCTCGGACCATGACATGACAAACGGATCGTCCGCTAGCGAAGCATCTTCGAACAAGGCTTCGAGCAAAGCCATCTTGTCGTTGAAGTGCCAGTAGACCGCGCCACGGGTGACACCCGCCAGATCGGCAATTTCACCGAGAGAGGCGCGCGACACGCCACGCTCGACGAAGACCTGTTCTGCAGCCTTCAATATTTGCGCTCGCGTTTCGAGCGCTTCTCTCCTGGTGCGCTTCATTGCTGACCGTGATCAGGAATCGGCTACGGTATCGGTGCTCTCGACATGACGCAGCTTGCGCGTCACTTCATCGAGCTTGTCGCCTAGCAGGCGCCGCACCGTCACGTAGAACGCCGGAATCAGCAAGAGACCGAAGACCGTGGCAAACAGCATGCCGCCGATCACGCCGGTGCCGATCTCATGACGCGACGCGGCACCCGCCCCACTGGACAGCACAAGCGGCACCACGCCGACGATGAAAGCCATCGATGTCATCAGAATGGGCCTGAAACGCTGCTTCGCCGCATCCGTGACTGCCTCGAAAAGCGTCATACCCTTCGCCTGCCCGTCGATGGCGAACTCGATGATCAGAATCGCGTTCTTTGCGGCAAGCCCGATCACCGTGACCATGCCGATCTTGAAGTAAATATCGTTGGGCACCTTGAACAGATTGCAGAACACCGACATTCCGAGCAGGCCCAGCGGCACGGTCAAAAGCACCGCAACGGGGATGGACCAGCTTTCGTAAAGCGCCGCCAGACAAAGAAACACAACCACAATCGACAACGCCATCAACGCCATCGCAGAATTTCCCGCGAGGAGTTCCTGGTAGGATTGGCCGGTCCAATCCGAGGCAAAGCCTGCCGGCAGTGACTTGTCGACCATGTTGTCGAGGACCTGCATCGCCTGGCCGGTGGAGTATCCTGGCGCCGGCATGCCCACGATCTCGACTGCCGAATAGCCGTTGTAGCGCGAGAGCGCCTGTGGGCCGACATCCCACTTTGCCTTCACGACACTCGAGAGCGGCACCATGTTGTACGGACTGATGGCGCTGTTGCTCACCGATGGATTGACAGGTCTCAACGCACCGCTCGGCGATGTTCCCGCACCGCTCACGCCGGCAGTGCCGCCGCTGGAGCCAGACGACGTGCCCGTCACGCCACTCGGAGTGTAGATGTGCCCCAGCGCGTCGAGCCCCATCCGGAACGGCGCATCAGCCTGGAGGAAAACGCGCTTCACACGTCCGTCGTACGTGAATTCATTCACGTAGACGGGCGCCAGATCCATTTGAATGCTGTTATAGACATCAGGCAACGACAGCCCCATCGATTGCGCCTGAACCCGGTCCACGGCCAGCTGAAGCTGTGGTGCCTCCGGGAGCGAGTTGGGCCGAATGCCAAAAAGCTTCGGGTTTTGGCCCGCCTGCGCCAGCAACTTGCCTTCCGCCTGCGTGAGCTCGGCCCTCGATTGGCCGTTGCGCGCCTGCAGGTACATATCGACGCCGGCAAACTGGCTCAGTCCACGTATGGTGGGCAGATTGACGATGAAGATCCTCGCGCCGTCGATGCCGTGCACTATCTTGTTGGCCTGCGGGATCAACTGCATCGCGCTTTGCGAACGTTTGCTCCAATCGGTGAGCTTGATGTACGCCATGCCGACGTTTTCGCTTTGGCCGACGAAGCTGAAGCCCTGGAATGCCAGGACGCCATCGATATCCTTGCCGATCGGGCTCTTCTTGAGCCTGCCGCCGATTTCGTCCATGACCTCCTGGGTACGCGACAGCGTCGCGCCAGAAGGCAGATTGACAACCGCCAGCATGAAGCCCTGGTCCTCATCGGGGACGAACGCCGTCGGTAGGCGCGTGTAAAGAACGCCGGCTAATGCGGAAAGGGTGACGAACAGAATCATCCAGCGCGGCGCGCGTCGGACAATCCGGCCGACGCTGCCCACGTATAAGGCGCCGAACCGGTCGAACCCGCGGTTGAACCATTGAAAGACGACGTTCGAGCTTGCGTGGTGCGAAGGCTTGAGGAACGCAGCACACAGCGATGGCGTGAAGGACAACGCGAGGAACGCCGAGAACACCATCGATACGGCGATGGTCAACGCGAACTGTGAATAGATCATGCCGGTCGCGCCCGGCTGCAGCGCGGACGGTACGAACACCGCAGCGAGCACCACCGTAATCGCGACGATCGCCCCCGAGATCTGACCCATGGCCTTACGCGCGGCCGCTCTCGGACTGAGACCTTCCTCACGCATGAGGCGCTCGACGTTCTCGATCACGACGATCGCGTCGTCCACCACGATGCCGATGGCGAGAACCATCCCGAACAGGTTGAGCTGATTCAGCGAGAAGTGCATCGCCGCCAGGCCGATAAACGTGCCGAGCAACGCGACCGGAATGACGAGCGTCGGAATGATGGTGGCCCGGACATTCTGCAGGAAGAGCAGCATCACGAAGAACACGACAATGATCGACTCGACGAGCGTATGCACGACGTCGGTGATCGAGGCCGTAATGAACGGCGTCGTATCGTACGGCACGGTCCATGTGACGCCGGGAGGGAAATCGCGAGACAGTGTCGCCATTTCTGCTTTGACGGCCTTGGCCACGTCGAGCGCATTCGCGCCGGGCAGCAGGTAGACGGCGAGGCTGCCCGCAGCCTCGCCGTTGTACGAGGCGGAGGTGCCGTAGCTTTGCGCCCCGAAGCTGATGCGCGCGACATCGCTCAGGCGGACCACGCTGCCATCAGTATTCGTCCGCAGGATGATGTCGCGAAACTGCTGCTGCGAGGAAAACAGCCTGTCGCCCGATACCGTTGCCGTAAAGACCTGGCCATTGACCGCCGGATCCGCGCCGACCGAACCGGTGGCGAACTCGGCATTTTGAGCCTGGACGGCGCTCATCACTTGCGAAGTCGAAAGACCGTAGCCTTGCAGCTTGTCGGGATTGAGCCAGATCCGCAAAGCGTATTCCGAGCCCAGCATGAAAGTATTGCCCACGCCGCTAATACGGCCAACAACGGGCTGTATCCGCGAGGCAATGATGTCGCTCAAGCGCGCCGTATCGACGGCAGGGTTGCTCGATTGCAAGCTGACGGCCATCAGAATGTCGGGACTCGCCTTCGCCACGACGATGCCCTCCTGCGTCACCTCGGACGGCAGCAGCGGTTGCGCGAGCGCCACCTTGTTCTGCACCTGCACTTGTGCAATGTCCGCGTTGGTTCCAGGCGCAAAGGTCAGCGTGATGGTGGCCGTCCCGTTGCCATTGGATGCCGAGCTGAAGTACAGCAGGTTATCAATGCCGGTCAGCTGCTGCTCGATCACCTGCGTGACCGTTGATTCCATCGTCGAGGCACTTGCCCCTGGATAGGTCGCCGTCACGGTCACCTGGGGTGGAGCAATGTCCGGATAAGAATCAACCCCGAGGTGCAGCAGCGAGATGGCACCGAACAAACAGATCAGAATGGGAATCACCCAGGCAAAGACAGGCCGATCGATAAAAAAACGTGACATGAGATCCCCCTACGATTTACTGCCGGAACGAAGGCCGACCGGTGACGAAGCCGGGCCGGACTGTGACAACCTCGTGTTTTGTTCGGTACCTCGCCAAGGTGTGGTTTTGGCGAGCATCCCCTCACGTACGCCCTGTACACCTGTGACGATCACTCGATCGCCGGGCGCCAGCCCCCCCGTCACAATCCAGTCGCTACGGTAGCTATCGTTGGTATCGACATCCTTGCGGACCACTTTGCCATCGGCGCCCACCACCATGGCGTAGGAACCGACCGTATCGCGCTGTATGGCTTGTTGGGGCACCAGGTACACATCGTTACGCTGGCCAAGGTCAACATTGAGCGATACATACATTCCCGGCAGCAGTTGATGCTGCGGGTTGGGTATCTGCGCGCGCAGGCTGACCGCACCGGTAGTCGAGTTCACGGAAACATCAGTGAAATCCAGCGTGCCGAGCTGGTCGTATGGCGTGCCATTAGGCAGCATGACCTGGACGGTGGTCTTGTTTTGCGCGACGAGCGCGACATCACCTTTGCTCTGGGCCTGCTTCAGCGTGATCAGATCGGCAGCGCTGATCGTGAAGTTCACATAGAGCGAATCGACCTGTTCGACCGTGGCAAGCAATGTTCCGCCGGAACCCGCATCGGTCGTTCCGTTCCCGACAACTGCGCCGCCGGTCACCTGTTGCTGACCGGCAATACCGGTAATGGGCGAGGTCACCTTCGTATAGCCGAGATTCACACGCGCGCCTTCGACGGCGGCTTCGTCTGCCTTGACCTTGGCAGCAGCACTGCGTTGAGCCGCGTCGGCATCGTCCACCGTTTGTTGCGATACGGAGCCGATCGGCAGCAGCTTGTGATAACGCTCGGCTGTGGTGCGATCGTTGACGAAGGTCGCCTGGTCCTGGGCGAGCGTGGCAAGATCATTGTCGAGCACCGTCTGGTAGTAGGTGGGATCGATCTGGAACAGCGTTTGTCCTGCCTTGACCTCACTGCCCTCCGTGTAGAGGCGCTTCGTCAGCACGCCCGAAACCCGCGCTGTGACATTCGCGCTGTAATAGGCCGACAAGCGTCCGACGAAGCTGTGATTCAGCGGTACGTTGCTGGGTTCGGCTTGCATGACGCCGACCTGCGGCGCTGGCGGCGCCGGCGGTGGATCGTTTTTGCCGCAGCCGAACAACGAGAGAAGGCCGATGGAAACAATGGATAGGCGTGAGCGTAGAAGTAGTGACATTATCGAAACCGTGTGAGCAAGATCGAGAAACGGGAACAGCGCGCAAGCTTGCCGGGCATGCTGTCAGCGGCTGCTCCCGGAAGAAGTGGCGACGTCAGCAGGAGCCTCCTTTGCTTCATCCCATCCCCATCCTCCGCCCAGGTTTTTGATCAGCGTCACGCTGCTCAACGTCAGCGACGCCTGCGTGTCCGCGAGGTTCTGTTGCGCCAGCAGCAACGTAAGTTGCTGGGTCAAGAGACTTTGTTGGCTTGCGGTGCCGAACTGCACCTGCGCCTGCTCGCTCTCGAACAGCCGCTTGTTGCGCTGATAGATATCCGCGAACGCATGTTCCTGTTGTGCAAGATGGTTCCAGGAGGACAGGCTGTCCTCGACGCTCCCGAATGCGGACAGCACCGCCTGGCGATACGCCGCCACCGCTTCGTCGTACGACGCGTGAGCTTCGTTCACGGCCGCCGTCCGGGCGCCTCCGTCGAAAATCGTCCCCGCCAGTTCGGGACCAAGCGTCCAGAAGCGGTTTGGCACAGAGAAGAGATTGGCGAGCGAGCTATGCTGGAATCCGCCTTGTGCCGACAGCGTCAGGTTCGGGAAGAACGCCGCCTTGGCCACGCCGATCTTCGCGTTCGCCGATGCCGCCGTGCGCTCGGCGCTCACAACGTCATAGCGCCGTTCGAGCAATTGCGAAGGCAATGAAAGCGGAACGGCTGGGGCGACGAAGGCATAGTGCGGTTCAGGCGCGACCGAAAACTTGCCCGGCGGCACGCCGGTCAGGACCGCGATCGCGTGCTCATACTGCTCGCGCGAGATCTTCGTCGTCTGAAGATCGGCGATCACGATTTCCAGGTTGTCCTGCGCGGCCAGCACGCTGTCGTTCGACGACTCGCCTTGTGCGTAACTCGCCCGCGTCATATCCAGAATGCCGGCATCGATCCGCTGTTGTTGCTCGAGCAGGTCGATATCGACGTCCGCCCGGCGAAGTTCGAAGTAATCGTTCACGACACTTGCGGCAATCGACAGACGCTGCCCGGCCAATTGCGCGTCGCTAGCCTGCGCACTCGCCTTGCTCGATTCGATCTCGCGGCGAATTTGCCCCCATAGATCGAGCTCCCAGCTCGCGGTGACGTCCGCAGTGACGGTGTTGTGCACTCCGGAATTCAAAGCGCTGCCATTTGCCGCGCCTGCGCCAGAACCCGCTCCCGCACGCGCCCCCGAGATGCCGGCCGAGATCGTCGGAAAGAGACCCGCGGTATCGGCGGCCACGGTGGCCTGCGCCAACCGGTACGCCGCCTCCGCTTGCGCGATCGATTGATTGGCCTTGAGCGCCTCTTCCACCAGATGCGTCAGCGTATCGTCGTGATACTCGCGCCACCACGTGCTCGAGAGCGTTGCCTGTGGATCAGCCTGTGCCCGTTGCCACTCGACACCCTCCTTGAAGCCTATGGGGATATCGATCGTCGGCTTGCGGTAGTCCGGCCCCACGGCGCAACCCGCGGTCATTAGCGTCGCGGCAACCGTGCAACCGCAAAGCACGACACGCCGGAAAGCGCGCCAGCGACATCGCGGCGCGCCATCGCGCAAGCTGCAAAGAACGTTCATGTTTAGCCTATTCGTAAGGGTCGCCCGAAGGGCGAGTTGGCGCAACCAGCGAGTCCGGGAGCGGCAACGATGCCCGGTATGCCTTCATTGGCCGTTATGACCGATGCAAACACGAGCCGCGAGGACGTGTCACGCACGCTCGCCGGCGAGCGAGCCCGCCTGCACCGTTATGCGTTGTCCAGCGACAGGATCGCCTGTTCGCAGGTGGATGTAAAATAGATTGAATTGACAAATCGATCAGTAAATTTGATCAATCAGAGCAACATAGATCTTCGCCATCCACGCTATTTCGTACGGGTGGTCCCTATCGGCATCCCGTCAGAACGGGCGCGACGCCGACCGGACATTCGAGAGGCGGAGGTGAGGCTGCATCAGGCAACCGTGGAAGTTGGAGTCGCAAAAGCAGACTTCTAGCCGAGAATCAGCCTCTCGGGCAGTGCCAGTCGGCAGGCACTCCAGTTCAGCAAGCTGGGAGATTGAGCCTTCCATCAGTTTGCAATCGGCCCATCGATTACTGTGCCGATCTTTGAGGGGGGCAATTGAGGGTGCTATGCGAACGTGCAATAGCAGCACGTTCGCAGAAGCGGTCAACGTGGAGTTTCCTCAGGCGGCGCTGCCGCCAGGACGGTCATGCTCAGGGCGCGTAAGCCGCTGCCTTCGAGTAGTCTGATGGGTTGTCGCGCTTCACCGAAGATGACACTGGGAAGGAGGTCTCCCACCCGCCACCCAGTGCCTTGAAAAGGCCAACAAGCGCGAGTGAAACTTCTGTGTTGGTGACGACTTTCGCCTGCTGGGTATCTAACAGATCCCGCTGGACCGCGAGGACGTTCAGGAAGTCCGTGGCGCCCGCAACATATTGCCGACGAACGTTCTCAAGAGCCACCTGATCCTGCACTACGGCGGTGTCGAGCTTCTCCTGCCTGTCCTGACGTGTGCCGTAATCGCTCATCGCGTTGTCAACCTCATGCCACGCGTTGAGCACAGCACGCTGGTACTCGATCATTGCCTCGCGCTGTTGTGCCTTGCGCAGCTCGAGTTGTCCTTTCAGCCGGCCGCCGTCGAAAATCGGCACGGTCAGCGCCGGACCCACGCCGAACATGCGCGAACTCCACTCGTCAAGATCGCCGAAATGCATGGCCTGAAGACTCAGGTTTGCCGACAGCGTGATCCGTGGGTAAAAGTCTCCGACCGCCACGCCGATATCGGCTGTCGCCGCGTGCAAGTGCGCTTCCGCCTCCCTGATATCCGGACGACGCTCCGCCAGCTGTGAAGGGAGTCCGACAGGCACGCGAGGCGGCACAGGAGGAATGGGATGCAGGGTATCAAGTTCGCTCTCCAACGTTCGCGGCGGTTCGCCAAGCAGGAAGCTCAGCACGTTGACCAGATGGACACGCTGGTTTTCCAGCACCGGCAGACGTGCCTCAATTTCACTGACCTGCGCTGCAGCCTGTGCGGCTTCGAGGTGCGTTGCCACCCCGTCCGCGAAGCGAATCTGCGTCAGCGCCAGGCTCTCGCGTGCGATTTCGAGGTTTTGGCGGATGATGGCCTGTTGTGCCTGCACCCCCCGCAGCTGGATGTAATCGGACGCCGTTTCGGCCAACGCCGACAGCAGAACGCCACGACGGAGGTCAGCACTTGCCTGTACCGACGCGTCAGCCGATTCGATCTCGCGGCGCACGCGTCCCCAAACATCAAGCTCCCATGAAGCGTCGATTCCCGGCTGCCAGACGTTATAGTCACTCCTGCCGTTCAACCCGGAGATGTCCACGAGCCCATTCTGGCTCGAACGCGCGTGCTGATACGACGCCGAGCCCTGCAGCGCGGGCAGTGCGTCGGCACCGGTCATGCCACGGGCCGCCCTCGCCTGCATGAGCCTTTGCGTGGCGACCTTGACATCGAGGTTCGCGCCCGCTACGCGCTCGACGAGTGAGGAAAGCTGCGCGTCCGAGAACGCTGTCCACCAGCGCGCGTCGACATCGTCCGGTACAGTGCGGCTGCGATTGACCGGGAGCGTCTGGGTCGCGTGGACGGTCCACTGTGCTGGCAGCACGGCCTTTGACTCGTGATAATCCGGACCGACGGTGCACCCGGCAAGTGCCGTCAAAAGCGCCCCTGCGGCGATTCGGGCCCTGAGCGTGCTCATCGTGCGACGCCCTCCCCGCCTTCGTCCACACGCAAGCCTCCCACGTGAATGGTCGCCTCTACCGACATGCCCACGCGAAGTCTTCGCAATGCAGGCTGCCCGGGACGCAATACGATCTTCACCGGAATGCGCTGGACCACCTTGGTGAAGTTGCCAGTCGCGTTGTCGGGTGCGATCGCGGCAAAAGTTACGCCGGTGGCCGGCGCCAGGGTGTCCACCGTTCCGTGCAGCACAACGCCTGGAAGGGAATCCACGTGAATATCGGTCGCCTCTCCGCGACGCACCGAAGTTAGCTGTGTTTCCTGGAAATTGGCGATAACGAAGGCTTGCTGCAGCGGGACCACCGCAAGCAGTGGCGTTCCCGCTGTGACATAGGCCCCGAGACGCACCGAGCGTTGGCCGACCATGCCGTCGACCGGCGCCACGATACGTGTCCACTGCAGGTTCAGACGGGCGGTGTCCAGTGCCGCCAGTGCGTGTTCGAGGGCCGCTTGTGCTCGCTCCCGGTCGGACTGTAGAACCGCGATCTGCTGGCGAGCGGCCTTCACTGTGGCTTCGTTGCGCGAAACGTCCGCCTGCGCGGTATCGATGCGCGATTGTGCCTGCTGCGCGTTCTGGACGCTTCCCGCGCCGTGACTCGCCAGGTCCGTGTAGCGGTTGTAGTCAGCCCGGGCAAAGGTATAGTTCGCGCGGGCCGCGGTCAGCGCGGCATTCGCCTGTTCGATGACGGACTGCTGCTGGACCAGACTCGCCGACGCATTGTCGATGGCTGCTTTCGCCATTGCGACATTCGCCTCCGCGGAAGCGACCGCCGCCTTGTAGTCCCGGTCGTCGATCTGGGCGAGCAGCTGGCCCTGGTGGACAACCTGATTGTCATCGACCGAGAGGACCGTGACCTGGCCGGCCACGCGCGGCGAAACCACGGTGAAATCGGCGGCCACATAGGCATCGTCGGTCGTCTGCGATGACGACGAAAAGACAAATCTTGCGACCGCTCCCGACACCACAACTACGATCAGGACGGCGGCGGCAGCGATATAAAGCTTTCTTCTTTGAATGGATTCAGACATGGCTAAAACGAGACGTTATCGGGTCGGGTTGCTGGCGGCGGCACGGGGCGGATAAACACGCGGGGCGATCACCGGAATCAGCACAATCAGCGCTACGGCAACGAGCGCCATCAGCCGGAGGACATCGGCCGAAGCGAGGACCATCGCCTGCTCCCGTATCCGCTCGTCGAGAAGCGGCAGAAAGGCGTGGTGAGGTAATCCTGTCGCCCGGGCAAACCCGTCGTTTGCCATGACCAGCGCCTGCGGCCGGTTACCTAGCTGGTCAACGAGCACGTTCGAATGAAAATGTTCACGCATGGCGAAAAATCCTTCGGTCACGCCTGTGCCCACAACCGAAGCGAGCCCCTTGATCGTGTTGAACCACGCGGAGGCGAACGGCCCATCGGCCGGCGCCATTCCGTTGGTGGCCAGCATGAGAAGCGGAATGACCGCCATCGGTTGCGCGAAGATCTGAATGATCTGCAATACGTAGAAGTTGTCACGCACCCAGTCCGACGTGAGGTAGCTGCCGACCCCGCACGTCAACACGATCAGACCGATGCCCGTGGCCAGAATCCAGCGGCAGTCAATCGCGCGAATGTTGCACAAGGCGGCGACCAAAGGCAGCGCCAGCAGTTGGGGCAACGCCACGCACAATGAAAGGGGTGTGTTCTGCAAGGGGCGATAACCCTTCACTTCGGCAAGATAGGCTGCGGGAACGCTCGCAACCGCGACGAATATGAGCAGGACACCGCCGAGTGTGATCAGAGCATGGGTCAGGTTCATCCGCGCCAGCAACTGGATCTTCAAGAACGGCAACGGATGGAACCATTCGTTCACCAGAAACAGCGCGAGCAAGATCGCGGCACCAATGAGTAACATGCAGATCAGCGGCGAGTCCGTCCAGCCCAGTCGCGTGCCCTGCCCCAACGCGGCGACGAGCATTCCGAGCGCAGGAAATCCGAGTAACACCCCGCGCCAGTCAAACTGCCTGCAGCGCTCGAGACGCAGAGGGTCCTGCGGAAGCCCCCAGGAGACCATCAGAATGGAAAGCAAGCCGAGCGGCGCTATCTCCCAGAACAGGAATCGCCAGTCAACGTATTCAGTCCACAGCGCGGCGAGCGGCGTGCCGAGATTCGGGGCGAACGTAGCGGTCAACGCGTAGGCGCCAAGCCCATACAGCTTGATCCCCGGGGGCAGGAAACGTAGCGCGACCGTCATCAGCATGGGCGGAAGGCAACCACCGGCGAAGCCCTGCAGCACGCGCAATACGTAAAGCGCGCTGGTGGAGAGGGCAAACGGAAAGACGAGCCCCAGCACGGCAAACACCGCCACCACACTGATCGTGAAGCGCCTGAGGGAGAATGTCGTCGCGCACCAGGGAGCAAACATCATTGCCGACACTTGGGTAACCTGATAAAGCGTGGATAGCCAGGAGGCGTCGTCATGGCTGATCCCCATGGCGCCGCGGATATCGCCCATCGCGATTTCGGTCACGTGGTCGTTGATCTGCGCGATCACAACTGCGAGGAGAATGCCACCCATGCCGACGAGAATTCGCGCACCAAACGCCGGAGGCGAAGCGGCACTGGCGGGAGCTTTCGAAGGAGACTCGGTGTGCCGGAGCGCAAGCGCGACATTGTTCATGTCCGCCGCCACGTTACGACCCGCCACAGCATGGACGCCACAATGGCGTCGATCGGCATGAACATAGACTTCACCGTTCCCCTTCTGCAGACCACATATGAATGCGGCAAGTCTAGGTATGGCGGATCAATACGAAAATTGAAATCTTTGCACTACTGCCGTGTGTCAAACGCACTCATTGCACAGGCAACATAACGCCGGATGCGCCGCTCACGTGACCGGCGCACAGTTCGCGAATGATGCGTCGGAGCCACTGATGCGCACTATCGCTCTGAAATCGCGGATGCCACGCCTCTACAACAACCACCGTCTCGAGCGGCAGCGGCAACTCGAACGACCGCGCTCGCAAACCCATCCGCCGTACCGCCCACGCAACGTGCTCGGGTACGGTCAGGATCAAGTCCGAACTTCCGAGCATGAAAACGCCGGAATGGAACGTCGGAGCCACGAGGGACACTCGCCGTGATAGGCCCAACCGCTGCAAGGCCACATCGATCGGGCCGTTCGGGCGCCCACGCCGCGATACGCTGATCTGTTCGTATTGTGCAAAGCGTTCCGGCGTGATCTCGCGATCGAAGATGGGGTGCGCTTCCCGCGCCATCCCCACGAATTTCGTCGTGAATAGAGACTGGACGTGAACGTCCGTACCCATCGGACGCATAGCGCTGATGTACAGGTCGACCTTGCCGTCCTCCAGCACCGTGTCCTCCCTGTCCTGCTCTGGAGAAAAGCGCAGCAGCACGTGCGGCGCCTCGGCACAAAGCCGCTCCATCAGGGCCTGACCGAACGCGCTGATGAAGACATCGTTCGCGTGCAGATTGAAATCTCGTTTGAGAGTCGGCAGATCGACTTCACGCTCAGGCTCTAGCAGCCGGCGTGCACTCTGCACCGACTGATGGACCTGTTCTCGCAACGTCAGCGCGCGCGGTGTGGGGACCATCTTGCGCCCGACCTTGACGAAAATGGGGTCGCCGATTGTCTCGCGAATGCGCGCCAGGGTGCGACTCATGGCCGGCGCGCTCAGGTTCATGCGGCGCGCGGCGGCCACGACGGATCCCTCTTCGAGCAGCACGTCAAGGGCAAAGAGAAGATTGAGGTCAGGAAATTGCATGACAGAAGAATGTAGTTGCTGCGAGAAGCGGTTCAACGCGCAACCGGGCCCTGACGATGCCTCACGAAGCAAGAAGGCGACGCAACATCGCCTTGAAGAAGGCATGCTCATCCGGGCTGAAGTCGGCCAGCACTTCGTTGTAGACATCCGTGAATATCGCTGGCATCTGGTCAGCTACGGCTTGGCCTTGCGGCGTCAGGACGAGTCGAATCATGCGCCGGTCCAGCACACAACGTGCTCGTGTGAGGAAGCCGTTTCTGACGAGACGTTCGATCAGGCGTGTAATCGCGGTTGGGTCGACATTACATTCGCGCGCAATTTCGCCGGCATGCGAAAGTCCGTACCGATCGACCAGGTACAGCAAACGCCCTTGCGCTGCCGTGATATTCAGCGCTTGCATCGTGCGCCGCGAGATCGAGTTTGCCAGCACGGCATTGGCTCGGGAAACGAGGTGAAGAAGATCGCTGCCGATTTCGGCATTGTCGAAATCGGTCCGCGATGTCGTATTGGGAGTTGCCATTGTCTTTCACGTATTAAACACGCCGTCCGTCTCAGGCGATACGAGTCCCGGGAAGACGAGCGTTACGAAGCGCGGCCTAGCGCGACATCATGTTCAAGCTGGCGTTGTGCATGACCCAGAGCGAGCCGACGATAACGATGGCCGCCACAAGTACCGTGAAACTGAATGCAAGCACATTCCAGCGCTGGCTCGACGAGCGGTTCATATGAAGAAAGTAAATGAGGTGTACGACGATCTGCACGAATGCGAGCGCAGCGAGCGAAACGAGCTCGGTGTGCGGCGGCAGTAAGCCGCCCAGCACGAGCCCAAACGACGCAGCCGTCAGCAATACGGAGAGAACGAACCCGGCGATATAGCCGCCGACGCTGCCATGAGCAGCGTCACCATTGGAACCATGCGATTGAGCCATTTAGATGACGCTCACGAAATAGACAAAGGTAAACACGCAAATCCAGACGATATCCAGGTAGTGCCAGAAAAGGCTCAAGCACGTCAGGCGTCGGATGTCGCGCTCGGTCAGCATCGGGCGCCGGAACATTTGCACCGCGAGGATTACCATCCACAGCAGGCCCAGCACCACGTGCAAGCCGTGCGCGCCGACCAGCGTGAAGAACGACGACAAAAACGCGCTGCGGCCCGGGCCTGCGCCTTCCGCGATCAGACGGGAGAACTCGCGTAGCTCCAATTCGAGAAACGCCGCGCCGTACACGAACGTCACCGCGAGCCAGCCGAGCACCGCGCCCCCCGCAGCGACGATCAGCATGACCCACGTCGACGTTGCGATCAGCGATTTCTCCGCAACACCCACGCGGCCCTTCGGATCGAGCACGCCCTGGGTGCATCCAGAAAGAAACGAGATCGCTAACATGGCGATGGCGACGCACGAAGTTCGTGCAGCATGGTGAGCTTTCATAGCTTCTGCCCGGTTATCGAAATTCATTGAGTTTTCGAGCGACAGGTTCGCCTGTTTGCAGGTGGATGTAAAATAGATTGAATTGACAGATTGATCAGCTAATCTGATCGTGGGAATTAACATGGACCTTCGCCATCTACGCTATTTCGTTGCCGTCGCAGAAGAAGAGCATTTCGGACGCGCGGCAGAACGCCTCCACATCGTGCAGCCTGCGTTGAGCATGCAGATTCGTTCGCTGGAGGAGGAACTCGGCGGGCCGCTTTTCCAGCGCACCAGCAGGCGCGTGGTACTGACCGAGGCCGGCAGCATTTTGCTTGCGGATGCGCGGCGTCTGCTCGCGCAAGCCGACCGGGTGCGTTCGGACGTCCAGCGTTCGCTGAAGGGCGAAATCGGCAGTGTGCGAATCGGCTTTGTCGGATCCGCCGTCTACGGCGGCGAACTGATAGACGACTTGCGGCGCTTTCGTCAGCTTTACCCGGAAGTGGAAGTGCACCTGGACGAAGTCCCGCCGCAACAACTGGCCGAAGCATTGCTCAACGGCGAATTGGACGTCACCTATGGCCCGAGCGTATTCCTGGCTAGTGATTCACGATTTCGTGCAGAGCGCGTGGGGCGCTGGCCACTCGCCGTCGCGGTGGCGGACGACCATCCACTTGCTTCGAAACGGCGTGTCTCGGCGCGGGACCTGCAAGCCGAGCAAATCATCCTCCCCGTGAGTGAGAAAGATGGGGAGGGATCCGTCGCGGCGGTGCGTGCGATCCTGGGTGACGATGTTCGCATCATCGAAAGCGCATCAAGCACGAACGCTCTGCTCGCCATGGTGGCTGCCGGACTGGGAGTCGCGGTGATTCCCGCTGTGCTCTCCAGGATGGCGATGCCCGGATTGACCACGCGGCCCCTCTCCGGCATCTCCAATTTCGCAGAACTCGTCCGACTCAGTCGAGCCGACGAGACGAGCGGCGCAGTCCGTGCCTACATGGACTGCGCACGCAGCCTGAAAGGCGCCCCCGCGTCCAAGCCTCGCACGACTTCGGATCACTGACCGCTCGGCTGCATCCGTGCGTACACGCCGGAGTTTCCTGGCTTCGCGAAGACCCGGCGCAGCATAGGTTCGAACGCCTCCAGCGGCATGCACTCCAGATCGGGATTGAAGGCTGCACCGTCGTAGAGCGCGCAAAACTCGGCGGTCTGCTTGAAGTACGGACTGTCACGATGCTCGTCGCGCATGTTCTTGTCCAGGCCCAGGTGATGGAAGAAGTAGTATCCCTGGAAAATTCCGTGGTGCTTGACCATCCAATGGTTCGCCTCGGACACGAACGGCTGAAGAACGACCGCTGCAAAGTCAGGGTGATTGAAGGATCCCAGAAGGTCACCCAGGTCGTGCAGCAAAGCGCAGACAACGTATTCTTCATCACGCCCATCGCGATAGGCGAGCGTAGCGGTTTGCAGCGAGTGGGTAAGGCGGTCCTCGGGAAAGCCGCCGAAGTCACCCGCCATCAACCGCATGTGCGCCATGATCCGATCGGGCAATCGGGAGACGTGATCGTTGTAATGCGCCATCAGGGCGCGCCAGTCTTCGGCCGTGGAATGGCCGATGTGTGTAAATGTGGGCTGATGGTCGGTGATCATGATGCCTTCCGCGAAGATTCAGATTTGGGCTGCTGCCCGGCGGCATTCACCGCCTCGATGAAGTAAGGCGTCAGAGACGCCACATCTCGCGACGCGTAGCCTTGGCCTATCGCCTGCATGACCTGAGCCATGGCCGCCTGCATCCCGGGAATCGGCACGTCAAGGGCCGCAGCTTCGGCGGCAATCGCGTGCATATCCTTGTAGAGGCCGGCCACGTCGAATGCCGCGGTCGAATTCCCTCTCAGGACGACCTCTTTTTTGGCCGGCAACATGGCAAGCGCGGCCGGGCTGTCGATCACTGCCTCGAGCATGAGTTCGCGCGGCAGGCCACTACGCTCGGCCAACGCCAAACTCTCGCCAAGCAACTGCCAGTAGCTGCAAAGAATCAAGTTCAGCGACAACTTCATCGCCGCGCCCAACCCTACCGATCCCAGCCACCACTGTTTGCGGGAGAAGGCCTTGAGAACCGGTCCCAGTAACGGCTCGTCACTCGCCGGCGCACCAACCATACTGACCAACTGGCCGGCCCGAGCCGGCCCGACGGTTCCAATAACGGGCGCGTCGGTATAAACGCCCCCATGTCGCGCGACGATACCCGCTACCTGGCGGTGCGTGCTTGGCCGCACCGTGCTCATTTCGAGAAATCGACGGCCATCCGCCACAGGTGCGAGGCGCGCATAGAGGTCGACCACGCTTGCGTCATCGTGAAGCATGGTGAACACGAGATCGCTGGTGCGTACGAGCGCTTCGGGGGTTTCCGCAAGCGTGGCGCCCGCCGAAATAGCAGACTCACACCGCGAGGCGGTACGATTCCATACCGTGACACTGAAACCGGCACCCAGAAGCCGCGGCACGATCGCTTGGCCCATGCGCCCGAGGCCGATGAAGCCGACGTGTTGGATAGTGTTCATTTTCAATGCCCCTATCGCAGACTGACGACCCGCTGCTCCAACGGCTTCCACTCGGCATATTTGGCCTTGGCCCCTTCAATCCATGTCGCCGTCTCGCCGTAGATCAAATACTCCGGAGGAAGAATCATTCCGCGCAAAAAGGTGGTTTTCGCCCCGTCCCGCACCGTCGAAACAAGCGGATAGGCACCTTCCTCGTACCAGACATCCCCTCGTCTGGTGTTGACCGTGTTCTCCCCTTTTTCCGATTCGGTCCGAAGATCGCCTTCGATCAAGCAGCGAATTCCCGAACCGGGATGGGAGTGCAGTCCGGTTGTGCCTTCGAACCCGACGATGCAATCGAGTCGGAATAGCCATTTCGAGGTAGGCATCATCTCGAACATTTTTACGCGGCGTGCCATTCGCAGCCTGGACAACACACCCGTACCGCTCAACAACCCGAGGCCGCCGTCCTCGTGAACCAGCCCCCATCGCCACAATTCCGCACCCATGTTGCTCGCTTCGACGGTCAGGATTTCCTCGGCATAGCAGGCCTTGCCCGCGGCTAGTTCCACGCCATTGACGAGAGCCGAGCCCGACGCGATATAGACCATCGAGTGTTGTGCGGGTACCTCCGGAATCGTCTTCGCGCCGGGAAGCAGTTGATCGGCCCATTTCATCAGTTTATACATTACGGCATCCTTACCAATAGTTGTGAGCGTTCCCCCGGAACTGAGATTGCCAGATCGCGGGGCTCGCCCGTATGCGCCGGCAGTCTTAAACCGGCTGCGCGTTTTACAGTTCGAGCACGAGCCGCTCACCGCCGCACGAGCGCGAGCAGCAGGTCATCATGCGGTTGTGCGCTTCGCGCTCGGCGCGTGTGAGCACCATGTCGCGATGGTCCACTTTGCCTGCCAGCACCCGTACCTCGCACGACCCGCACAGGCCTTCCCGGCAGTCACTCTGTACGTCGATGTTTGCCTGCTGCAGCGCCGCGAGCACCGTCTGATCCGCGGCGACCGGAATCACAAGGCCGGAGTCTTTCAGTTCGATCTCAAACGCATGTTCCTTCGAAGGGTCGAGGGTGGTCTTCGTCGATACGAAATGCTCTACGCGCAGCGCGTCTTCCGGCCAATGCGCGCAGCTCGCCTCCACCGCTTCGAGCATCCCCGCCGGGCCGCATGCATAAATGTGCGTGTGCTCGTCCGGTTGCGCGAAGAGTGACGCGAAATCGTTGAGTGAGCCTTCTTCCAATACGTGCACATGGAAGCGTTCGCCGTGCAACGCGACCAGTTCGTCGAACATCGCCATCGATGCGCGGCGCCGCCCGCTGTAATGAATCGTGTAGTCGATACCCCGAGCCTTTGCTTCTCGCGCCATCGCGCTGATCGGTGTGATGCCAATGCCGCCCGCGATGAAGATCGCTCTGCGCGCATCCGCAGCGAAATGGAAGTGATTGCGCGGGCCGCGAATCTTCAGTACATCGCCCGCCTTGACGTTGGCATGGATCCAGGCCGATCCGCCGCGGCTCTCCGGCTCTCGCAGCACCGCGATCTCGAGGGCATTGCGATCCCGCGGATCGCCACAAAGCGAATACTGGCGCGAGAGTCCGGTGTCGCCGCAGATGACATCGATATGCGAACCCGGCGCCCAGCGCGGCAATGGCTTGCCGTCGGGGGATACGAGCCTCACACGCACGATACGATCCGCGCACGCCGACACGCGTTCCACTAGCACCGCGCGGCTCACCGCATGCGACGATGGCTCACCGATTCGCACCGTTGCGCACGGCTTCAGCACGGACGGATCGAGGCGCTCGGGATTCTGTGCAGGATCCCATTCCACATAGAGATGCTCCGGCCCGCGAAACGACGTGTTCGGCACGTACGTGAAGCGTTGTTCGGCAAGCCGCATGTGTGGCAGCCGGCGTGTGAACTCGTCGAGAAAGACCTGCATCTCCATGCGCGCAAGGTTCTTGCCCATACACTGATGCGAGCCATAACCGAAGGTGAACTGATCGCTGGCGTTCTCGCGGCGGATATCGAAGAGGTCGGCATCCGCGAACTGATTCTCATCATGATTGGCCGACGACGTCACGATGAGCAGCTTCGAGCCCGCCGGGATGTCGATTCCGCCGACGGTGACGTCTTTCGTCGCCAGCCGACGCCACGCGGCGACCGATCCGTTGTGGCGCAGACATTCCTCGACGGCGTTGGGAATGAGGCTCGGGTCCTCGCAGAGGTCACGCCATGCCTGCGGGTGCTGCAAGAGCAGTTTCATCGCATTGGCGGTCGCGTTGGCCGTCGTCTCATGCGCGGCGACGATGCCCGCCATCATCATCGAGTGCAGATATGAATCCGTCACCACGTCGGGCAGTTCCTTCTGCTTGCGGATGCCGTACTGCATCCAGCCCGGGCCGGACGGGTCTTCGCGCATCTTGTCCAGCACCTTGCCCGCGAACTGCCAGAACTTGCCGACCGCATGCGCGACCTCGACCTGCTCCTCCGGCCTCGGGCGGCCCCACGTGTTCACCGTATGCGCGATCGAATATTCGCGCAACGTGTCCATGTCCTCTTCCGGCACGCCAAGAAAATGCAGCGCAACCGTGAGCGGGACTTCCCACAGCATCTGGTCGACAAGGTCGGCGCGGCCGTCGTTGATGAACCGGTCTACGTACTCGCGCGCGAGCTCGCGCACCATCGGTTCATGGTGCTTAAGCGCCTCCGGTGTGAACGGATCCATCAACGCACGACGGCGCGGCATGTGTGCTGGCTCGTCTTCGTTCACAAGCGTGCGGTTCATCGCATAGCCATATGACTCCAGAACCGCGTTCGCTTCGGGGCCGGTGGGCGTGATTTTCTCGAGCGCGATCGACGGGCTGAAAGTGATGTTGTCGCGAAAGATCGTCTTGATGTCGTCGTAGCGCGTGACGACCCAATAGCCGAGCTTTGGGCTGTAAAAAACCGGCTCCTGCTCACGGGCCCAGCGCACGTATTCGGGCGGGTCCTGCTGATAGCCGTCCTCAAACGGATCGAATGCGGCGGCGCGTGCGCTCACCGGGCAACCGCCGGGGGAAAGCCCGGCGTCAGGCGCCGCGCCATGGAAAGGACACTTCGATACACCGAGATCAGGTGCGACTGCGGCCATGCTCTTCTCCAGATGTGATGTCATTTGCGTAACTATAATACGCAATGCGTAATCAAGAGATACGGGTAAACCTTGCCATATCGGCTGCCGCTCCCGATCGGCTAAGATGACGAAATGGAAAATAATTCTCAAAAGCAGGCTGGTGAACGCGTTGCGCGGGACCGCCGGCAACGCGTGCAGTCTGCGTCCATCGGGATGCTCGTACTCAAAGAGCTGGCCGCCCTTGGAGGACGTGCAACGCTGACCGCTCTCGCCGCCCACCTGGACGAGAATCCGGCGAAAGTCCATCGCTACCTGGCGAGCCTGATGGAAGAGTCTTTCGTTACTCAGGACGCGGCAACGCAGCAGTACTGCCTGGGACCCCAGTGCATTTCCATCGGACTTGCAGCAATGCGCGTGGCGGACCCCATTCGCTTGTCCGAACCGTCGTTGGTGCGCTTACGCGAGAGCCTGGAAGTGACGTGCTTCATTGCCGTAATGGGCAATCACGGACCGACGATCATCCGCTTCGAGGAGCCGGGGTTACCTGTCACGGTGAATGTGCGCGCGGGCTCGGTCATGTCGTTACTCTGGTCCGCGACAGGGCGACTCTTTCTCGCCTTGCTCGATGAGTCGCGAGTTCGAAAACTGGCGAAAGAAGAACTCGCGCGCGCCCCCGCCGACTTGCGCGCGCTACTCGATCCAACCGATCCGATAGGACAGCTGCAACGCGAGGTTCGTGCAGTGGGCTGCGCCACGGTCAAAGATACGAATCTGAAGGGAATAAGCGCAGTCGCCGCGCCGCTTTTCGATGCCAACGGGCACCTTTGCGCGTCGCTCACTGCGCTGGGGGCGACGGGTGGGTTCGACTCCTCGATTGACGGTCCGATTGCGACAGCCTTGCGCAAGGAAGCTGAAACGATCAGTGCTGCGCTCGGCTATGTGCCGGATCACGCCAAGGCATTTTCTGGTTGCGTCTGATACGCGTCCATATTGGACCTGGACTGCCCCCCGACGTGCAGATCTTTTTCTCGGTCGCGCACGACCCAACGGTTCGGAATGCGGATCGGACCTCGCCGCATCCGGCTGCGGTCTCTATTGTTGTCGTTTTGAAAACTGTGAATTCACCGTGGCTGCGTTGATGTCCAGCGCATAGTGCTTAGAATGGATTGTGTGGACAAACCGTTCACGCGCATCAGAGTGCTAACTGAATCACATGATTCAACGATGTGGAGCAGTAGATGGACATCCTTGACCTGGCTCGGAAATCGGGAATGACAGTGGTTCTTGACGCGAAGATTGGACGTCAGGAGTACCGCACAGTGCACGGCTCAGTCGCGGCGCTTGAGCGCTTCGCCGAGCTTCTCGCTGCGTCGATGCACGACGAGCTGGTGGAGCAGGATTGATGCGCGTTGACAGCAATCTCAATCAGGAATCGCAATGAACTACGACTCATCGAACTCAAGAAACATCGGCCGCGCTGAGCGCACGAACGACAAGTATGACGAAGGTTCGTCCTCCGAAGAGGTCGCACAGGCAGTCGGCAAAAAACGTGAAGCGGCAAGGAACTGGGCGTGGGCCCACAGCAGTGGATCGTACGACTGGATGGACTCGCATAGTCTCTTCAGCACCCGGGGCTTGATTCATTGAACGAGTTACCAGGAGGCGACGATTTTTGCGCGGCTCCTTTAAGGGCAACGCTTTTTGCCAATGCGCCATCCAGTCGCCCTTCGGTGCCCGTTCAGGCACTGATATTGATGACGGAGCCGGTCGCGACACCCGGTTTCATACCGGCACCAGGCGCGCCTTGTAACGGCGATGGCGAGGAATTTGCCAATGCGTTTATCGCGCTCCGTGCGCCAGATGCGTGATGGTGATGCTCGCTTTTTCCAAGACTGGTTTGTGACGTTGCGGTCTTGAGGTGTGCCGCAAAACTCGACTGGCTTGATTCACTTGCGGAGCTTTGGCCCGTCAGCGCCGACAGCCCGGAACGGATGACGCTGCTCACGCCGCTGAGTAGCGTGGATGCTGCACCGAGTGGAATCATATTGACATCCGTCAGAATGGGGGAACCGAAAGGGCCTCGGACTAAACTGCCCCGGCGTTGCCTGCGACTTCGACGAAATGGCGGTCAAATTCGAGTCTGTTTCGTCTGTGGAAACAAGTGTAGCGCGGGACGTGGAAATCAATTGGGCGAAGCGAGGGGTATTCGGCGGGCTGTTTGGCGGATTGCGGGAGCTTAGGTACCAGCGGGTCGTTTCGGGCCACCAGAGAGCAACCGACACGCTGCTGCAAAACTCAACTGTCACCGAACTCCGCCTGGGCCGGTGACGCACGCAGCGAGATTGACCTACGACGCGAGCAGCGCCTGGACCTGTACCGGGACTCCCGGCTTGCCTGAAACTTGCGGCGCAATCACGAGGTAACGGTGCCTGTCGCCGGCAGTGCCCACGCCGGGCGTGACCAACTGGCGGATCTGCCCGAGCGCATTCACAATCGCGGAGCCGGCTGGATTGGTCATGAAGTTCGCCAGCGCTTCTATGTTGCCGGTGCCGTCAGCGTTGTCTGCGAGGCCCAGCACATACGGTTGCTTTGGCTGCAGGCCAGTGACGGCCGCCTGCAGGACCTGCACGAGACCCTGGTCGAACAATGCGACAGTCGTGGGTGCGCTAGCGACGTCCACGGACTTGCCCGAGCCCACGGGAACCAGGACCAAGTGCGTGCTCTGCCCAGCGAGACCGAGCGGCTGCGTATTTTGCGTGCCGTCTCCTTCCGGGACCGCATTCGGTACATAGGTGACAGCCTGCGGCGCCTGGCCGATGGGCACGGTCGCGATTACCCTGTTCGTCAGCGTATCGATGGCGGTCATCGCGTCGGCATTTTCAAGGCCGACGTAGATACGGCTGCCGTCACCGGACGGCCATAGCCCATGCGGCAGGTTGCCGACGGAAATCGTCGAGACCTGCGAGAAGTCGTCGGTTCGGAACACCTTGACCTGGTTCAGGCCTCCGACGGTCACATAGGCGAACGTACCGTTGGCGTTATGCACGATGTTCACATGATTCGTAATCGGGCCCGTGTCGAGTGTCCTGATCAGCCCGAATGGCGGCCGCGCGTCGAACACCTCGGTCTTGCCCACATCCTTGAGCGTAAACCATATCTGCTTGCCATCCGGGGTCGCAGCGATGTCCGGGCAGAAGGGGCTTGCCTGCTTCACCGTGCCGACAATCTTGTGGTCAGCAACCGAGATGACCTCCGTTTCGGGATTGAACGATGAACACACGTAGCCATACTTCCCGTCTGGCGAGAAGATCTGCATGCCCGGGCCGGCCGGCACGGTGATCCGGGATTTTTCTTCATACGTTGTACCGTCAAGCACGGCCACATAGTTTTCGCCGCGCACAGTCACCCAAACCTCCTTGCCGTCGGGCGTAAAGAAGGCTTCGTGAGGCGAGCGGCCAACGTATGTGACGTGCTTGACTGCATTCGTCTGCGTATCGATGAAGGAGACCGAGTTCGAGCCGATGGACACCACGGCAATGGTGCGGTGATCGGGCGAATACCCCATGCCGTGCACGAGCAACTGGCCCTTGTACAACGGGCTGAAATTGCCTGGCGACGGGTCTCCCAGACGAATCACCCCGACCACCCTGTTGTCCGCCGGATCGATAACGGAGACGGTATTCGAGAATTGCTCGGCGGCATAGACGCGGTCATGGTGGCTGACGGGAATATCCGGGTCGGACGACGAACCGGGGGCCTGTCCAGCCCATGCGAACTGGGCTGCGCTCAGTGCTGCCATGGTCAGCGCCGAAGTAAGAAGGGACGTGTGTTTCATTGCGGCTCCATTTGCGTGTGGTTCAGCATGTTCATCTGCATGCCGTGGTGGGACATCGCGTGTGCGTCCCCCTTGGATGAGGAAGCAGGCTCTTGCTGGTCTGGTGCGGGTGTCGACGGCGGCAGGGGCTGACCCAGCGCGAGGTGCATCGCAACAATCTCCTGCTGTTGCTCGACGACGATTTCCTGCGCGATGCGACGCAATTGCTCGCTGCGTCCATAGCGCAATTCGGCCTGTGCCATGTCAATGGCGCCCTGGTGGTGAGGCACCATCATCGCGACGAAATCCCGGTCAACATCGCCCGTTGGCCTGATCGACATGTCGGCCATCATCTTCGTCATCGCGGCGTCATTCTCTTGAAGAAACGGCGCCTCGTCTGAGCTTGCGGCCTGCGGTCCAGCGGCGAACGACGGGAGTATTCCAACTCCAGACATGGCAAGTGCAACGGCCGCCCTCAGTACCACTGGGACAGACAAACGTATCGAGACTGGCATAAGGGTGTCCCTCCTTTTTCGTGTTGGCACATGCTTCAATGGAGTGAACCCATCGGGCGCCGCCTTATTCCGAACGTCGAGAACTAATTTTGTTGTTCAGCAAATTTTTCGTCAGACTACGCATGCCGCCAGGAGCGACATTTCACCTACCCCTCCAGCGCCCCCCTCCAGAAGCAAAAAACAATGCGCTCGCCCCACGCCGCTCTAACCGCAAGCTCGCCCGAGCGAAGCCAGCGCGTTAGTCGGCCAGATTCTAGAGCTGGGTGAGATCGGTTTATCCCCAGCCTGCGACGCAAGTGCCCGCGTGCCACCGGTTCCCGACACAAGTCGCCGTGCCGTTGGTGTGTTCACGCAACTGAACAAAGCCCTGCAAAAAAATCGCACGACCGTGTTGGCTTCTCGCACGTCGCTGGTCGGACGACACCCGCAATCGCATCGTCCTCCGCAATTCATCGTTTACCCCATCCGTCGTTTAATTCCTGTTCTTGGGTGATATAGTCACCTGGTGACTTGGTTTTTAGACAAAGCACCGCCAGCCCATTTACACCTTCAAATTACGCAGGAGATATCTGATGTTCATGCGAAACCGTCTGTTGGAAATGCTGGAGCGCAATGAGATCCCGCTCGGCATGCAGTGTTTTACGGGCGATCCGGCGCTTATCGAAGTGATGGGCCTGACTGGCTTCGACTTCGTCATGATCGACGGTGAGCACTCGGGTAATGACGTGCGTGCGCTGGAAAACAGCGTGCGCATTGCCGAGCGCGCGGGCCTCGCGCCCTTCGTGCGCGTGCCGGACCGTTCCGACGAAACCGGCATTCGTCGTGCTCTGGAGGCCGGCGCCATGGGTATCTTTTTGCCGATGGTTCGCTCGGCGGAAGACGTCAAGGATGCCGCGAAGTTCGCCTTTTTCCCTCCGATCGGCGAGCGCGGCATTTGCCCGGCAACCCGCGCGGCCCGTTACGCGTTCAGGAACTTCGACGAGTACACCGCATGGAACAACGCGGAAGTCGCGCTTATTCCGATGATCGAGCATCCGGAGGCGGTGGCGAACATCGACGAAATCTGCGCGCTCGACGCAGTGAAGATCATCGTCTTCGGCGCGGGCGATCTTGCCTACGCGATGAACGAAGGCACGTTGATGATGAAAAGCCCGCGCGTTCAGGAGGCCTACCGGACAGTGCTGCGGTCGACGCAAAAGCACGGTGTCGCGGTGATCGGCGGACCGGTTCTCGATCCTTCGCCCGCGGCCTGCCGCAAGTCGCTCGACGACGGGGTGCGAATTTTCTGCCTCGGCCTCGACACGCTTGGGTTCCGGCGCTTCTGCGAGCAGACCGTCGCCTCGCTCAATGTCGGCATTGAAGGGTCGGCTTTCACACGTCCGCCTGCGCCGGTCAGCGCCTTTCCCGACTGATACCAGCACCGCCGGTTGCATCCCGGCACAGACCCGATCAAGGAGAACCTGAATGACCAAATGGAACTGGAAGCGTTATGTCGTAGGTCCGAATGCGGACGGCAAATCAGCCGTGCTGCTGGACGAAGCCACCAATGTCCAGCACAACCCGGGGATTTTCTATCGTGCAACGCTGTGGAGCGCGCGCGAGGTCCCGGTGGACAACAGCATTGAACGGGACCGCGCAAACGAGGTGACAACGCGTGAGCCTTTCCCTGGCGGCCTGCTGTTTCGCGCGCTCGAGATTCCGCCCGATACCGCGGATAAGGCACATCACGTCGAGCAACTCAGGAAGCTGAACCTCGAGGTGCAGCAGAAACATCAGCCGAGCGCGGAAGACCTGGCTCGCCACCCGAGCATGCACCGCACCGACACCCTCGACTGCCTCACCTGCATCAAGGGTGAGATCTACCTGGTGACGGACGTCGACGAAGTACTGATGCAGCCAGGCGACACCGTCGTGATCCGCGGCACCAATCACGCGTGGAGCAATCGTTCGAACGAACCGTGTCTGTTGTGCGGTTGCATGATCGACGCCACGCAGCGAAGCAGATCCGCTAACACAGCCATTCATACGCACGAGGCCCGCGTCGGCCCCGATGCCGGCGCCGGGTCGCGCCAGCGATACCGACACCGCACCCGCCGCACGGCAAGTCGGCGCGAGACAAGAAGCCGCTCGATAAGAAGCAGGCCGATACGGAGGAGACATTCATGCAATCACGTCAATATGCCTGGTGCGTTGCGCTCGCAGGGGCCGCCATGATGGGCGGCAAGGCAGCGCACGCCTACGAAGCCGGCTACCCTGGCTGGTCGATGCCACCCGGAGTGGTTCTGGGCATGACCGCCGCCACGCCCGCGCCCGGCTTCTACAGCTTCAACGAAGTCTATACAGCCCAGGCACACCGTTACGGTCCTGGCGATCCCAGCAGTGCGACGCCGATCCGCGTGGCGTCAGCGGTCACGGGCGTCCTCTGGACGCCTGGCTGGACCTTTTTCGGCGCCCGCTACGAAGCCCTGATTGTGCAGCCGTTCACAATGGCCGACGCCGGCGCTCCATTGAACGTGCAAAGCGGTGGCGTGCGCAACACTTTCATCGCGCCTGTGCAATTGAGCTGGGCACTGGGCAATACCGGGCTCTTCGTGAAGACTGGTATTGGCGTCACCGTTCCGGACGGCACCATCTCCGGGCCCAACGGGCTCAGTGATCCGGGTGCGCCCTGGTGGATCGTACAGCCCCTGCTCGCGTTCTCATATCTGAAAGACGGGTGGAATCTGACGGCCAATTTCTCGCTTGAAATTAACACGCCGAATACGAAAACCGAATACCGCACCGGCGATATTCTTCACGCGGATTTCGTCGCCACGAAAGCCTTCGGGAAATGGCGGGTCGGTCCGGTCGCGTCGTATGTCGGCCAGGTGACCAACGATACGTCGAGCGCGTTCTATCACAACGCGATCAACGTGAGCAGCTACAGCCTTTTCGCGGTGGGCGGCCTGGTCGGCTACGACTTCGGGCCGGTCGTGCTGAATCTCTGGGCGACCAAAGACGTAAGCGCCAGCGCGTCGGGCGGCAATCCTGGGCCGAATCGCGCAACGATTCCGAAGGGATACAAAGTATTCGCCAATCTGAACTTCCGCTTCTGATGTCCACGACCGGATGTCGTCCGTTTATGGAGTAATACATGCAACCGACAGGCAAACTGGATCTCGAATCCATCATCGACGAAGGGCGGGTGACGGGTCTGCAGATCATCATTTTTCTACTGTGCGGACTGGTGGCGATGGTGGACGGATTCGACACCCAGGCGATCGCATTTGTAGCGCCTGAAATCATGGCCGCCTGGGGCGCGGCGCCATCGGCGTTCGGTCCCGTGTTTGGCGCGGGACTGCTCGGTGGATTGCTCGGGGCGCTGGCATTCGGCGCGGCCGGTGATCGCTTCGGACGTAAGGTCACCTTGTCATGCGCCGTGCTCGTCTTTTCCGTCGCCGCCCTGCTCACTCCGTTCGCTCATTCCACCGCGGCGCTTTCGATATTGCGGTTCATCACAGGCATAGGCCTCGGCGGCGCACTGCCGAGTTTCATTTCACTGACCTCGGAATATGCACCCAAGCGGCTCAGAAGCACACTGGTAGGCGCAATGTTCTGCGGTTTTCCGCTCGGTGCAGTGCTGGGCGGCGGCGGTTCGGCCCTGCTGATTCCGGCGTTCGGGTGGAAGAGCGTGTTCATCGCGGGCGGCATGCTGCCACTGATCATTCTCCCTGTGTTCATCTTGCTGGTGCCGGAATCGGTGCGCTACCTCGCGCTGCAAAACGACCACGCCGCCATCGCGCGGATTCTGCGGCGGCTGGATGCCGAGTCGCTGTGGAACGGCGAATCGGACTATCGCGCGGCAATGCCACATTCACCCGTGTCCAGCCTCTTCACGCAAGGACGCGCTACCGCGACGTTCCTGCTATGGATCGCGTTCTTCCTGAGCCTGCTTTTGACGTACTTCCTGATCAACTGGATCCCGGTTGTCGCGCGCACGAATGGGCTAGACATCGGTAAGGCCGTGCTGGCCGTCGCGATGCTCAATCTCGGCGCGGTCGCCGGATGCATCATGCTCGGTCGTCTCGCCGACCGCTTCGGGCCGACGCGCGTAATCGGTTGCGCCTATCTTGCTGGCGCCATGGCCATCTCGGCAATCGGCCTCGTCGGATGGTCGCCTGGGCTTTTGTATCTGACGAGCTTTGTCGCCGGTGCTTTCAGCATCGGCGCGCAGATGTGTACGGTGGCCCTGTGCGCGGTGTTCTATGAAACCGGCCTGCGCGCTACTGGCATCGGCTGGGCAATGGGTATCGGCCGCACCGGGGCGATTGCCGGACCCGTCCTGGGCGGCGTGTTACTCGGCGCCGGTGTCGCGCCGCCGATTCTCTTTGCGATCGCAGGTGCAACCTCGGTGGGCGCCGCACTGGCCGTACTCGTGCTGGGACGACTGATACAACGGTGCACGAGGAACCTGCAGCCGCACGACGGCGTTCATGAGGACACGCTCTCACACTCCGTCACGCGAGGACCGCTCAAACGCGCGTCCGGTAGCGAGGCATTCCCCCACTGATCCACATGTTTCAACAAGGAGAAGATTCATGGAAACCCTGTCGCTGCATCAGGCCACCACGATTGTAGATGCTGCGCTCGCCACGGCGCGCGAATCCGCTTGCGCGCCGCTGTCCGTTGCGGTGCTCGATGCTGGCGGCCATCTGGTCGCTTTCAAACGGGAAGACAACAGCGGCATCCTCCGGCCGCAAATTGCCCAGGCCAAAGCGTGGGGCGCGCTCGGCATGGGGATCGGCAGCCGCGCTCTCGCGCAGCGCGCTGAAGCGGCTCCAGCGTTCTTCGCCGCGCTAACGGACATCTCCGCGGGCCGGATCGTTCCGGCTGCCGGGGGTGTGCTGATTCGCGACGCTGACGGCCATGTGATCGGCGCGGTGGGAGTCAGCGGCGATCACCCGGAGAAAGATGAAGTCTGCGCAGTGGCGGGCATCGCCCGTGCGGGTTTGAAGGCGGATGTCGGATAAAGCGGTCCGGCCGGCCAGACTGCTTCTCTTGTCGGCCGGCTATTGGTGCTGCAACGCCAGCGCCATTTCACAACGAATATGGCGGCTGACAAACCGCCATTCGCCGGACGCGCCTTTGCGCAGTTCGTCGATGACATCATTCACGCGCAAGCGGGCCGGCGTATCATCGCTGGAGGTTTCGAATGTCAACTGGATAGCCGTGGTTCTCGCAGTGTCGGCGGTCGGCATCTCCACACGCAGATTCGACCACATGTGGCGGGTTTTGCGATCGGACACGGCAAAGCGTTCGCGGCAGTCGGCAGCAATGTTGTCGCTGCCCGCCGACTCGCGGCCGCCCACGGACAACACGCCGCTCGGCACAAACAGGTTCGCCAGCGCTTCGGAGTCGCACCGGTCGGCAAACCAGGCGAAATCGCTGAAAAGCCGCTCGATAGATTGCAGTTCGTTCTGGGTGACAAGGCCGCTCATTGTTCGTTCGCACCGACATTAACAAAGTCACAAGGTGACTTGTAGAGTATAGTAATGCCAGACGCAGGTCCAGCAAAAAAGGAAAGCACCCATGCAAACACCAACTGAACCCTCCTGGCAGCCAACACGTCGACTTGCCCGCGGCAATGCCGCCGAACAGATTCTCGAAGACTTGCGAAGCCGGATTCTCGACGGCGAACTCACCCGCGGCACGAAGCTGCCAACCGAGAAGCAGCTCGCGGAAGGTTATGGCGTGAGCGGCCCGACGATCCGGGAAGCCATTCGCGGCTTGACAACGGCGCAACTGGTCGAAGTACGGCATGGCAGCGGCGCGTATGTGACGGCTGACGCCGACCAGCTCATTGGCGTATCGCTTCTTTCGATGATGCAACTCGAACGCGTCGGCATTGCGGAGGTGTTGGGCGTGATGGGTGCGCTCAACGGCTATGCCGCGGAACTTGCCGCCAGGCGAGCCACCGAGGAGGACCTTGAGGCGATGCGAGAGGCACTGCGTCAGATCAACGAAGGAACAGATTCCGAAGCGGTGGCGGAAGGTCTGCGGCTCTTTATCGACACGCTCGCCAAAGCGTCGGGCAATGTACTGCTTGCCGCGCTTTGCAGATTTCTCTCCAGTGTTCAAATCGGCTTCGCAAGAGAACTCACTGGCGACTCATACGAGACCTGGCGAAAGATCACGAAACGCATGGCCAAACATCGTCAACATCTGGTTGACGCCATTGCGAGCCGCGACACCGCTGCTGCGCGCGAGGCTGCCCGCTCGCATATCGAACAATCCGCCAAGGTGATTTCATCGCTGCCGGACGCAGGCGAGAAGATGCTGTCCGAACCCGCTCTGGCGAGACTTCTGGGGTCGATGTTGCAAAGGGACTAGCTCAGACACGGCTCAATGTACGCGCGACCGTGTCGCAGAACCATTGCTGGGCGGCCGAGTCTTCCGTGTGCGGATACCAGTACAGATTGACCTCGAAGGTCGGCGTCGGAAACGGTAGCGGCAAGACGCGCATCCTGCCGTCGCTTGCGAACGCGCGCGCGATGCGGGTCGGCAGCGTCAGCAGCAGATCGGTCGACTCGATCACCGCCACCAGGCTCGTGAAGTGCGGCACGCGCAGCGTGATCCGCCGCGTCAGCCCCATCTCCGACAGTACGTCCTCGACGAGGTGGTGACCGGTGAACGGCGCTACGACCACGTGATTGGCCGACACGTAGTCGTCGAGCGGCAGCGCGTCGCGGATCGACGGGTGCGACGCGCTGAGCAGGCATGAATAGCTTTCGGTGAACAGCGCCCTTTTGCGCGTCTGCCCCCCGACGGACCGCAGGTTTCCGACTGCTGCATCGACGCTGCCGGTTTGCAGCCATCCGGCGATGCGCTCGCTGTCGAGTTGAACGATCTCCAATCCGACCGACGGCGCACTCGCCTGCAATTCGCGAACGAGCGAAGGCAAGAACTGCAGCTCGCCCAGGTCCGATAACGCGAGACGGAAACTGCGGCTCGATTGCCGCGGGTCGAACTGCCGTGTCGCCACGATAGCCGCATGTATGTCGTCGAGCGCGCGCTTGAACGCATCGAACAGTTGCGTCGCGTTGAATGTCGGCACCATGCCACCACGCGTGCGCGTAAACAGCGGATCCTGCAGCAAGTCGCGCAGCCGGTTCAGCGAGTAACTCACGGACGGCTGCGTAATGTTCAGCCGCTTCGCCGCGGCGCTCACGCTGCGCGTCTCGTAGATGGCCACAAAGGTTCGGATCAGGTTCAGGTCGGTCGTCATGCCGGCATCAAAATATAGACAACATCTATTTTTACAACAAAAAAATGGTGATTGGATTTATTTTTCGCCGACTCCTAGGATGAACGCGTTGACTAGGAGATTTGCAATGACGACCGTTCACCAGGCATGCCACGACATTCTTCGCGCGCAAGGCTTGACTACCCTCTTCGGCAATCCGGGCTCGAACGAACTGCCGTTCCTGAAGAATTTTCCGGCCGATTTCCGGTACATCCTCGGCCTTCATGAGGGCGCTGTCGTCGGCATGGCCGACGGTTTCGCGCAGGCGACCGGCCGGCCCACACTCGTGAATCTGCACTCCGCCGCCGGCACCGGCAACGCGATGGGCGCACTCGCGAACGCGTGGAACTCGCATACGCCGCTCGTCGTCACGGCCGGGCAGCAGGTGCGTTCGATGATCGGCGTCGAAGCGTTGCTGACCAACATCGACGCGACCAATCTCCCGCGCCCGCTCGTCAAGTGGAGCAGCGAGCCCGCCAGCGCACAGGAGGTTCCGCTCGCGCTCAGCCGCGCGATTCACACGGCGGCGACGCCTGCAGCCGGGCCCGTCTATCTGTCCGTGCCGTACGATGACTGGCAGCAGGAAGCCGGACGCGGCGTCGAGCATCTCGCCCGCCGCCGCGTCGAGCTGGCCGGACTGCCGTCCGCGCAAACACTGGCTTCGCTCGCGCACGCGCTCGAGCAGGCCGAAAACCCGGTGCTCGTCGTCGGGCCCGACGTCGATGCCGCCAATGCGAACAGCTTTGGCGTTGCGCTCGCCGAGAAGCTTGCGATGCCGGTGTGGATGGCCCCGTCGCCGCCGCGCTGCGCGTTTCCAACGACCCATCCGTGCTTCCGCGGACTGCTCCCCGCGAGCATCGCCGGCATCAGCAGGTTACTCGACGGCCATGACCTGATTCTGGTTGTCGGCGCGCCCGTGTTCCGCTATCACCAGTACGAGCCCGGCGACTATCTCCCCAAGGGCGCCCGGCTGATTTCGATCACGTGCGACATCAACGAAGCGACGCGCGCGCCGATGGGCGATGCCATCATCGCCGACATCGCCGCCACGCTGCAGGCATTGAGTGAAGCCGTGGCGCCGAGCGCGCGGCCGATGCCCAACACACTATCGCGTCCTGATTCCGCGCCGGATTTGCCCGGCCCGCTCGCGCCCGAGCGTGTGTTCGATATCCTCGACGCCATCGCGCCGCGCGACGCGATCTACGTGAACGAATCGACGTCGACGACGAACCTCCTATGGCAGCGGCTGCGCATGACCGAGCCCGGCAGCTACTACTTCGCCGCCGCAGGTGGATTGGGATTCGCACTGCCCGCGGCGGTCGGCATCCAGCTCGCGAAGCCGGAACGTCAGGTCATCGGTGTGATCGGCGACGGGTCTGCGAACTATGGCATCCAAGCGCTGTGGACCGCGGCACAATACGGCATTCCCGCGATCTTCATCATCATGAAGAACGGCACATACGGCGCATTGCGCTGGTTCGCTGGCGTCCTGCAGGTCGAAGACGTCCCGGGCCTCGACGTGCCGGGTCTCGACTTTTGCGCACTCGCGCGCGGCTACGGCGTCGATGCACTGCATGCGAATTCCGGCGCGTCGTTGAAGGCGGCGCTCGAGCAGGCGCTTGGCAGCAACAAACCTTTCCTCATCGAAGTCGAGACGCGCGCTTGAGCGCATGCGCAAGGAGACAGAGATGAACCACCCCGTCAATGTCGCGGAATTCCGCGCACTTGCCCGCAAGCGTCTTCCGCGAATCGTGTTCGACTATCTGGATGGCGGCGCGGAGGACGAAATCGGTCTGCACCACAACCGCCGCGTTTTCGACGATGTGAAGTTTCAGCCTCGCCGTCTCGTCGACGTCAGCCGGCGCGATATCCGGACGTCGCCGTTCGGCAAACCGCTGTCGGCGCCACTCGTCATCGCGCCAACCGGCCTCAACGGCATCCTGTGGCCGGACGGCGACCTGGTGCTCGCGCGCGCGGCCGGAAAGTTCGGCATTCCGTTCACGCTGTCGACCGCATCGACCACGTCGATCGAAGCCGTCGGCAGGGCCGCGACCGGCGAGATCTGGTTCCAGCTTTACGTCCTCCACCGCAAGCTTGCGGAATCGCTGGTGAAGCGCGCGCTGAGCGCCGGCTACACGACGCTGATTCTGACCACCGACGTCGGCGTCAACGGCAAACGTGAACGCGACCTGCGCAACGGCTTCGGAATGCCGATGCGGTACAGCCCGCGCACGCTGCTCGACGGCATACTGCACCCTCGCTGGTCGCTCGACCTCGTGCGGCACGGGATGCCACAGCTCGCGAACTTCGCGAGCACCGATGCTACGGATACCGAACTTCAGGCCGCGCTGATGAGCCGGCAGATGGACGCAAGCTTTTCGTGGGAAGGACTGCAATGGCTGCGCGATCTTTGGCCGCACCGGCTGCTCGTCAAAGGCATCAGCCGTGCCGACGACGCCGAGCGCTGCATAGCGCTGGGTGCAGACGGCGTCATCCTGTCGAACCACGGCGGCCGCCAACTCGATAGCGCAGTCGCGCCGTTCGAAGCGCTCGGTGCGACGGCGTCGCGGATCGCGGCGCCCGTGCTGATCGACAGCGGCATTCGCCGCGGTGCCGACGTCGTGAAGGCGATCGCGATGGGCGCGAAAGCGGTGCTGCTCGGCCGCGCGACGCTGTATGGCCTCGCCGCCGACGGCGAGCGCGGCGTCGAAGCCGTGCTGTCGATGCTGAAGAGCGAGATCGACACCACACTCGCGCAGATTGGCTGCCCTGACATCGGCCAACTGTCGCGGGACTTCCTCTGGCCACTCGGGCCAAACGCAGATGGCGGCGCGCCTGCGCCGTCGCCGCTCACTCACCTTTTCGAGGCATCATGACCGACATCCGCATCACCGGCCTGCGCGCGCGGGCCGTCAACGTTCCACTGCAATATCCGGTCAAGACCGCAGTCGGCACGGTGGCGACGTCGCCGCTCGTGCTGATCGACCTGCAGACGAATGCGAACGTCACTGGCACATCCTACCTATTCACCTACACGCCGCTCGCGCTCAAACCCGTTCGGCAGATGGTCGAGGAACTCGCGGCGGTCGTCAAAGACATGCCGCTCGCGCCCTACGCGATCGACCAGCTGATGCAGTCCCGATTCCGGCTGATCGGCCATACGGGCCTCGTCCGAATGGCGACAGCGGGCATCGATATGGCCGTGTGGGACGCCCAGGCCAAATTGCACGGTTTGCCGCTCGTCGAACTGCTTGGCGGCACGGCACGGCCGCTTGCCGCGTACGACAGCCACAGCATGGACGGCGTCGAGCTCGCCCAGAAGCGGGCGGCCGACGCAGTCGCGTCCGGCTTCAAGGCGATCAAGACGAAGATCGGCTATCCAACGCTCGAGCACGACCTCAAAGTCGTCCGTTCCATACGCGAGGTGGTTGGCGACGCGGTTCAGATCATGGTCGACTACAACCAGGGGTTGACGGTGCCCGACGCGGTGCGGCGCGGCAAGGCGCTCGAACAGGAAGGCGTCGCCTGGATCGAGGAGCCGACGCTGCAACACGATTACGTGGGACATTCGACCCTACGCGACGCATTGCAGATTCCCGTTCAGCTAGGCGAAAACTGGTTCGGTCCCGAGGATATGACCAAGGCGATCGCGGCACGCGCCTGCGATCTGTGCATGCCCGACTTGATGAAGATCGGCGGAGTGAGCGGATGGCTGCGGGCAAGCGCTCTGGCCGAGCAACATGGCCTGCCGATGTCCAGCCACATCTTTCAGGAATTCAGCGCGCATCTGCTGGCGGTCAGCCCGACGTGCCACTTGCTCGAACGCATGGATCTCGCCGGCCCGATCGTTGAGCCAGTTCTGCAGTTCAAGAACGGCGATGCGCATTTCGGAGACGCGCCCGGCGCGGGAATCATCTGGCGGGAGAAGGAGGTCGACCGTTTCCTGGTTTGACCGTCGTCCGCGTGGACCAACGCGGGCGAATCAAGTTGATCCGTCTCGCAGATCAGCAGGTGCAACGTGATCCGCAAAAAACATTTTTGAAGTCAACATCAGAACAATGTCGAAAAAACCACGCGCGTTGCTGAAGTCTGCCGATATCGACGCAATGACGCCCCAACGTTCTGTCCATTCGTTGAATGAGAGGGCCGTTCGCTTCAAAAAGTCGCTTGGGGACATCACGGGGATCACGCAGTTCGGCTTTCATTTGGTAACGCTCATGCCCGGGCACGAGTCGACCGAATATCATCGGCATCTCTATGAAGAAGAATGTATCTACATCCTTTCAGGAATCGGCGAAACAACCATTGACGACGAGGTGTATGAAGTCGCATCGGGGGATTTCATGGGGTTCGCCCGCAAAGGCGCCGCCCACACTCTGACGAACACTGGCAAGAACCCTCTGGTCTTTATCCTCGCCGGTCAGAGATTGGAGCACGACGTTTGTGATTACCCCCGCAAAGGCAAGAGGCTATACGTGTCCGGTCGCAATAAGGTTCTAATAGACCTTGGCAACGATCGCACAGAATAAGCCGATGTCGCTCCCATGACGTCATGCTCAAGATTTCGCAGCGCCTATGCCGCGCGCTTGTTGCGAACAAAATTAATCGGCTTGAACGCTGGTTCCGGCACAGGCAACCCCAACGCCTGAGCAAGCTTGCGTCCTTCTGGATCGGCTAGCGCTGCCTCCCTCGCCTGCTTGATGCGTGCGGCCAGTCCGTCGGCCTGGTTCAAATCCTGCCTGTTGATATCAGCGAGAATGGCCTGGAGATTCTTCCAAATGGCGCTGTCCAACTGACGACCGCCATGATTGAACATGATCACCCCGTCCGCACCGAGTTTGATGCATCGTTCAGCATCGGCTGGTCGGCTAATTCCCTTGATGAGCAGTTTGTGAGGCCATAAGCTTCTCAGCCACGCGAGGTCATCAAACGAGAAGCTCGCATCCATCTGGCGGCTCATCAGCGCGGCCTGTAACTCCGTATCCTGCACTTGGTTACTGGCAAAGTTTGCGAGTTGTGGGGCGCCGTGGCGGAGCAGGTCAAGCGACCAACCGGGATGGAGGGCTCCGTCCATGATGGTACCCAGGGTGTACTTCATGGGTAGCCCGAAGCCGTTGCGTATGTCACGTTCGCGCTTTCCGTTTACGTCGACGTCGGTGGTCAAAATCAGCGTTGTGTAGCCGGAATTCAGGGCACGCTTCACAAACAGCTCAGCGAGCCTTCGATTCGCAACATAGAGCTGAAACCACAGTTCACCCTCACTCTCCCGCGCAACCTCCTCAATTGAACTAGTCGACGCAGTCGAAAGTACAAATGGAATGCCAAATTTCGCGGCAGCGCGGGCGAGCATGATGTCACCCTGCGGCCAGAAAATACCGTTGAGGCCCGTTGGCGCAATGACAAGAGGCGCCGACTGTTTTTTTCAAGCAGCCCTATGGAGATATCCCGCTTGCTGACGTCAACCAAGCGATGCGGCTGGAATCGAATGTGCTCAAAGACGTGCCGGTTACCCGGCCATGACCATCGCCACATCAACTCCAGGACGAACCTGATGCTCGGCTTCAAACGGTTCAGGAGTGCCGCGACCACGATTTCATGCATCGAGTTGATGCATCGCATTTGCAAGGGTCAGTATTTGCGCCAGAACCCTTGCATCGTGCTTCAGCCCATCTTACTTTCAAAAATCGCAATAATGTTTCACGCAAATCGACACTAGTCCAGGACGGCCTCCCTATCTAGACTGCAGTTACTGGCTACGAACAAGGTTGTCAGTTACTGGCTACGAACAAGGTTGTTCGCAGCAGGGGAAACAGGTTCCGGAGGTAGGCAACATGAAATCCCTTATTCGCGCAGTTATCGTTGCCGGTGTGCTCGGTGTACCGGTTGTATCGTTCGCTCAACAAGCGGACACGCCCCTAACCCGTGCGCAAGTGCAGGACGAAATCGTCCAACTCGAGAAGGCTGGCTTCAATCCGGCAAATGCGAACTCGGTTGACTTCCCGACGAATGTCGCTTCCGGAGGGCAAGTGGTTGGGCAAGACACTGGTTACGGCCCGGCGTCCAGTGGATCGTCCCAGGTTGGACGCCCCACAAGCACTTCCGGCATGAAGCCCGTTTTCTTCGGTAATTGAATCGCCAGGCTGGCTACAAGGCGCAGGTATGCTGACCGCAAACTCCAGCCGACCGTTTCATAGTCGGTTCGCTGGCGCGGATGCTGCATAGTTGCGCGAATACGTGCGAAGGTACCGTCCCACCTTCCATCCTTTTGTTGGGTCACGTAAACGCTATAGTTGACTTTCTTGTACGAGAAATTGTGGCTGGCCATGAAGGTCTCTCTCGGGGTATTCGAGGAACCCTGGCATGAGAGCATGCCCCATCTTTTTCGGCCGCGTGATGGAACTTGCCCACTCTAACGAGCAAAGACGGACATGAGCGCACTGACAGACAACCAAATCGCGAAGACGCGCTGCACCGAGAAACGCTCCGTGAACTGATCAGGCGGCGCGCCGCGCATTTCCCTCCCCTGTTTGGACGAAAAAGATAAAACCAGCAGGTCGCGGCTCCTCACAGACTCACGAAAACAGCGACAGGGATTCGACGGCGGTTTGGCGCCTACGTCGCGGGGACGGGGATCGACCGGGCCGTGCAGCAATTTTCTCGCTGGTCGAGCCGAGCCGCCGGTTCAGATCCGACAGCGCTCGACAGACGGACGTGCGCGCGGGCGTCCCAGTCAGTGCCAGTTCAAGCCGGTCCAGCAGTTCCGGCAGATTCACTTCCCCTGCGCTCTTTCGTGCGAACTTCCGCTTCTGCATAAGGCCACTCCCCTGTATCTGTCGACGATACGCGCAGGCGTCGACGTCACCACAAATCGTCAGGATCCAGCGACATCTGTTTCCTCGTGCTTGCGCCAGGACCACGGTCGGATGCATCGCCCTTTGGCAACGGTGGCTTCAGCACGTCGGGATGAAAAACCACATCCACGCCGATCCGGACAAATCCATCATTCCCCCGCTTCGAGCCATCGGCGCTTTTCGGGATAGCGATGCTGCCCACTACCTCCTCCGCCACCCTGCTCACGCAGCGTCCGCCAGCATCGAGTGACGACAGTCCGCCGCGGCGCACCGGCATGCGTACTGCGCCCGAACGTCTTCATCCAGAGGATCGTCAGTGGCCAGCAGATATTCGATAAACAGTTCTTCACCGGCCTCGATCGGCCTAAGCGTGTGGATGAAGATGCGCCCAGCGTCTTCGATGGTCTCGCAGTTGGGCGCGCACGCGTGGTTCAGCCATCGTGCGCTGTTGCCACCGCGGCTGCCGTCGATGACGCGCCCGTCCGACAGACCAAAAAGAAACGTGTGTCCCACGACGCCTTCACGCCGGTGCCGGCGCACCGCTTCCCGCCAGCTCGTTAATTCACCCCTGTACTCAAGCACGCGCTCGCCCGCTGCGAGCGGTCGCATCGCAAATACACCCTTTCCGTGAACTGAAGACCGCCGGACAATCACGCGCCGCATGCTGTTCCCTTGACTGATATCCGCATCAGTATAGAAGCGGCAAATTTTTGCATCCACTGCTTCGTACGTGCGAGTCATAGCCAGGTTAGCGGTCCCGCTCGCGAGGTTGAAGTTGGAGAGGTCGTGCGCCGGGACCACCCGTGACTGTTCGGATGATCACTGCCGGTTACTTTGGCGAGGGACTTCGACAAGACATTTCCCGTCGCAACAACGCAGCTTCGGTTTCAGGTCGCCGCGCGAAGGCGTCCGGGATCAGAAAAGCTGGGCGCCGAGCTCGCGCAGGCCGTCCCACTTGACGGTGCTGACAAATGTCCGACCGGTGGTGTCGAGCGATTCGATCATCGCCCGTTGTCCCCGCGCTTCGGCGACGACGCGCACCCGGTAGCGCAGCAGCGCCCCGATCGGCGGACACAACGCTTCCCGGCGACTCCGTGATCGTTTATTTTCCATACCACAATCTATGTAGGCATCCAGCCAGTTGCAGGACCGCAATACGTCTGCGGCATCGCTGGACCTGATGCTACCAGGTTCGACTGCGGCGAGTCCAGGCCCATTCCGGAGCAATCCATCACCCTGGCGCGCGTTGGCAACCGGCGGCAAGGCGACGGTCTCGCAATGTCAGGCTGCCGGCAATGTGCTGCCGGCAGCGCTGAAGCTCGCTGTCAGTGCCCGTTCACGGCATCCTTGAACGCCTTGCCCGCCGTGAATTTCACCGTCTTCGCGGCAGGGATCTGGATTTCGGCGCCGGTCGACGGATTGCGGCCCACCCGCGCAGCGCGCGCGCCCGTCGAAAACGATCCGAAGCCGATCAGCTGGACGGTGTCGCCCTTCGTCACCGCGCCGGTGATCGCCGTGATCACAGCATCGATCGCCTCACCGGTTGCCGCCTTGCTCTCGCCCGTCTTAGCGGCCACTGCATCTACCAGTTCCTGTTTGTTCATTGCTTTTCCTCGTTGAGGTTGTGGAGATGTCGTCACACTACCCGATCGGCGTGCCCTTGCGCAATCGGCACGCCCTCGAACTCGATCACGACACAGACAAGGCGCGCACGTCGAAGCGTGGCCGCCTCAAGACGCCGCCATGAAGCCGGGTCAGCGCACAGGGTCTCACCTGCTGTCGATCGGCCGTATCAGCGACATTGATTTGACAAGTAGTCGGCCGCAGACCTTTCCGGAGACACACCGGCGTGCCGATGCGGTGGGTGTTTGCGTCATTACGCTAGTTGACGACCACATCTAACGAACGTCCTCTGCCGGTCGGCGCCTTGTTCTCTCAGGGCCCTGCGTCCTGTTCGGGCTCCGGGCCGCATCGCGGCCGCCAGGTTGTGTGGACGTCGGCTACCCGTTCGGAGCGCGGCTCAGCCCTGATTCCGCGGCATTTGCAGACCGCGTGGCACTAGCGGGCAATTTCTTGAGTGATTGCTGCCCGATACCCCTTGTAAGCGGCCGGTTAGCGAAAGTCGAAATTGGCACGGAAGCCCG
>NZ_JBNPVS010000038.1:0-105495 GCF_050434225.1 Paraburkholderia sp. GAS32 | reverse complement strand
GCCAGGATCAAACTCTTCAGTTCAAACCTGTTACTGTTTTTCGGTTCAGTTAAGAACCGGTCGCTCACTCAACGTACTGACGAATGATTAACCTGCCGGCGTGAATCCACCCCGACAGGAAAACCTTCCTTTAATACTCGTGTGAGACTTGATACTTTCGCTTCCCGGCAGACCCCGAAGAGTCCACCGGCGCGTCGCGCATCAAGCGCCCACACTTATCGGCTGTTAATTTTTAAAGATCGAGTACGCATTCACTACCGGAACAGCGCCGCGCGTCGTCAACATCACAACCACCCGGCACCGCTTCGTTCTGCGTCGCTGCATCAGCAGCAGAGAAACGAGATTATGAAGAACGACCGACAGGTCGTCAACCCCCTTTTGTGAATTTTCTTTTGACCAAGTGCGATTTGACGCCGAAACATGCACCCCACTATATGGAGCAAGATCGACGAAAAGTCATCCGGTCGTGCGGGAGTGGCCGACATAGCCTATAGTGAAGAGCCTGCATACGCGCACGACGAGCAGTTGAAGTGCTGCCTTCTGCCCCCACCTGAACTTACGGATGACAGGCGATGAAGGGACCCTGCGACAAGAGCGCATGACAAATTGGTGTGCTCATAATGCGCGCGAAGGCGCAAGCTCGTATATAATGCGAGCCGCGCGAATTTCGCACATTTCTATCGGCCCGCTTCGCGCGGGCTCATCTTTTTTGCTCCCCAGAGCACAGCCAAACAACCGCGTTGAGTCACTCAGGTGATGTTGAGCCATGCTCGAAACGCCTGACGGTAGCGTCTTGCGTCTCATAGCGAAGCCTCTAGAGGAGAATACGTGAACCCTTTTGATCGCGAAGATTCGCAACACGAAACTGCCGGATACACCGCCAAGGCACCCGCTGGCCGTACAGCCAAGGGCAAAGGCGCAGGCAAAGCGATCCCCGTAGCGGCTGAACTGCCGCCGCAACAGGCTGAAGAACGCCAGCGCCAGATGCGCGCGCTGATCCAGTTGGGCAAGGAGCAAGGCTACCTGACCCACGCGCAGATCAACGACCACCTGCCCGACAACTTCGCGCAGACGGCGGCGATCGACAGCATCGTCAGCGCCTTCAACGACATGGGCGTGCAGGTCTACGAGCAGGCTCCGGATGCGGAAACCCTGCTGCTCAACTCGAACGCCCCCGCCGTGGTGTCGGACGATCAGGCAGACGAGGAAACCGAAGTCGCGTTGTCGACCGTCGATTCCGAGTTCGGCCGCACGACCGATCCCGTGCGCATGTACATGCGCGAAATGGGCGCAACTGAGCTGCTGACCCGCGCCGGCGAAATCGCGATTGCGAAGCGCATTGAAGACGGTCTTCACGAAATGGTGCAGGCGATTGCCGCTTGCCCGCTCGCGATCTCCGCCATTCTGGCAAGCGCCCAACAGGTCGCGGACGGCGAACTGCGTATCGACGAGCTCGTCGACGGTCTGAATGAAGAAACGGTTGCGGCGGAAGACGCCAGCGCGAGCGCGGACGCCGCAGCGGACGTCGACGCCGACGCGACCGACGATGACGACAGCGATAGCGAAGACGACGACGATGCCGGTCCGGCCGACTCCTCGGCAGCGGACGAAGCACGCCTGAAGCAACTCACCAGCGATTGCCTGGAAATCTTCGCGCAAGTCGGCATTCTGTCCGACCAGCAGAACGCCTCACACACGCGCGGCGACGTCAGCTCGAAGGCTTACCTGCGCGCCCGCGAAGAGATTCAGCAGCACCTCGCCAAGATCCGCTTCACGGCACGCACCATCGACCGTCTGTGCGGCGACGTGCAACACCAGGTCGCGCAAGTTCGTGCGATCGAACGCCGCATTCTGCAAATCGTCGTGACGAAGAGCGGCATGCCGCGCGAACAGTTCATCGAATCGTTCTCGGGTCATGAAGCCGATCTGGGCTGGACCGAGCACGCCGCGCGCGGTGCGTCGACGTTCGGCGCGGCACTGGAGCGCCATCTGCCGGCAATCCAGTCGGAACAGCAGAAGCTGATCGACATCGAAGCAACCGTTTCGCTGCCGCTCAAGCATCTGAAAGAGATCAATCGTCAGATGGTCGCGGCCGAGTCGAAGATGCGCAAGGCCAAGAGCGAAATGATCGAGGCAAATCTGCGTCTCGTGATCTCGATCGCGAAGAAGTACGTCAACCGCGGCATGCTGTTCCTCGACCTGATCCAGGAAGGCAACATCGGTCTGATGAAGGCGGTGGACAAGTTCGAATACCGCCGCGGCTGGAAGTTTTCGACGTATGCAACGTGGTGGGTTCGTCAAGCTGTGACGCGCTCGCTCGCCGATCAGGCGCGCACGATTCGCGTGCCGGTGCACATGATCGAAACGATCAACAAGCTCAACCGCATTTCGCGCGAGATCCTGCAGCAGACCGGTCAGGAAGCCCATCCGTCGGTGCTGGCAGAACGCATGGAACTGTCGGAAGAGAAGGTGCGCGGCATTCTGAAGATCGCCAAGCAGCCGGTGTCGATGGAAACGCCAGTCGGCGACGACGGCGACGCCACGCTCGGCGACATGATCGAAGATTCGGCAGCTTCCTCGCCGGCCGACGCAGCAATGCAGGCCGACTTGCGCGCCGCCATCGACGACGCGCTCGACTCACTGTCGCCGCGCGAAGCGAAGGTGCTGCGTATGCGTTACGGCATCAACACGAAGTCGGACCACACGCTCGAAGAAGTCGGCAAGCAGTTCGACGTCACGCGCGAGCGGATTCGTCAAATCGAAAGCAAGGCCATGCGTAAGCTGATGCATCCGAGCCGTGCAGATCGTCTGAAGTCGTTCCTCGACCGCTAAGCCAAGCCGGTCGTTGCGCTTGTCGTGCGTCATGCACGACAAGCGCATCTCTCTCTCCCATTTCAAGCAAGCAACGAGATGATCCCGCCAATGGTGATTCCCGCTGCCAGCCAACGCCCAGCCGTGTAGAACGCATTACGCTCTTCATGAGGCTGATCCGGGCGTTCGAGACCCAGCGTACCGTATGCAAACGCCTTGACCGCCGAGACGTCGGTTGTCGATGCGCCCTCTCCCGCTGAATCGCTTACCGCACCATCCTGAACCGTATTGCCCTCTTGCGCCGCCGTCGCTGCGCCTTCGGCGGAGATATGGACGGCGTCGTCCTGCCCGGATGTATTTGACGCTGTAGTCTGCGTGGCCGTGTCGTCCGTTGCGGACCGGCTCTTCGTTGTCGCGCGATCCGATTCCGGCAGTGTCGACGACAGCGCACTGTCGATTTGCATGGCAACCTCCGTTTATTTCGCCCAACGCATGCGCCGCCTCCGGTTCGCTGTGGCAATGCAAACAGACCCATTACGCTCGCACACGGCGGTTCGACGCACGACCGCTTACAGGACCTATCGACGGCAGCAAGCCAAAACTTGAGCGCCGGAAAGAAGCGGTAAGCTCCATCGGATGGCATTGCGCCATCACACGCCGATCACTCGACGAGCCTGCCAGAAATGTATACGACGACTGCGCAACACGCGGTTCTACAGAACGGATTCCATAGTTCGATTTGTCCACAGAAACTGTTCAGAAGCCTGTGGATATCCTGAGCAAGAGTCACCCAACTCGTTGAGCGCATTGGTTTTCACATCTACGCTTCCGACACGACAGGTCGCACGGCTCACGACTTCCCGCACATTGCCCGAACCGCCGCCCACTGCTGCGCCGTCAACGCACTCTCGCCGACCGGCGATCCCTGATTCCGTGCTTCCCGGTCGAGCGTACGCGGATGATCCGACAGAAACTCGATCGCACCGCTGGCGCTGGCGCTGCCGCTACGCTTCTCCGTCAACGCAAAAAATGCCGCGAGCCCATCACTGCGCAATCCGCTCGCTTGCAGATAGGCAACGCCGTTCGCATCGGCGAGACGTTCCATGTCACGGCTATACGACAAACCCACTAATCGCCCCGCCAGCGAAGAAACGTCTGCGAAACCCAGATGGATACCCAAGGTTGTGCTGATCAGAGTGATACCGGCGCTGCGAAACATCGACAGAAACGCCTCGCTCCAGCGCAGCGTTGCCACGTGAGGCGCGGCGGTATTGCCGTCGTAATAGCGTGTGCCGGTCGGCACTGAAGGTTCCACAACGGCGTCAGAACGCGCCGCCATGATCGAGCAGGTTCAGCATGCCTTCGCCCGTGCGCGGCGGTTGCTGATCGCTTTGACCGAGCGTCTGCGGGTCGAGTTGACCGGACACCTGCAGCGTATCGGCTGCGAAGCGCATCACGCGATGCAACACGATCGGAAAACCCAGACCCAGCGTAAAGACGATGATCGCCAGATTGCCCAGCATCATTCCGAGCAGACGCCCGGCGGTAATGCTGCTGCCGAAGCGCAGTTGCGTGCCAAGCGTCGTATTACCCATGACATGGCGCGTCACCAGCGCCAGATAGAAGCACTGGATCAGCAACGCACCGACGATGAACAGCACGTAGAACAGAAATATCGAGCCGAATGCTGCGAACGCGGCGGGATCATGAGCCTTCAGCGGCGCATGCCCGATGGGCAGGAACGCCATGATGCTCTTGAGGAAAACTGCCCCGAGCACGACGAACAGCGCGACGACGCCCAAAAACGTGCCGACGAACGCGCCATACAGCGCACGCGCGCGGCCTTCAAAATGAAACGGCAGGCTGCCGAAACTGCTCGCGTTGATGCGTCGCTCCGCAAGGCGCATGGACACCCACGGCACCATCTGTCCCAGAGTGACGATGCACAGCAGGCCATACAGCAATGCATACGCGCCGTAGACCCACGACGAGCCGGTCATGCCTCCGCGAATCCCACACCATTGGGTGCGGCTCAAGCGGTAACGCTGCGCGCTGAAATACGCCCCTGCTGCGATCACCGCGATCACGATGTAGAGCACAATGATCGGCACGAGAGCCAGTGCAGCGCTCCCTGTGATGGCGCGCAGAATCGCGCTAAGAATGCCAGCACCGACAATCGCGCCAAAGATAATCGCAATCGCCAGTAGAAAACCTTTGAACAGTTCGCCGCCCGTTCCGGTGTACTCAAATCGCTCACCTTGAAAACGCATGCGCGACCAGATATATCGGCGGGTATTCGTGGTGGCCCAAAAACGATAAATGCCAAGCGTGATGATCTGCAGCAACAGATTCTTGATGAATATCCCGTACAGCTCTCCAACCTTGCCGTCGTAGCTCAACAGCGGCTGCTTCTGGTCGAGTGAGTTCATTTTTTCTTCCCCCGGCTGGCAAATATACGTTTTTGAGGCCCGCATGCGCATAAGCGCATATGCACGGCGGGCGGGTGGTCTTTCCTTCGCAAAACTGACTACGACAGCGTGAAAATTTGAAATCTGGCCCGCAAGAGAGCAACTGTTTTACGGCATCACGAATGTTTTCACGAGCGTCAGCTCGCCCGGCTTACGCATCGGCACCCGAATGGTTTCGCTCTTCTCGTTCGGCGTGTTCTCGTTCGTGATGATCGTCACCTGCGCGACGGTCATATCGCTGCCGCTGCTCCCGTTACCGTAGTAATTCACATAGACCAGATACGTGCCCTTCAAGGGCGCCGCCGACGAGTAAATCTCCGGCCCGTAGCCGGTAGTCACATCCACGTCGAGTGCGCCGCCGTTCGGCGCAACCCGGTCGCCATACCAGGTGTGCACGCCGTCCGGCGACACCACGTGCAAGTCCAGATCGGTGCCGTCGGTGTCCCATGCGAGCACCACGCGCAACTTGGGTTGCGTCTTGCCGCTGTAGGCGTCGTAAAACTGCACGCGCTTGCGCGAGCCATCCGGCGCCCGCAGTTCCACGCTGTTGCTGCCGGACGGAAACGCGTAAGGCCGCGAAAACTTGCCGTCTTCCTCCACCCGCTGCGGCAACGGCGTGCCGTCGACCACCAGCGTGCCCACCGTGGTGCTTTTCTTCTTCGGCGTGTTGCGGATCTGCCCTTCGATCAACGCGAACTTCGACTGCCCTTCCGGTGTCGATACCGACACCGCCGGATAGTGCACGTCCTGCGTATAGCGCTCGCTGTCACCGCTGGTGTTGCGCCAGCCGTTCAACGGCGCGCCGAAGTCGATATCGCTCGCGTGCGCCACCGTCGCAGCCTGCAAACAGGCGACGACGAGCATCATCCAGCCAGCCTTCATCCAACCCGTCGTCTTGACCTTCATCGTCACTGCTCCCATCCCGCTGTCAGAGTCGCTCGCTTTTCACGAGCTGCAGGTCGCCGATCTTACGCAGCGGCACGACCATCGTTTCACGCCGCTCGTTCGGCGTGTTTTCATTGAACACCAGCGTCAACGTCGCGGTAATCACGTCGCGCTCGTGCGCGGCGGCGTCGAAGTTGTAGCCGGTCGAATCGAAGTTGCCCCAGTAGTTCAGAAAGAACAGCCATGTACCGTGCTCGGGTGCCGCCGACGAAAATATCCCCGGCCCCGCGCCGTCCACCGAATCGACATCGAAGCCGCTACCGTCTTCGAGAGTCGGATTGGCGAAGAACGCGTGCAGACCGTCCGGCGTGATCACGTGCAGATCCACCTGCGCTTTCGGATCATCCCACGTGACGATCGCGCGCAGCTTCGCCTGCGGCTTGCTGCGGTCGGCTTCGTAGAACTGCATGCGCTGGCGCTGCTTGCCGTCGGCGGAAATCAACTCGATGCTGTTCGAGCCTGCGCCGAATGCCCACGGGCGTGCGAATGCGCCTTCGTCGTCGGTATAGAGCGGCGTTGGATTGCCGTTGACGACCAGCGTGGGCGGCTTGCGCGCGTGTTTGTCGATGTGCTTCAGGCGCCCTTCGATCAGCGTGCGATAGCGTTGCGCGCCACGGTCGACCGGCGGCCGGGGATACGCCGCGACGAAGTGCTCGCCTTCGTTCGTCAGCCCACTGTGGCGCCAGCCGCCGAACGCGCCGGTGAGGTCGGCGAGCGCTCCGCCATTGCCGTCCGCGCCGGCGGCTTGCACGTTCGTCACCATACTCGCCGCCAACGCAGCCGAGGCCACAGCAATTGCCATGTGAAAACGAACACCGCGCGCAAGAGGTGGCAAGGTAACAGCCACGCGAACGCAAACTCGAACGCACTGCATAAGAGGCGCCAAGGCAATGGCCGCAGGAATTCGAACGTGGCGCATCACAGGAAGCGCGCGGAACACGGCGGAAAGCGAGCGCGAGACGGTGTTCATTGGATCGGATTGTCGGTACGGATCAGCGTGCGCGCGGTACGTTCGACGAATTCTTCATCGAGCCCACGCGGATGATGCTGGAACGCGAGGTGAATATATTCATGCGCCAGCGCGATACGGTCTTCTTCGGTCTGCAAGCGATACACGTACACGCGATTGCGCTGCGCATCGGCATACGGCCGACCTTCGCGCACCGCGCACACAGCAGGCAGATCGGGCGTCTCGTAGCCGGGCGCGCCGTCCATACGCCGCGCCCACAACGGCGCGTTGCGTTGCAGCCATTGCTGGGCGCCAGCCACCTGGATGCAATCGCCGGACAAGGGGCTCTCGAACGACGTCAAGGTCGCTTGCGGCCAGGTGCGCGAGAGAATGGTGTCGAACGTGAGGCCGGTTTGCGCGGACGCCTTCGCGGCGAGCCAGCTCATCTGACCGGGCGCGGCCTTGTCGTGGTGATACTGAACCGGCACGCCGGTGAGCACCAGCGCATCGGTCAGATCCGCGGCACGACGCGCGGCGGCAGTCGGCACGCGCGGCAGGACGCGCTGCGTGTTGCTGCTGTCATCGATACGGAAACAGCCATGATCGTGATTGCCGTGCTGCACGACGTAGGACCGCGCCGCTACCGCCAACGCCTTGGCCGCTTCCGGTTGGCTCGTGTCGCCCTCCCGCTCGACCACTCGCGCGACGTAGTCGTTCATACCGAAACGGCCGACTACTTGCGGTGCGCCTGCAGCGTCGCGATCGAGCCGCAGTTCGCCTCGACTTTCCACACGTGCCCAGTTGCCATTGACGAAGCCGATCCGGAACTCGCCACGCAACGGGCCGTCCGGTACCGCAGCCGGACCTTTGTCGCCGAGCACCTGGCGAATCGGATAACGGCTGAAGAAGTCGACCAGCACGCACGCGTTGTCGTCCGGTACAGCGACTTGTGTGAGCAACGGCGCGATGCGCGGCGCGGCGGCCGCCAGCACGCGCGCGCTGCCGCCGGCGCCGCCGAGCCACACCGGCGTGCCATCGGCGAGCCAGCCTGCCGCGCCGCCGATCGAGGCGCCGGGCCGCGCGGGATCCGGCATCGTCCAGGTTTTGGCGCGCAGCAGGCTGCCATATAGCGACACGGTGCCTTCGCCGCGCCCGCTCGTCAGCACCGACACCAGCGTACTCGCCGCCGCTTCGCGCGGCTTGGCTGGCATCGCCTGCAATGCAGCGAGCAGGTCGGTCACGGGCACGCGGTGCGTCGGTGTCATCGCGTGAAGGTCGCGTAGCCACGCGGGTGCATGCGCGGCGGTCCAATACTTGCGCCAATCGGCGGGATCGAGTTGCAGGCGTGCGGGCTCGAAAAAGCGTCCGCACGATTGCACCAGCGCATGTTCGCGGTCGATGTGACCGCCCGTCATGCAGCAATACACTTCTTCAGGATCACCGCCGCTGCAGGTGTAATCCGGCGTGGCGATATTGCGATCGACCAGATAACCGTAGACGAACAGCTTCCACACGCTGCCGAGCGGCGTCTCCAGCGTCGCGGGCAAGGGACTCGCCGACTGCGGCGCGAGGCCGTCCGCGCCGCCGCCGGCGTTGAATTGCCAAAGCTGCGATTGACCGTCGCGCAACCAGGCGAAGCGCAGCATGTTTACCGGTGGTGCGGCTGACGGCGAGGTTGGCGATATGGTTGACGCCGATCCTGGCAATGAGCTTGGCGACGACGTTGACGGCACATTTAGCGATGAGCTCGTCGCCGACCTTGACGACGCGTTCGGCGCCGAGCTTGCCACCGCAGCTAGTGACGCAGTCGACAATGCCATCGCCGCAGTCGCTGCCACACCCGCGCCACTCAAAACACACCCCACTCCCACAGCGAGCGCAATCCGCAGCGTAGCTGCCAGACGATCGCGCGAGTGCCGAAGAGCGGAGAACATAGCGGTCTCGCTTACTGAATACGCAGAGTCGTCATGCGATCGCTCTTGCCGCCTTCGAACGCCTTGGCGTCCGGCTGATACATGCGGAAGTAGCGCGCAGGCGGCAACGCGAACGTGCCCGGCAATGCAAAGCGCACCAGTTGCCGCAGCCTCACTGGACGATCGAGCAAAGGCACCGGCTGGTGATAGGCCAGCTCGCCCATCTCATACGAAGCGGCACGCGCAAACGGCTGCGGACCGCTTACCCCTTCCTTCTCGCCCGGCAACCCGTCAATCGACACGCCCCAGCTTGTCGCCTCCACATCGCCGCCCGGCGGCAGCGGCACGTCGAGCAGACCGTAGTGGTACGCATTGCCGGAGCGCGGTGTGAGCGTGACTTCGTCGACGTACAGCGCATTGCTGTCGATCGCATCGCCTGGCTTTACCAGGCGCGCAGTAAATGCCGAGCGACCCAGTTGGCTCTCGGCGGCCCCCGCCTTCTTCGGGTCGACCTTCACTTCGAGCGGCTCCAGCTTGTAGAAACGACGTTCGACGGTGATGTTCAGTCGGCTGTCCTCGCTCGTATGACTGCGGAACGCAACCAGCGCGTTCACGTCGGTGCGCGCGCTGCCTGCATCGAGCGTGGCAGGCAAAGCAGCGCCGGTCCACTTCCACAGCGGCGTGCCAGTCGGCGTCGCAGCGCGCGTCCAACCCGCACCTTGCAGCAACGGCAACGAAGCCGGCGCCGTGTCGCCACCTAGCGCTTTACGCACCCACAGCAACGTCAGTGCGCGATCGAGCGTCGGGTAGTCGGCGCTGCTCTTCGCGAGCAAGGCCGATGCATCGATCGCCGCGCCGCCGTCGCCACCTGTCATGTAAAGCAGGCTTTGCACGAGCGGTGCGGGATCGTTGACCAATGCCGTGCGTGCGGCACTCGCCGCTGCATCAAAGCCGTCCGGCAGTTGAGCACTCGTGCTACGCGCCATATTGGCGACCAGCAGCGTCGCCGTCTGCTTGCCACGCGGCGAATCGGCTTGCGCGAACACGATGCTGTCCGACGCGCCATACGTGCCGTTGCGCGCAGGAGTGGAAGCATTGGCCGAGGCCGCTGCATCGCTCTGCAAGTCCGCCGCAACACCCGACACCGGCGTCGCGACCGGCAGGCCCATCTGCTGCATGAACCACAGCGCCAACGCGCGATGCAGCAGCGGCTCTTTCGCACCGGCATCGCGATAGACGTCCATTGCATGCTGCCAGTTGTCGGCGGGCAGCGTAATGCCGAGGCTGCGGCTCGCGAGCCAGTCCGCGTAGTACGCGTAGGTCGTGATCAGCGAACTGCCGCCGGTCGTATCGCCCCACCAGCCGAACGTGCCGCCGACACCCGCCAACATCGCCAGACGTTGCCGCTGATTGCGCAACAGCGCTTCGAGCCCCTGCGTCGAACTGGCGCCGCTGTCACCACCGAGGCCGCGGCCGATCGCATCGTGTGCGAGCGCCAAAGGAATCAGGCGGCTCGACGTCTGCTCGGCGCATCCGTACGGATAGTTGATCAGATCGTCGGCGACACGTGCAAATTGGCTCGCGGCACTGCCGATGAAGCGCACGCTGACGTCCTGCGCATCTTGCGGCGGATTGAGCGGCTTGTTCGAGCCGTCGAGCGCCACTGTGTTCTGATGCAGATCGAGCCAGCCGCTCGCATCGAGCCGGATGGTGGTCTGCAAGCGATCCACATCCTTACCCGCCCGACGCAAGCTCGCGTTGATCACACCCGCCTTCAACGCACCGGTCGGCAAACGCAGGTAGTTCGCGCCGCGCTTGAGCGTGACCTTCTGGTTCAACGAGAGACCGCCGCCGTCGACCACCCACTCGGCGTCCATATCCGCGTCGGTCTGATTGAAGGCGATCATGTCGATGGCCGGCTGATCGTTGACGCGGAAATGCGAAGGCCCACTCCACTTTAGATACAGCGCCTTGTCCGAACGCACATACGCGGTACGTTGTCCGACCATGCCGTCCGGCGCCGCCGCGCGCACGGTGACGCGCCAGCGGGCCAGCGAGTCCGGCATCTTGAAGGTCATGGTGGCGTGGCCATTCGCGTCGGTCTTCAGCGTACCTTCCCACGCGGCCGTGTCCTGATCGTCACGACGCGGCCGTTCGAGCACCTTCACACCGCGCTCGTTGTAGTTGGCGCGTTGCGGACCGCCCGGTGCGCCCTTCAACGGCGAGCGCGCAAGGTCGTACGTAATGAACGACAGGCTCGACGACGTCCGCACATTGTTGCGACGCGGATGATAGAAAAAGTCGACGATATTCGGTGCGATTTCCGGCTGCAGCACGTAGACCATTTCATCGACCACGCTAACCGTCAGATTCGCCGCTTCCGGCTTGCCGTTCAGCGCGCTGTCGAAGCTGAGCGTGACCGTATCGCCGGGACCGTACACCGGCTTGTCGCTCTTCACATTCAGTTCGATCTGCGGTTGCGCGACGACGATGCCCGCGTTCTGGAACACGTATTCGCCGGCATGCACGTACAGCACCGAGAACGTCATGTTCGGCGCGAATGCTTCGCCGACCTTGATGCGCGCCTTCCATTGCGAAGGCGCCACGCGTTGCAACTGCAGCCAGTCGCCGCCGGCCGTCAGCAACGCGCGATGTTCGACGTTGTCGCGCTCCAGCGTCAGGAGGGCATCGTCGACCGGCATCGGGAAGGTAATCAGCGCCTCGGCGGTATCGCCGATCTTGTACCTGTCGCGATCGAACACGATCTCGACGCTGCCCGGAATCGCCTTCAGGCCATCGCCCGCCACCCAATGGCTCGCGGCGGCGAGCAGATTGCCGGTGTCGTCCTTGACCGACAGCATGTACGAACCCGGTTCGTCGAATTGCACCGGGAACGACAGCTTGCCGCCCGCCGTTGCTCCCTTGATTGCGCCTTCTCCATGAGTCTGCGATTCAAGGCGTGTCCATTCCCACTTGGCCGGCGCACGCGAAGACGGATCGATCGTGCCGAGCGCCTGCAGATCGAACTTGACCGCTTCCTTCGGCTGCGAAAACGACTTGGCCGTTGACAAGCGATAAGGCGTCGCGCCGCGCGCGATCAGCACCTCACGCGTCACACGTACCTTGTAGGCCGCGCCGTCCTGCGCGAACAGGGTCAACGCATAACGGCTCGGTTCTTTTGCAGCGGGCAGCGTGAGGCTTGCATTGCCGTCGCTATCGGTTGTGAGTTCCTGCTGTTCCAGCTTGACCGGAAACAGCCCTGCGTAGCGCAGTTCACCATCGACGATCGTCACTTTCTGCGCGCGCAGCGTAACCGAAACCTTGCTGTCGCGGACCGGCTTGCCATCCGGATAGCGCAACTGGATCTTGCCCTTCAGTTGCTCGCCCGTCGCATAGTCGGTTTTATCCATCGACAGGTTGACGTCGAAATGCGGCTTCACATATTCGGCGACGCGAAATGCGCTGCCGTATACATCGCCGTTGTAATCGAAGCGCAGCGTATAGCCACCGGCGGTAGCATCGGCGGGCAACGTGAAGGACGCGTCCGCGCCCGTATCGGAAGCAAAATGCACCTTGCTGGTCGCCACCGGTGCGCCGTTCGGATCGAGCACGTCGAGCTTGATATCGGCTTCTGCAGGCGCGGTGGATTGCGTCGCGTTCTGGAACGTGCGGCCGATGAACTTCACATGCACTGCGTCGCCCGGCCGGTACATCGGACGATCGGTCACCGCGTAGATCTTGGTGTTGTAGATCTCGCTGTCGTAGTAGAAATTCTCCGAAACGAATACGCCGCCTTGCGGATCGGTGCCGAGCACGTAACTGCGCTCAGGGCTCACGTGTTGCAGCACCAGTGCGCCGTCGCTGCCGGTGGCGCCGCTTTGCAGCACACCTACGCCGTCGGTCCAGTTCACGTCAGTATTCGCCACCGGCTTGCCGTTATCGCGCCGGGTGGTCCACACCAGCATGCCACTCGATGCCGCTTTCACAACCGCAACCGTGTCCGATACGAACAGCAAGGTATGCGCGCGATAGTTGCCGATCACCGCCTCGACGATATACAGCCCCGGCGGCAGCTTGCCCACCGGAATCATCACGTTGCCCGAACTCGCTTCGATGAAGTTACTGCTGCTGCCTTCGAGATTGACACCCTTCGGCGGCTCGATCACCTTCGCGTCCCAAATCGGATAGCGAAAGCGCGCGACCATGTCATAGCCCTTCAGCGGCGCGAACTGCGAGTTCCGCTGGAATTGCGTCTGTTTGCCGGTCTGCTCGCCGAGCTTGAATTGAGGCTCGGCTTCGGTTGCCTTGCTTCGCGTCGCGAACGACAGCACACGTTGCCAGGCGCGGCGCGCTTCGGTGAACCAGCGGTCCCACAGATAGGCCAGCGTATTTGCCAGCCCTTCGCCCTGATAATTCGGCGCGACGTTCAGGCGATGCAGATTCTTCTGCGCCTTCAAAAAGTCCAGCGGCTTCGGCACGCGATACACGACGATATCCGCACCGCCATACGCTTGCAGCGCATCCTTGAACTCGCGCCCGGGCGCTTCGAGACGCACCTGCGCCAACTGATCGCTGCCGAAGCTCGCATCCGAGAGCAGGAAGAACGGCTGGCCGTCGACCTTCTGCGACGCGAAGTTGCTCGATGGCGCTGTCTGCAGCGTCGGGTTCGCGGCGATGTTGGTGTCGGCGGCGCTGCTCGAGGCGACGTCGTCGGCATAGGCCGTTGGTGCGATGGCGAGCGTCAGGGCCGCAAAGAGCGCGACCACGGTGAAGCCTGCGCGGCGTTTCAGGTTGCCGAGCCAGGCGCGCGACGCGGTGACGGAGTTCATTCGGGTCATGGTGTGAGAAAGTCCAAACGAAACACGCCAACGAAATTCGGATTGCCGTCGAGCGGCTGCCAGCGGGAATCTTTCCATTGCATCAGGTCGGAGACGGCCACGGCGCGCAGACCGGTATCGGTCGGCGTAACGGTGCCTGTGTGATAAGCGATGTAGCGATCCAGCCAGATCATCAGATGCTGGTCGTCGCCCTGGTCGAAGAACAACAGGTCGCCAGGCAGCGCCTGGTTCACGTCCTTCGAAACAAAACGGCTATTGCGTTGAATCAGTGCGATCGCCGACGCATACGCGCCGGTGGAACCGTCGAGCCGCGTCCAACGATTCGCGATTCCGCGTTGCGACGTGGACAGTTGCAATTCGGGCGGCATGCTGCTGGTGTCCGTGAGACTGGTCATGCCGTTCGCGCGCAACCATTTGGTGTCATGCGGCTTGAGCGTCTCGCCGACGGCAAAGCGCACGAGGCCTGCGCAATCGCGCTGCGTCCAGCGCGGCGTCGGGCCGCGGCGCATTTGCTGATCGACGATGCGCACGAACCACGCACGAAATGCGGCGGATTGCTGTGGCGAGAGCGCGTCGGGGTCGGGCGACGCGGTTGTGCTGGTGAGCGCGTTCGCGTACGGCGCGAGGCTGGCCATGACGAGCGCTGACGCAGCGCGCGCGAGCCAGATGCGGCGTGACGTGCACGCACTCGTCGCGAATGCCACGTCGGGGACGTGAAGGCGGCGCACTTAGTCGCCCTCGGTGCCGGGCTGATCTGCAGGCGAGTCTGCTACTCCCGCGGTGGCGCCGGAATCCGCACCCGCCTTCGCGCGATCGAACCACCACTCCACCGGGACCCAACCTGTCGACCCCGGCAAGTTCTGCGGCAGCGTCAACGAAACCGGCGGGTAATGTGCCAGCGCATGCAGCTTCGGCACGAGATGGGTGCGCGACGCATTGCGGAACACCGCTTCCTGGTCCGCCGGCAACGCCGCGCCCGCTTCGCGTTCGATCAACGCAGCCGCGGACGAAGGTGTCAGCGTGAGAATCGTGCGTGGCAGACGCTGCGGCGCGAGCGTATCGGCCAGCGCCGGATAACGCTTGTCGAGCACGGCGAGCGTGTCGTCGACTAGACGTGAATCAGGGGAGAAAATTAGATAACCATGCGCCAGCGCGAGCGTCACCGGGAAATAGCGCTCCGCCGACAGTTGCGATGCAAACGACGCCTTGCTGGACAGCGCCGTACCGGAGAGCGCGCTGACCGGCCGTTGCCACACGGTAACGCCGGCGCCCTGATCATGCTTCGTGACCGGCAAGCGACGATAGCCCGAATCAGCGTCGCCGGATTTGGCGGCCTTCGCCTCATACGCGCCGATCACGTCGCCAAAGGTCTTGCCGAGCGCGGTCTGCAGTGCAGCGATGCTCGCCGCGTCCTGCGTCTTCACGCGAGCGACGAACACCGGCGCAACCAATGTGGACTTCGCATACCAGCAGACGGCCGCGGGACCGGTGAGCTGATCGCCGATCGCAGCAGCGCCATCCGCGCCCACATCGGCCACCTTGCCCAACAAGTCCGACGCTCCCTTCCAGTCCGCCGGCAAGCTCGTGCATGCAGCCGGATTGGCCGGCAAGGCGCGCCACAAGTCGGCGCTATTCCAGGCCTGCGGCAACTTGCCCGGCTCGATCAAAGCGGAAGTCTGCCAGTTCGCCGCAGCACTGCCGTTCGGCGAAAAATCGAATCGCAGCGCGTCGATACCGGAGAAAAACGCCTGATAACCAAACGACAAATAGTTGGCCGACACCACTAGCCGGTGTCCCTTCGGCGCATCGCCCGGCGCGTCCAGTTGATAGGCGCGCGCCGCATCGTCGCGGCCGGAAGAAAGCATCTCGGACACGGCGTCGGCTCGCTCGCCCAGCAAGCTGCCTTTCGCGTCGAGCAGCACGCCCGGGGCGGACATCACGACAAGCCGGTCGTCCTTCGTGGCGAACAGAATCGTGCGGCCAACTGCCAGCTTCAACGCGTAGACCGGTACGTCGCCGGAGAGTTTGGCGACCTGGCTCAACTGCGAATCGCTTGCGGCGACGTTGCCGAAGCTTTGCAGCAGCTTCGCCAGACCGTTGCGGTGTATCGACATCACCCAGTAACCGAGGCGGCCGTCCGGCGAGCGCCACAGCAGCACATGCGCGGGTTCGTCGAATACGCGGCGGATCAGTTCATCACGCCAGTCGAGTTGATGTTCGAACGCGAGACGACGCAGCGCGCCTTCCGTGGACAACCGCGTGTCGTTCGATTCGTAATAGTCGACGAAATCCTGAGTCAGCACGTCGTGCAACAGCGGCACACGCAAGATGTCGCGCGGCAAACGCGAAAGCGCTTCGCTGTCGATCACCGCATCCGGGTGATGAATATCGAGCACGATTTCGCTGATCCCGGCGGCTTTGCGGTGCGCAAAGGGACGCCACACCGCCTGAATGACCACGCCGGCCACGACCAGAAGACCGACTACCAGGATTGCAATCTTTTTTCGCGACATCTTCATCTGATTTTTTCTGGTTCGATGCGACGGTATTAACGTGGATGGCCGATGAATTAACTCACCGAAATCATTCGCCGAAGGCAGCGATGATAACCGATATTTTTAGCCCAAAACCAGCGGGACTCTCCATTTAACATTCAGCCATGTTTCAGGAGTTTGACGGAAATATTGAACAAGCGAAATTAAATCTTTAGAAAGCGGGCTCGTTTGAAGCAGCGGCTTGAGTTAAACGGTGGCTGAAAGCGGCGGCATACAAAGGAAGGGATGCTTGCGCCCGCTGCCGGCTTGAACAGCGCAAAAGAGAGCCCGCTGGCGTAGTCCGGCTAGGCGTGGCCTGATGCCTCTTTACCGGATCGGGATGGTTATGCTAAATCTCAGCGACTTAGCACCTGCATAAAAAAACCCGGCTACGCACAACGTGCTCACCGGGTTATTTCATGTATTGCCCTTACTGCTTTACCGCCAATATTATGTTAGCCGCGTTAGCTGTCATCAAAACAGTGCGAGCGCCTGCTTCATTCTCTGCACGCCGGTTTCGATTTCGGCGACACCGGGCGCTGCAAATGACAGGCGCAGTGCCGTCAAATCGATATTGTCTTTATAGAAAGCGACGCCCGGCACGAACATGACATTGCGCTCGATACAGGCGCGCAGCGTGTCGGACGCATTCTGACCGCCCTTCAATCGCGCCCACACGAACATGCCGCCGGCAGGACGATGAAACGCGATGGCGTCACCCAGATGCTCATCGAGCGCATCGCACAGCGTGCGGCACTTCACGGCATACGCGTCGATGATCCTCGGCAGATGACGCTCCAGCGCTCCACTCGCGAGGTATTCGGCGGCGATCGCCTGGGTCCACGGCGAACTGCACAGGTCGACGGTCTGCTTGGCGACCACGCAACGGCGCAAAATTTCCGCATGCGCGATCATCCAGCCGACCCGCAAACCCGGCGCGACGATCTTCGACAGACTCGAAAAATGCACGACCCAGTCGCGTGAACCGGGCACCTGATCGCTCAACGCGAGCAGCGACGGCAGCGCCGCGCCGCTGAAACGCAGATCGCCATAGGGATCGTCTTCGACGATCAGAAAATGATGACGCGCCGCGAGCTTCAACAACGCCATGCGGCGTTCGAGCGACAAGGTCGCGCCAGTCGGATTGGCAAAGGTCGGGACGGTGTAGAGCAGCTTCGGTGGGCGAGCTAATGTGCCCGCTTCGAGCAACGCGGCAAGCGCGGCGACATCGAGTCCGTCCTGATCGACCGGCACCGTCACCACGTCCGCCTCCTGCAGCTTCAATGCCTGCAAGGTCGCCGGATAGGCAGGCTGTTCGACCAGCACCACGTCGCCCGGCGCGACCATCACGCGCAACAGCAGATCGAAGCCTTGCTGCGAACCCGTCGTGACGAGCAATTCCTGCGGCGTGCACGGCGTACCGCGCCGCGTCATCAAATGGGCGAGTTGTTCCTTGAGGACGGCGAGGCCGTCAGTCGGGCCATATTGTAGACAGAGCGTGGGCTGCTGCGACGCACGCGCGGCGGCCGCATCCAAACCCTCGCGATCGAACAGATCGCTCGCCGGATAGCCGCCGGCAAACGAAATCATGCCGGGTTGCGCCAGATACTTGAACAGCTCGCGGATCGGCGAACCGGTCGGCGCTTCGAATGCAGGATAGAACTTGAACATGGTGACGGGCCGCTTATTTCATCGATGGAAGATCCGCGTCGATTGTGGCCATCGTCCGGGTGGGCGGCAAACGATATCTACGCACTACGTATTGCGTTTTCCGCATCACCTCGAACGCGCGCGCTAAACCACGTTCTTCTCGACGATCGGCCGGTTTTCGAGCACACGAGTGAAACTCAGCGAACCAAGATCAAGCGTCGTATAGCGGCCATGAAGGATCAATTCGCTGACACCGCGGCCGGTTGCCGGGCCCTGCTGCAAACCGTGCCCGCTAAAGCCATTGGCAAAAATGCAGTTATCGACGTCCGGGTGGTAGCCGATGATTGCGTTCTGATCGAGCACGTTGTATTCGTAGTAGCCGGACCAGCAGTTCTGCACGCGCAGCGCCTCGAATTGCGGTACGCGATGCGCGAGCGTCGGCCAGATCACGTCGTCGAATAGTGCGTGATCGACTTCGTCGAGCGGCAAATCGTCGGGATCGTTATCCGCTGACGGCGATGTACCGCAAATGAACGAGTTGCCCTCAGGCCGGAAATACACGCCGCTGGGATCGATCAGCAAAGGACAGTGTTCGAGTCGCGCAGGCGACGTGACATTGAAAATACTGCGCCGTCGCGCGAACACCGGAAGATCGATGTCGGCCATCTGCGCGACTTTGCGCGACCAGGCGCCCGCCGCATTCACTACGAAATCGCAGGCGTAGACCTCACCATCCGCGGTTCGCACTTGCGTGACATGCTTGCCGTCGCGATGCAGCGCGGTCACGTCGGCGGCAATGTAGCGCGCGCCGAGCGCCTGCGCTTTCTTGCGCAGCGCCTGCACGAGGCCGTAACCATCGAACCAGCCCTCACCGCTTTCGCCGAAAGCGCCGGCAACGAGGTCGTCGGTATTGAGCCAGGGAAAGCGCGCTTGCAACGCGTCTTTATCGAGCAAACTGATATCGGCGCCAAGACGCTTTTGCAGCGCGTGATTCTCACGCAGCGTCGCCTCACCGGCGGGCGTGGCGAGAAACAGATAGCCGCCTTCGTGCAGATCGATCGAGGGCTTCGAGCCGTCGATTTCGAGCCGCTCGCCGATCGAGCGCAGAAACTCGATGCCAAATAGCGACATCTGAATGGAAAGCGGTGTAGAGAATTGCTGGCGAATGGATGCCGCCGATAACGCCGACGACGAGCGCGCATACGTCGGATCGCGTTCGATCACCGTGACGCTGACCGACGGATCATTGAGCCGCAGAAAATACGCAATCGAGCTGCCGATCACCCCACCGCCGACGATCACGACTTTGGAACTCACGTCTTACTCCACGAGTAGCGTGGCCGCTCTGGAACGGCGGGCGGCGCAAACGAATTGCTGAAAGAAGTTGTGAACAACGGCGCGTGAATGCGCCGCTGCTTTCTGCTGAATGCTCTACTGATCGATTGCTTTATCGCTGTATTGCTGCTGACCGAATCAGTCGATATTGAAGTCGATGCCCTGCGCGAGCGGCAACGCCGACGAGTAGTTGACCGTGTTGGTCGCGCGGCGCATGTAGGCCTTCCACGCATCCGAACCCGACTCACGACCGCCGCCGGTTTCCTTTTCGCCACCGAACGCGCCGCCGATTTCCGCGCCGCTCGGTCCGATGTTCACGTTAGCGATACCGCAGTCGCTGCCCGAGTCGGACAGGAAACGTTCAGCTTCGCGCAGATCGGTCGTGAACACGCACGACGACAAACCGTGCACCGCCGCATTGTTTGCCTCGACCGCATCTGCGAAATCCGAATAGCGCAGCACGTAAAGAATCGGGGCGAAGGTTTCTTTCAGCACCACTGCCGTTTGCGACGGCATTTCGACGATCGCCGGACGCACGTAGTAACCGCCTTCATGGCCCTTCACCTCGACGCGCTCGCCGCCGAACACCTTGCCACCTTCGGCCGTAGCCTGCTGCAGCGCTTCCTGCATGCGAGCGTACGATTGCTTGTCGATCAGCGGTCCCATCAGCGTGCCCTTTTCGAGCGGATTGCCGATCGGCACCTTGCTATACAACTGCTTCAGACGTTCGATGGTCTTGTCGTACACGCTCTCGTGCACGAACAGACGCCGCAGCGACGTGCAACGCTGCCCCGCCGTACCCACTGCCGAGAACAGGATGCCGCGCATCGCGAGTTCGTGATCCGCCGTTTGCGCGACGATGCCCGCGTTGTTGCCACCGAGCTCGAGCAGCGAGCGGCCGAAGCGCTTCGCCACTTCAACACCGACCGTGCGACCCATTTCCGTGCTGCCCGTCGCGCTGACGATCGATGCACGCGGGTCCGCCACCAGTTTCGCGCCGACATCGCGGCCACCGTTGATCAGTGCGGTCAGGCCGGCCGGCGCGTCGCCGAATTCCTTCAGCGTTTCGCTGAGAATCTGGTTGACGGCAAGCGCGGTCAACGGCGTCTTTTCCGACGGCTTCCAGATCACTGCGTTGCCGCACACCAGCGCCAGCGCCGCGTTCCACGACCACACCGCGGCCGGAAAGTTGAACGCCGAAATGACGACGCACGTACCCATCGGATGCCACGTTTCAGCCATACGATGGCCGGGGCGTTCCGAGGCGATCGTCAGACCGTACAACTGGCGCGACAGACCGACCGCGAAGTCGCAGATGTCGATCATTTCCTGCACTTCGCCCAAGCCTTCCTGCAGGATCTTGCCGGTTTCGAGCGTGATGATGCTGCCTAGTGCGTGCTTCTTTTCACGCAGACGATTGCCGAGCAGGCGCACCAGTTCGCCGCGGCGCGGCGCCGGAACGTTGCGCCAGGCCGTGTATGCCTCTTTCGCATTGGCGAGGGCCGCGTCGACTTCCGCCACTGTGTTGCTGGCCACACGGCCGATGAGTTCACCGGTAATGGGCGAATGAACCGCGATGTCGCCGGCTTGCGCCGCGTGGGCGATGCCGAGGTCGGCGAGGATGGTGGAAGCGTCCATGAGAATCCCTTTAATTTCCGATGCGAAACAAGAGTAAGTTCGGAAACTATACACGCGGGATTTTGCGGCGGCAAGGGTATTTGCCCCGGGGTTGGGTGGCGGATCGGGCTGGATGGGCTTGTGAGCTTGGTGCGCCGTAGAGATGGCGGGGCGTCGGGCGGTGTCGTGGGCCACGGCTGCCGACACCCCGGCAGCGCGGTATGGCTTGTTCAGTCGTTTCTTATTGGAAATTCGCAAACGACCTTCACGCCTCGGAATCCCACTGCACGAGCAGCTCCGGCGGGATTGCCTGCACCACCTCCGCGTAGCGCTTGCCCACGAACTGCTCTGCGCGCCGTAGCAGCACCGGAATTGGGCTGCTGGGCTCGTGGGTTTCGAACCAATGCCGTGCCTCGCGCATTTTCTCCAGAGCCATCAGTCGATCAGTCGCGGACGTGCAGGCGCTCCGCATGGGCTGGCCCGGCTCGGCTGCATGCGGCGTTGTCGCAACCTGTACGGTAGTTGTAACGTCGAGTGGCGCACCCATATCGCCGACCTGCGTTACACAAGCGGCTGCGTCTTCCAGAACGCCGTCGTGCGCGGCCAGGCTTTCAATTGGCCGCGCAAACAGCCGCAGCACGTTACCGAGCGCGGACAGATCCGGGGCAAATGAATGCAGATGCAGTTCGGACCATGTCTCGATGCCCTCGAAACTCGCCAGCGCCTGATCGAATCCACTCAACACTGCGCAAGTCTGCGCGCGCAGATCGTCCAGTTGCTGTCGCACCGAGTCCTGCGAAAGCGCGTCGGCTGGGCGTGGTCGGGCAAATGCACGTTCCACGTCCCGGACCTGCAGGCGCGTAGCGGTCGACTTGACGAGGAATATTTCCCGCAGATCCGACAGCAGGCCATCGACGTCGGTTAGCGCCTGGAGTGCGTTCGATCGTATCTCTAACGCAGCATCGCGATCCGCATCCACCGCGAGTTGTGGATGGATCGTGTCGGGGTAGAGGTCGAGCCAGCTTGCCAGCAAAGCCATGCCCTCCGCGAAACCAGCACTGCCGGCCAGCTTTGTCCGGCTCCGAGCGAACAGCACGGCGAGCCGGATGGCGTTACAAAACGCTTCCAGGCGCAACCGAGCCCGTGCAGGGGCCGAGTCTGGCGCCGTTCGAGCGTGCGAAGGCCATCAGGGATGTGTTTTTCACAGACCCAGGACAGAAGAAACTAGCCTGGAAAGCCGATATCACCATCCCTGAACTCGACCCGACGATCACCGGACTCGTGCTCGACATTGACGGTCAGAGCGAGCAATACCAGCATGGCCCCGTCCGGCCGTTTTCCATAACTTGGCCCGGGCCACGTGGCGGTGCGCATGGGGAAATTACAGCGAACCCGCGCATTCGTCCGGATACCTCAACGATTTCGACCGACGGCCCGTGGGCGCTGTTGCGTCTGCTAAGCAAAGGGACGCTGATCAATACGGCGACCCGTGGCCGCACACGCGTTGAGTTCGATTTCGACGGACGCAAGGCCGTGCTCGATATTGCGAGTGCGGGCAGTGTCGCCAATCCACTGACGGGCGATGTGCTGAGGGGATTTCAATGCCCCAGTTCCATGGCGATGTTCAGTTTGCCGGATAGCGGACCGCCGGTGGGGTTGCCGCCAGGGTTGCCGGTCACCCAGGCGGTGAATTGACAGGGGAAAGGACCGCCAAGGTTATCGAAGAGCGGTTCATTGGTCTCATGATTGCCCCTCAAATCTCCTGGGCCAATCCTGCCGCGTAGTTCGCGCAAACAACTCTCCCAGAGTTCAAGCAAGCGCGGCCGTAGCCCGCATAGTCAGATAACCTTCGTGGTCTTTGGCCCACAAGTCGACGGTCCTACCGTCGGCAGCCGGTTTGCCGCATACCGTAAAAGGCTGGCCAGCGAAGGTAGGCCGCAACGCCTTGAACGCAAAGCTCTGCACCACCGCGTCCGGTTGTTCACGACGCACCAGATCAACCAGGAGTGTCGCGATCAGCGGCCCGTGCACGATCAGCCCGGGATAGCCTTCCACCTCGGTCACATACGGGTAGTCGTAGTGAATGCGATGGCCGTTGAAGGTCAACGCGGAGTAGCGGAACAACATCACAGCGTCCGCATCGATCGTACGAGTCCACGTTTCGCCCTCGGGTGCGAGCGCCGCTTGCGGTGGCCGGGCGCCCTCTTGTGGCGCATCGCGATAGACAATGTCGTGCTCTTCTTCGAGCTTCAGTTCACCACCAACTTCGATCGCGTGCTGCACCGTCACGAACACGAGACGGCCCGAGCGGCCGGTCTTGTCTTCGATATTGGCGATGGTCGACGTACGTTTCGCATGCTCGCCGACTTTGAGCTGCGCATGGAACGTCAGGCGGCCACCGGCCCACATTCGGCGCGGCAACGGCACCGGTGGCAAAAAGTCACCGCGCTTCGGATGACCGTCCGGACCGACCTCGGACAGCGGCGCGATCGGCAGAAAGTACAGCCAGTGCCAGAGTGGTGGCACCGTATCGCCACTTTCTTCCCGGTCCAGGGTGGCGGCCATTGCCGTCAGCGGAAACGCGGTGATGTCGTCTTCGGTCACCGCTTCCTTGTTGAGCCAGTCGTCGAGTTTCTCTAGGGAAGCAGACATGGGCAAAGTCTCCAAACACACTGATTGGACGAAATAGGTCTTACGATAAACCTTGCGGCAGGTTTCGCGAAGTTTGCATTTTCGAACCGGGCCTTCGCTTTTGCTTAAGACGCTCCGGACACCCACGCGGCGGATTGGAGCGGCTCGGCCATAACGATACGGGAATTGGAGAGCAAGAGTCGGAGTGCGTGGCCTTGGGCGTGTGCTTACACTCGGTCATGGTTCGATGAATCGCCTTACGGAGAATGCTCATGAATACGGTCGCGAAGGATCTGCACTCACAGTCGCCGGAGTTGGAACTGGAACTGGGGTTCGAGCCCGACCTGAAACACGCTGGCGCATGGGAGTCAGGCGCCAGCACCGTCACCGGTTCGCTTACGCAGCGCGTCGACGCGATCGACTGGTTCGATGTCGAAGAAGAACTGAACGGATATGGCTGCGCGATGCTGCGCAATCTGCTCAGTGCGCAGGAATGCGACGCGCTGACAGCGCTCTATCCGCGCGACGATCTGTACCGCAGCCGCGTCGTGATGGCGCGCCATGGCTTCGGTCGTGGTGAATACAAGTACTTTGCGTATCCGCTGCCGCAGCTGGTGGCGAAGTTGCGCGCCGAGCTTTATCCGCGCCTCGCGCCGGTCGCGAATCGCTGGAACGAGGCGATGAATATCGATGTCCGCTATCCGGTCGCCCACGGCGAATTTATCGAGCGCTGTCACGCCGCCGGCCAGCTGCGTCCAACGCCCCTGATTCTTCAATACGCCAAGGACGACTACAACCGCCTGCATCAGGATCTATACGGCGAACACGTGTTCCCGCTTCAGGTCGCGATTCTGCTTTCGGAGCCAGGCCAGGATTTCACGGGCGGCGAGTTCGTCATGACGGAGCAGCGTCCGCGGATGCAGTCGCGCACGGAAGTCGTGCCGCTCGGCAAGGGCGACGCAGTGGTGTTTGCGGTTCATCACCGGCCGGTGCAGGGCACGCGCGGCGTGTATCGGGTGAATCTGCGACACGGCGTGAGCCGCCTGCGGTCGGGTCACCGGCACACGCTCGGGGTGATTTTCCACGACGCGACCTGATTGCGCTCCACACGATGACCACCCGTCCCGGCTGGACGCGCCGCCAAGCCACGGACCGGTCCCGCGTTCAATTGGGCGCTTAGGCGTAGGAGCGCGTAAGCGGCGATGGGATTCGGATTCTGTTTGCCCACGGCGTTAAGGGACGGTAGCTGTTGTGAACTTGTCCACAGAAAATGTTCGCAAGCCTGTGGATAACAACCCCACAACAGCACCAACTACTTGATCCACTTAACTTCCTAAGCGCTGCACGCTGCGCGCCGAAAGGCGATTCCCCTCATCCCGCGACGATCTCGAACCACGCGCCATGCGTGCGATCACGGTCGAGCACTCGCGACTGCGCTTTACCATCAGCGCGCAAAGCGACACCCAACACCCCTTCCCCACGCGTGGCGAGTTGCCGGCGCAACGCCGCGCCTTCGGGGGTAACACTCGCGGCATCGACATGCACGGGGCTCAGCAACACAACCGACGCATCACCAATCGACACCGTCGCCGACGCTGCCCCCAGCCCCGGCAAAGCCACCGTCCGCGCGTCCGCAAAACCAAGCAACGCCCGATACCGCTGCAAACTCGCCTTCAAATCCTCCACAGCGACCGTCAAGCTCGCCACCCCTCGCACACCGTTCGCATGTTCACGCACTGCGCCTTCAGCCACACGCAGATCACGCGGCGTGATATCCCCGCACAGGAATGGCAAGTCGCTGGTTTGCGGGCGGCCGGTCTGCCACTCGAGCCGCGCGCCGTCCGGGCGGACGCGCCCACCTGCCTGTGGCCCGTCGTATTGCAAGCCCCGCCCATGCGCGGCGTCAATCACAGCACCCACGCTCGACGGCAACAACGCGTAATCAACAAATCCATCGCCATGACGCTGCCCCACATCCCACCAGCGACGCTGCGGCGCCGCCTGCAAGAAAGCGATCAGCTCGATGTAACTGCCGTCGGCGAAACCGATTAGCGCGTTGTGCGTCACGCCATCGGCATGGGTACCGCCTTGCTGCACGGTGAAACCGAGCGCCGTGAAATCTTCAATGGTCTGCGTCAGGTCGTGGACGCGAATCACAATGTGGTCGAGTAAAAGGCTCATGGCACAAAAGACGTGAATGTTGTGAATGTTCGGAGCGTTCGACATACAGCGAAATACCTACTTCTGGGCAACCGTCGCCTTACTCTCAAGCAACGCCCACTTGTCGTTCTTCACCACCACGTTGATGTTTTTCACGCCGATCACACGACGCGTCGCCGGATCGAAATTGGCCTTGCCGAACACGACGCTCGGAATGTCATGCAGCTTCGGCAGCGCATCGCGCACGGCTTTGCGGTCGGGGCCGCCGGCGCGCAGCGCATAGGCGGCGATGATGACAGCGTCATACGCATAAGCATTGAAAGCGTCCGGCTCACGGTGGTATTTCGCCTCGAAGCGTTTGACGAAGCTTTGCACTTCAGGCCCGGATTCACCAGGGAAGAAGCTGGTGTTCGTCGCCACACCGTTGACAGCCGTCCCGCCGAGTTCGAGGAATTTCGGCGAATACACGGAACTGGCTGCGGCGATCGGCAGGTTGATACCGCTTGTGCGCGCCTGGCGGGCGATCTGCGCGCCGTCGGAGTAGTACGAGATCAACACGATGCCATCCGGATTCGCAGCGCTCACGCGCACCAGCGTCGCGCGGAAATCTTTCTCGGCCGACTGATAGCCCTCTGCCGCCACGACTTGCGCACCGCGTTCGTTGGCGGCTTTGACGAAGACGTCCTTGCTGGTGCGTCCCCAGTCGGTGTTCAGATAGAGCACGGCGATGCGCTTGAGGCCGAGCGTTTTCACGGCGAGGTCGGCAAGCAGCGGCTGGGCGTCGGCCTGGCTGACTGACGGGCTCCAGATGTAGTCGCCGCCTTTGGTGAAGTCAGGATGCGAGTTGGTGAAACCGAGTTGCACGAGGCCGGCATGCTGATAAATCGGCGAGGCGGCCATCGAAGCCGGACTGGAGAAGTCGCCGAGTTCGATCAGGATGCGCGGGTCGTTGACGAATTTCTGCGCGATCGTGATGGACTGGCGCGGGTCGCTCTGGCTGTCCTCGAAGACGTAGTTCAGCGGGCGGCCGTTGATGCGGTTGTGGCTGTTGATCTCATCCAATGCAAGATCGAAGCCGGCTTTCCATTGCGCGCCGTACTGAGCGTTCTGTCCGGTCAGCGGGCCGCTGACGCCTATCAGGATCGGATCGCCCGAAGGTGGCGCTGCGATTGCCGTTGTCGTCGTTATTGCCGATGCGGCCAGCAGCAGAAGTGTCGTGATGCGAGTGGCCCATGATGGGCGCAGGTTTGATGTATTCGACATGGCTCCAGGCTCGGTTTGCTTGAGATTGGAGTGTGTCGGATTTGCCCCGGCTTCGGGCAACCAAGCGATTCGCATAACGTTATGCGGCCATGGAACTTGTCCACAGAAAATGTTCGCAAGCCTGTGGATAACATTCCTGCAAACGCGCCAAGTACTTGATGTATTTAACTTCTCTCGCGCTGCACGCCGGCGTGACCGCGGCTCGCGCGGTCACGCCATTCACATCAAAGGTAAGCGGACTTCGCGGCGCTGCGGCTCGCGGGAGCCAGCAATTTGCTTCGCTCGACGAGGGCGCCGAACAGCAGCCCAACTGTCGTCCACATAACCACCTGCATGCCGATGGCCGCGACGCGGAACTTCCACAGCAGCACCGCCGGGAAAGCCGCCGGCACTTCGTTGATCGTCGGCATCGACAGTTGCACGGCAGCAATGATCACGACGAACACCAGGCCCGCCACAATCGAGCCATTCCACGCGCCCAGCTTCAGCGCCGCGCGGCGCCGAACCTTCAGCGAGAACACCATTGCGGCCAGCGAGATCGCGATCATCAGGAAGAACAAGCCGGTCCGCGTCCCGATCGTCTCGGGGTCGCCCACCGAAGGGGGATTCGCCGGGTACTTGATGTTCGGAACGATCACCAGCGCAATAAACGCGCCAAGCGCGAGCCATGCGGACAACGCGCGCGCACTCAGCGCGCCGACGCGGCCATACGCATACGCGAACACCAGCGAGAACAGGCCACCGAACGCGGCGCCGTACGTGACCACGCCAGTCAACAATCCCAGGCCCGCCTGGGTGCCGCGGCTCACCAGTTCGGATTCGGGCGCTTCGCCTTTGGCGGCGTCGGCCTTTTCCTCGAAGGAAATCGCCTGGTCGACCTGCGGTTCGCCCACCAATCTCGCGAAGCCGAACGTGAGCAATCCCGCGGCGATGCCTGCAAGCATCCCGCGTACCAACAATTTACCAACCATGTTCGACTCCGTTAGTGGCAGGGAAAGCCGAGCAGATGGCGGCCGTCGTGCACGAATTCATGCACATACATGCCAGGCACCAGCGACGTGGCACCCTGTTCCGCACCAACGAAATACAGCGCGAGCAACAGCAGCAAGCCGCCAAACACGACCCAAGGCAGCAATTCACGCAGCGGAATCGGCGTGGGTTGGGCGACAGGCTGTGTCGTGGAATCGAAAACAGCGTTGGTCATAATTGACATCTCCTGGGGGTAACGCGCCCCGATAGTCGATTGAAGAGGGATGGTGCGAAGCTCAGGTCTGGCTTTCGGCTCGTGAATGCCGATTACAGTGGCGCGACCGCGCCGGGCTCTCACCGGCTTCCGTGCTTCGCAGTGACGCTATTCTACGCGCTAAACTTTGCCTCCCGGCAACGTAAAGCATGCACGCGGCGTCCCGCTTTAGTCCGGTCTTTATGGAAATCAACTGAATGGACACACGGCTGTTACTGATCAGCCACGCATCGACCGCGGCGATGCGCGCGGGCCGCTTCCCCGCCGACGACCCGCTCGATGCACGTGGCCTCGCCGAAGCGGCCGCCGCACGAGCACGCCTGTCGATTCCGGACGACGCGGCGGTTTTCGTCAGCCCGGCCGTTTGTGCGCGCGACACGGCGTCGGCCCTGGGGCTCGGTGCCGCGGCATTGGGCCAAGGCACATCGGTCGACAAAGGACTGGCGGATATGGACTACGGCCTGTGGCATGGCCGCCGCCTTGCCGATCTCGCGCTCGAAGCATCGCACGACCTCGCCACTTGGACACATGATCCCGACGCAGCCGCGCACGGCGGCGAGTCATTCAGTCAACTCGTGAAGCGGGTGGGACAGTGGCTCGATGCGCTAAACGGTGCGTTGAGCGAGGGCGTCATACTAGGCAACACGCAAAACGTGGTCGCCGTCACGCACGCGCCTGTGATCCGGGCCGCGATCGTTCATGCGCTTGGAGCGCCGCCGGCCGTGTTTCCACGCATCGAGATCGCGCCGCTCTCGATGGTCGAGTTGCGACGCTCGCGACGCGGCTGGACATGGTGGCCGGCGTCGCAATAAGGGCCGCGCGCGGACAGCCCGAAACGCATCTGCCCACTCATTTGCCCGATACAACCAGCCGCAACTTGCTCGAATCAGCCCGCGTCAATGTGATATCGGTCCGTTTGGCGCGCGTGCCCAGATAAAAATGCTGACGTCCGGGTGAATTCTGGTCATGCGTCGCGTCCGGCAGGCACGAGGCGATGTCCGCCGCGACGCCCTGCAGCGCGTCCGCACTCGAACCGGCGTCGTGATGCGGCGTCCACGTGCATTGATAACTCCCGCGGCTCGCCGAACACTGGGCGTCATCGCCGTAGGGTTGCGCGACGCCCTTGCCGTCTTCCGGTGTCAGTGAAGCCAGGCCGTCCGGCGCAGCCGCAACGATCCGTTTGAGCGATGCGCACGGGCTAGGCGCATCGTCGGCATTCGCGCTGCACGGCAGCAAGGCGCTAAGCGATACAGCGGCGATCGTGGCCGCGAGGATTCGGGTCTTGTTCATGTCGGCACAGTCCTTTGAAAGCTGGCCTTATCGCAGTAGCACGCTTCATGCCTTGCCGAACAACGCCGCCAGCCCCTGCACCGATGCAAAAATCCCCTTCGTATCGTGCCCAACGCCGTCGATCACAAACGTACGATGCTTCGCCGCCCCTTCCGGATGCCTCGCCGCCATATAGCGCGCGTAAGCCAGTCCGCGCCCCAGCCGATGCTCGCCTTGAGTCTGCGCAGCGCATGAACGGTCGAGTGCCGGATGCTGCGGATCGCAATCCGCGCCGCCGAGCAGCACAGTGACGTCGCGGCGCGCATAGCGCGATTCGAGCGCATCAGCGGAGCCCGCCTCCCCGCCACTCGAAGCATAGGCAGGCAAATCTTCGAGCCCATACTTCCAGCGATTAAACGACGGGCACGCCGCCGCATCGAACGCCGCGAATTCACCGGACGCGGTCGGCCGCATCGCGTCGAAGTACACATACGACGAAGGATTCGCGACCACATAGCGCGGCGCGATTCCGCGCGCGACGAGCGGCGCCTCACCTCGCGTCACCACGGCATAGCGCTGCACCACCTGGCCACCACCCGAATGCCCGGCGATCACCACCTCGGTTAGCGACGCAAACTGCGCGCTCGACGCCAGCGTCTGCAGGATGGCGTCGAGTACATCGAACGAACTGAGCGGCGCCGGACCTTCGGCGTTGTCGCCGCCCATCCAGCCAGCCCATTCCCAATGCAGCGTGGATGACGGCAACACATGCGCGCTAACGTCGGCACTCGCGAGGAATTGCGGCACGATCAGCAGCGTATCGGCTGCATCGCCACCAGCAAGTGCGCACGCGCGCTCCGCCAGATGGAAGTACGTGTCCGCGTTGCGCAGGCGTCCGTGAATCAGAATCACGGCACGCTTGACGTCACACGTCGGCGCAAGCCAGTCGCCGTTCGCGAACACCGGCACGGTGCCGCTGCCCGCAGGCGTCGCGACACTCAGGTGCCGGCTGGCGACGACAGCGACCGGACGTTCATTCGGTGCGCGTTCGTCATCTGTTATCAAAGGCTGGGTCATGCAATAAGCTCGTGGGTCATCTAATCAGTCTGGCTAGTGGCGGTTAACGCGTGACGAACTTCGCCGTTGCGCCGCCCGGCTCACGTCCCGAGCGCGTGAAATACACCATCGCGAGCGACACGCAACCGGCAAAGATCAGGTAGAACGCCGGCGTCAGACTGCTGCCAGTCAGATGCGTCAAGCCGGTGATGGTGAGCGGCGCCATGCCGCCGAACAGCGTCACCGCAATGTTGTACGACAGCGCCACGCCCGCCGAACGGCTGCGCACCGGAAACAGCGTCGCGAGCATGCCGGGGTGCGAACCGGACATGGCGGCGAGGAACACCGTCGCGACCATCTGCGCGATGAACAGATGCCCCGGCGTGGGATTCGTCACGACGAAGTGATAAAGCGGATATACGCAGACCATCCACGTGATTACGATCGGATAGAACAGCCGGTACGCGCCGTAACGATCGGCAAGCTTGCCGGACAGCGGAAACAGGAACAGATTCAGCACGCCCGACACAAACGCGCCGAGCAGCGCGGTGGACAGCGGCAGATGCAATTGCCGCTCGACATAGACCGACAAATACGAGTGCCACACATAATTGGTCGCCGCGCCGATGATGATCACGCCCATCGCGCAAATCGCCGCGTCTCCGTTATCGTGGAAGAACTGGCGCACCGTTGCGCGCGGCGGCTTATCCTTTTGATCGAGCAAGCGCCCGAACTCCGGCGATTCCGCCACGCGATGCCGGATGTAGAAACCGAACGGCCCCGCCAACGCGCCGAACAGAAACGGCAGGCGCCAGCCCCACGCCCCAGTTGCTCATGCGTGAGCTGCGTGGTCAGCAGATAGCCGACGCCTGACGAAAGCAGCAACGCGAACGCCTGCGCCGACATATTGAAGCTGCCGTAGAACATCTTCTTGTGCGGCGGCGCGTACTCGACCAGCATCGCCGATGCCGTCGCGAACTGCCCGCCCACCGAGAGCCCTTGCAACAGCCGCGCGAGCACCACGAGCAACGGCGCCGCGATGCCGATGCTGGCATAACCCGGCGTGAGGCCCATCAACAGCGTGCTCGCCGCCATCGAAATGATCAGCAGCGAGAGCGCTTTGCGCCGCCCCGCCCGGTCCGCGTAAATACCGAACAGAATGCCGCCGATCGGTCGCACGATAAAGCCGACGGCGAACGTGGCGAGCGTCAGCATGATCGACACGAAACCACTGCCGCCGGGAAAGAACACCAGCGCGATGATCTTCGCGAAGTAGCCGTAGATCAGAAAATCGAACCATTCGAGCCCGTTGCCGAGCACCGAGGCAAAGATCGCGCGCCGCACCATCGCCGGGCTCAGTCCGTTCGATGCCTCCGTAGCGAACGCCGCATCGTCACGCTGATTCAAGCTCGCCCCGCTCATTGCTCGCATCCTTTGGTGTCGAACATTGCCGACAATGCGCAGACCGACGTCAGCATGCGCGCGCCGTTGTGACCCACACCCGGCACGATATGAAAACCCTGCTTCAGCCCTTCCGGATGACGCGACTGGAGGTACCGGTAATACGCCTCGGCACGCGCGACACGCTGCGGACCTTGCGCTTCGGCGGCACAGCTTCTATCGAGCGCGCTTTGCTGTGGATCGTCGTCCGCGCCGCCGACCAGGTAGTCAATACGGCGCGACGCATAAGTCGCTTCGAGTTGTGCGGGCGAGCGGTCGTCGAGGTATGGCGGCCGATTGTCCATGCCGTATTTCCATTGATTGAAATCGGCGCATTGCGCGGCATCGAACGGCGCTGCTACACCTTGCGCGGTCGGCCGTTGTGCATCGAAATACGCATACGTCGACGGACTCGCCACCACGTAGCGCACGTCGATGCCCTCATTCGTCAGCACGTCGATGTTATGCGCCGCCACCGCGTAACGCTGCACGACCTGCCCGCCACCTGAATGCCCCGCGAATACGACGTGCCGCAGATTCGGAAACAGCTTGCGATCCGCAAGGCGCGTGACGATCGCGTCGAGCACCGCATACGAACTGATGGGCTGCGGAGCCCGCGCCGCTTCGCCGCCCATCCACGCGTCGCCGGTCCAGCGCAGCAGATCGGCCGGTTCGTGATGCACGCGCGTGTCGAGCGTGGCGAGGAATTGCGGAGCAATCAGAAGTGTGCTGTCAGGCTCCGCATTAGCGGCGGCACGTGCATTCTGCGCGGTGCGGAAGTACACGTCCGCGTTGCGCAACTTGCCGTGAATCACAATCACTGCACGCGTCACCTGCGGCTGCGCGACGTTCCAATCCTTCGACAGGTACAGCGGAAATTCAGCTTGCCCTTGCGGCGTGTCGATCACGAACCGTGTGTCCGAGATCGTCGCCACCGGCTTCAGATGCGACTCGTAGGCATGCACCGCGAATGCCGGTTGCGTGAGCAATGTCAGCATGGCGGTACCCACTGCCGCACACCCCATCGCCAGACGTCGTGAAAAATTCAATGTCATGCAGCTTGCTCCTGATCACCGTGCACTGTCTTGAACGCGGTGCATCGTCAGATCCGTCGTTGAAAAGTTCGAAAACTCAGAACCGGTGGCGGATGCCGAGCGTCACGCGGAAGGCCAGTTTGGCATGACTATCACTATCGTCTCCAGTCGATTTAGTTTTATGTCGCGGAGCGCTCGAGCCTGCTTGCCGTGAGCAACGCGGGCCTCGATCGATGCGATAGACGAGATCGTAGGATTGGGCGTGGTAAATGTAAAATACCTGTTTTATGCACCATCCATATCTATACGATATGGCAATGCACAGAAAGCAAGGCACGACCGAGGAGACAGAACACGATGGAGCTTCGCCACTTGCGCTACTTCCTGGCGGTTGCCGAGGAAGGTCAATTCACGCGTGCAGCCGAGCGGCTGGCCATGCAACAGCCGCCCCTCTCGCAGCAGATTCGAACGCTGGAGGAAGAGATCGGCTTCGAACTGTTTGTGCGCATGCCGCGCGGCGTAAGCTTGACGCCCGCGGGCCAGGCCTTTGCGGAAGACGCACAACGCTTGCTGCAGGACCTGCAACAGTCGGTGGAGAGAGCGCACCGGATTGCGCGCGGCGAGCTCGGCACGATCTCGATCGGCCTCACCAGTTCGGCGGCGTTCCATCCTTTTACGACGGAGACGATCCGGGCTTTTCGCGCGGTGTGTCCCGAGGTCGCCGTGGAGCTTGCCGAACTCAATGCGGCGGAGATTATCGAGCGTTTGGCCGCGGGGCAGATTCAGGCCGCGTTTCTCCGCAAGCCGGTCGATGTGCGCGAGGGCGTGGCGTTCGAGTTGTTGCTCGACGAGCCGATGGTGGTGGTATTGCCGGTCGGGCATCCGTTGCTGAAAGGAGCGGGCAAGAAACGGCCGCAGGTGTCGTTGAAGGCATTGGCGCACGAGGACTTCATTCTGGTGCGCCGGCCGGGCGCACCCGGCATGTATGCGGATATCCTGGCAGCATGCAGACAAGCCGGGTTCGTCCCGCGGATTGCGCGCGAGGTGCCGCGCATGGTGTCGGGGATCAATCTGGTCGCAGCAGGGTTGGGGGTGACGCTGGTGCCGGCGTCGATGCAACGTTACGACCAGGTTGGCACCGTCTATTGCACATTGACGAATCCCGCGAAGTTAAGTGCTCCGCTGCATCTTGCTTACCCTGCGGGACTGCGCAATAGCGCGGCGACCCGCTTTATCGAACTGGTGAAGGAGCGCGTTTACGGCTAAATGAGCCGGGCTTTTGCGACAGCGGCACGAAAGCCGCGCTTCACAAAAAATTCCGATTCAATAGCTTGCTAACGAATATTTAGGAAATACAATAGCGGCCATGTCGAATCTCGATACCTTGCGCCGCACCGTCAGCAGCACCCTGGTCGTCGCTGCCAGAAAATGGCGACGCACGAGCCATGGCGTGCTCGCGGCCGACGCAGCGGCGCCGCCCAATCCCCGGGATGCCGGGTAACGGGTTATGGTCTATCCCTCCGTCCGCGACTGGCTGTTCTCCGTCAAGACGTTTGCCGCGGCGATGATCGCGCTTTACATCGGTCTCTCGCTCGAATTGCCGCGCCCGTACTGGGCGATGGCCACCGTCTACATCGTGTCGAATCCGTTTGTAGGCGCGACCCGCTCCAAGGCGCTTTATCGTGCGCTCGGCACCATGCTGGGCGCGTCGGCCGCGGTGCTGCTGGTGCCGCCGTTCGTCGAATCGCCGTATCTGTTCAGCGTGATCGTCGCGTTGTGGATCGGCACGCTGCTGTATCTGGCGGTGGCCGATCGCACCGCGCGCAGCTACGTCTTCATGCTGGCGGCCTACACCATGCCGATCATTGCGCTGCCTTCGGTGACCAATCCAGGCGGCGTGTTCGATCTGGCAATCAGCCGCACTGAGGAGATCCTGCTCGGCATCGTGTGCGCGAGCATTGTCGGCAGTTCGCTGTTTCCTAGCCGGCTCGCGCCCACCATCATCGAGCGGACCGACGCCTGGTTTCGCGACGCCGCGTTCTATGCGACCGAAACGCTGTCCGGGCGCATTGCGGGCTCGGCGATTTCGGGGGCCCGCCAGCGCATCGCGAGCACGATCAACGGGCTGGAACTGCTGCTGAGCCAGCTTGCCTACGACCACACCCGGCCGGACATCCTGGCGCGTGCTCACGAGTTGCGCGGGCGCATGCAGTTGCTGCTGCCGATCATGTCGGCGCTGGCCGATCCGCTGATCGCCCTCTACAACAGCGGCCGCCAGACATGGCCCGAGGGTCTCGAAACGTTGCTCAACGACGTCATCAAATGGTTCCATGCGCCGCTTCCTGAAGCCAGCGAAGGTTATCACCCCGACCCGGAAGCCAACGCATTGCGCGAGCGCATCGCCGCGATGCAGCCGCTGCCGGCCGCGCTGGCGACCTGGGACGGCGCGCTGCTTTCGAACGCGCTGTGGCGCATGAAACAGGTGATCGATATCTGGCAGGACTGCCGCTCGCTGCGCATCATCATCACGCGCGAAGAAGGCTCGTGGCGGCCACGTTTTCGCCACTGGCGGCTGGGCGGCACCGAGCAGTTTTTCGACCGCGGCATCATGCTGTTTTCGACGGTTTCAGCGGGCGCCGCCGTGATCATCGCGTGCAGTCTGTGGATCGGCTCAGGCTGGGCGGACGGCGCCAGCGCGGTGACGCTGGCCGCCATCGCGTGCTGCTTCTTCGCCGCGCTCGACGAACCCGCGCCCATGGTGTTCAAGTTCTTCGTCGCCACGGCGATCGCCGTGGTGGCCGCCGGTATCTATCTGTTCGCCGTGCTGCCTCACGTGCACGATTTCCCGATGCTGGTCGTCCTGTTCGCCGGGCCGTTCATCCTTGTGGGCACGCTAATTCCGCGTCCGCAGTTCAGCATGGTGACGGTGCTCGTGGCCGTCAATACGGCCACCTTCATCAGCATTCAGGATGCCTACTCGGCCGACTTCCTGATCTTCCTGAACAGCAATCTCGCGGGCCTTGCCGGCTTGCTGTATGCGTATCTGTGGACCCGCGCGACGCGGCCGTTTGGCGCCGAACTCGCGGCCTCGCGGCTGTTGCGCTCGAGCTGGGCCGACGTGGTGCTGACTGCGTCCACCCGGACGATCGAAGACCCGCGCAATCTCGCCGCGCGCATGCTCGACCGCCTGATGCAATTGATCCCGCGTCTTGCGGCCACGGACGACCACCGCCATCCGTCGATCGAAAGCTTCCGCGACCTGCGCATCGCCTTCAACGCGCTCGATCTGCGCCGCCTGACCGGCAAGCTCGGCGGCGAAGCGCCGGCCGCGATCGATCATGTCCTCGACGACGTGCGCGAATACTTCGAATGGTGCATCGACCAGCGCGCGCGCCAACCGGTGCCCGAGAGCCTGATGTCGTCGATCGATGCAGCCGTGGCGCGCGTCACCGCACAAGGCCTCGCCAATGCCGGTGCGCCGGGCCCGACCGCGCAAACCTCGGCGCGCAGATTGCGCGAGGCGCTGCACGCGCTGGTCGGCTTGCGTCTTTCGCTGTTTCCGGCCACGCTAATCACACCCACGCCGCCCGAACCGGAGGCCGCTGCCTGATGCGCCCGTCCCGCAACCCAATCCTCTCCTTTGCCCGTTCCCGCGATGATCGGTGAAATCGATATTTTCGGCGTGTTCGTGCCGGCCGTGCTGGTGCTGATGTTGATCGCCTATCTGATCAACCTGGCCATTCGCACGGTGTTCGAACGCGTCGGCTTTTACCGCTTCGTCTGGCATCGCTCCATCTTCGATCTCGGCATCTATGTGCTGGTGCTGGGCCTTGTCGTCGTCGTTTCGCACAGACTAATAACGTGAAAAAAACCTGGTTCTCAGTCGGTCAAATTCTGCTGACCCTGATCGTCGTCGTGGTTGCAGCCTTCGTGCTGTGGAAACTGGTTGCCTATTACATGTTCGCGCCGTGGACTCGCGACGGCCACGTGCGCGCCGACGTGATCCAGGTCGCGCCGGATATCTCGGGGCTGATCTCATCGGTCGAGGTGGTGGACAACCAGCAGGTCAAACAAGGCCAGGTGCTGTTCGTGATCGATCAGGCCCGCTATGCGCTCGCACTGCGCCAGGCGCAGGCCACCGCGCAGCAACGCCGCGCTACCCTCGATCAGGCGCGCCGCGAAGACGCGCGCAATCGCCAGCTCGGCAACCTGGTTGCGGCGGAAGTCGCCGAAGAAAGCCGCTCGCGTGTCGAAACGGCGGAAGCCGCGCTCGCCGATGCGAACGTCGCAATCGATACCGCCAAACTGAATTTGCAACGCACTACCATCGTGAGTCCGGTCGACGGTTATCTGAACGACCGCGCGCCGCGTACCGGCGAATTCGTTTCGGCGGGCCGTGCGGTGCTCGCGGTGGTGGATATGCATTCATTCCGCGTCGACGGTTACTTTGAAGAGACCAAGCTACGCGGCATCGACATCGGCCAGCGGGTCGACATCCAGGTGATGGGCGAGCCGAACGTGCTGCGCGGCCACGTGCAAAGCATCGTCGCGGGGATTGAAGACCGCGACCGCACGCAAGGATCGAATCTGCTGCCGAACGTGAACCCGGCATTCAGCTGGGTGCGGCTCGCGCAACGGATTCCGGTGCGCGTTGCGCTCGACGAGGTGCCTGCCGACTTCCGCATGATCGCCGGACGCACCGCGACCGTGTCGGTGCGCGATCTGTCGCCGACCGGCAAGCCGCGTCCGGCTGCAGGCGCTTCGGGTACGGTGGATGCCTCGGCGGCTTCGGCTTCGGCTTCGGCTTCGGCTGCTGTTCCGGCTGCCTCCGCTACTTCTACTGCGCAACCGGCGTCTGCTGCCGTCATGTCGGGCGCGTCGCAATGAAGCTGTCACGCGCCCTTCCCTTATTGCCGCTGCTGCCACTCTTGCCGTTGAGCATCGCGCTCAACGGCTGCGTGAATGTCGGCCCCGATTACGCGCTGCCGAAGCAGACGCTGGTCAACGCGCCACTCGCCAATGCGCCTATCGAAGGCGCCGATGCCAAGCTGACCACGCGGCAGAACGTGCCTGTGATCTGGTGGAAGCTCTATGACGATCCGGTGCTGAACAACCTCGTCGACGAAGCGCTGCAGTCGAATACCGACTTGCGCGTCGCGGCGGCGAACCTCGCGCGTTCGCGTGAAGCGCTGGGTGTCGCGCAGGCTCAAGGCGGCTTCTCAGGAAAGACGTCGGCGGTCGTCGAGCGGGCGCAGGAATCGGCCGAACAGTATCTGCTCTTCAACAAACTGCCGGTCACTAACGAAGGCGATATCGGCATCAGCATCTCGTACGAAATCGATCTGTTCGGCAAGCTGCGCCGTGGTGTCGAAGCGGCGGCAGCGGATACGGAATCCGTGCAGGCGGCCGCCGATCTCGCGCGGATCACGGTGGTCGCGGATGTGGTGCGCTCGTATGTCGACCAATGCTCGGCCGCCGAGGAGCTCAGGATCGCGCAGCAATCGCTGGCCTTGCAGAAGGAGCGTGTGGACGTATCGCGCCGATTGCGCGACGCGGGTCGCGGCAATCAGCCCGATGTGACGCGCGGACAAACCCAGGTCGATACGCTGGCGGCGGATATTCCGCGCTATACGGCGCGCCGCCAGATTGCGCAATACCGGCTCGCGGCGCTGCTCGCACGCGCACCGTCCGATTTGCCGCCAGCCGTGCTGGCCTGCAGCATGCTGCCGCAGATCCGTCAGCCGATTCCGGTCGGCGATGGCGCCGCGCTGCTCAAGCGCCGCCCGGACGTGCGCGAGGCCGAGCGCCAACTGGCAGCGTCGACGGCGCGCATCGGCGTCGCGACGGGCGCGTTGTATCCGACGGTGAGCATCGGTGCGTCGGCGGGTTTGACGGGGATTCTGGAGGACCTCGGCACCTCGCCGACGGCACGCTGGGCCTTCGGTCCACTGATCAGTTGGACCTTCCCCACGAATGGCGCGCGGGGCCGTGTGCGTGAAGCGCAAGCGTCAAGCAATGTTGCGTTGGCAAAGTTCGACGGCGTGGTGCTGACCGCGTTGCGCGAAACTGAAACCAGCCTCGCGACCTACGCGTCCGACTACGCCCGCGCCGACGCCTTGCGTGCTGCGCTGAAGTCGGCCACCGCGTCGGCGGATGAAACGCATCGCTTGTATCGAGCCGGACGCGAGTCGTTCATTTCGGATCTGGATGCGACGCGCACGCTGACTTCGACGAAGTCTCAGGTTGCGGCAGCGGAAGGTCAGGTGGCGATCGATCAGATCAACCTGTTCCTCGCGCTGGGCGGTGGGTGGGAGACTGATGCGCAGACGGCGCCTGGGACAGCAGTGTCTAACGCCGCGACTCCCGCTGCTGCGGCGCCGGCTAAGGCGGCCATGCCGACGGCGGCCACCAAAGCGCCCTAACCCTCCCGCCTCGTCTCATCCGGGTAAATCGCTATTATTGACAAGCTTTCTTTTGCCTTTCAATTCAGGTTAAATACGAGCCTCAACATCACACGGTACGGGGTCACGTATGTCGCAATTCATGCAAGGCGCAGCCACGCTGGGCGGTTGTATCGGCGTTTTCACGGTAGTGGTCGCGGTCGTGGAGATGCTGGCGAACTGAGCCCGCCGGGCTCGTGATCGGCTCACCCAGGCGTCTCTGTCTGCGGTGATGCCGGCCTTAAGCGGGCCGCCGTTTCGCAGCCGCCTGGTGAATCGCCGCCCTTACCCTCGGATACGTGCCGCAACGGCACACGATGTTGGACATCGCCGCGTCGATGTCCGCATCGGTGGGATTGGACTTCTGCTTGAGCAGCGCGCAGGCCGCCATTAGCTGCGCGCTCTGACAATACCCGCACTGCACCACGTCGAGATCGATCCACGCCGCTTTTAGCGCCTGCGCTTCGGCGCCCTGCACGCCTTCGATCGTCGTGATCTTCTGCGAGTGCAAGCTCGACATCGGCGTCTGGCAGGCAAGGCCCGCCTTGCCGTCCAGGTGGATCGTGCACGCGCCGCAAATGCCCACGCCGCAGCCGAACTTGGTGCCGGTCATGCCGAGGTCGCAGCGCAGCACCCACAGGAGCGGCATATCCGGTTCAGCTTGCACAGCAACCACGCGGCCGTTGATGTTTAGCGATCCCATGTTTTCTCCGTCAATCTGAAGCGTTTCACGCAACCCTCAACGGCAACGCGCGCAAGCGCTGGCCGGTCAGCGCGAATACCGCGTTGGCCACCGCCGGGGCAACCGGCGGCACGCCCGGTTCGCCGACGCCCTGCGGGTGCATCTGGCTCGGCATGATGTCGACTTCGATCACCGGACAGTCGTTCATCCGCACAACCGGGAAATCGACGAAGTTCTTCTGCGTCACCTGCCCGCCGACGATGGTGATTTCGTCCTGCAACGCAGTCGAGAGGCCGAATACGATGCCACCCTCCATCTGCTGACGAATCAGGTTTGGATTCACCGGCAGTCCGCAATCGATCACGCAGACCACCCGATGCACGCGAATCTGCTTGTTCGCACCGACCGATACTTCCGCCACCTGCGCGACGACACTGCCGAACGCTTCGTGCAGCGCGACGCCGCGTGCCCGCTTTGTGCCATCGGCAGCATGTGTCAAGGGATGTCCCCAATCCGATAAAGCTGCAACGCGCCTCAACACCGCCAGATGGCGCGGATGCTGCGCGAGCAGCGCCGCGCGAAACGCAATCGGGTCCTGACCGGCGGCTACGGCGAGTTCGTCGGTAAAACCTTCGGTGAAAAACGCCTGATGCGAATGGCCGACCGAGCGCCAGAATCCAATCGGGATCGGTAGTTCGACGATCTTGTGCGCCACGCGCACAGTGGGCCATTCGTAGGGCTGATCGAATGCGCCTTCGCAAGTGGTCTTGTCGATGGGGATGCGCGGCACGCCGTAGTAACGCGCAAGCGATTCCGGCACGATCGCCTGACTCGCTGAAGTGGCTTGCCACGCGACGAGCTTGCCGTCTTTGTCGAGACCGGCCTTGAGTCGCGACACGCACGCCGGACGATAGAAATCGTGGGTGAAATCCTCCGCACGCGACCAGATCGTTTGCACCGGACGACCACCGCCTTCGCGCGCAATCGCCGCGGCTTGCGCGATGAAATCGAGTTCGAGACGGCGCCCGAAAGCACCGCCGAGCAATTGCGTTTGCACGTCGACCTTGTCGGCGTCGATGTCCAGCACTTTCGCGACGTGCTGCCGCGCGAGCGCCGGCATTTGCGTGGAGACCCAAACGGTGGCCGCGCCGTCCGCAACCTGCACCGTGCAATTCACCGGCTCGACCGCGCCATGTGCGAGATACGGTGCGTGGTACTCGGCGCTGATCGTTCGCGCCGCGCCGCTCAATGCAGCGTCGACGTCACCGCGGTGGTAGTAGGCGTGGCCGTTGCTGTCGTCCAGTGCTTGCGTAAGCTGGGTGTCCACGTCTGCGCTCGACAGCGTGGCTGCGGGGCCGTCATTCCACACCACGTCGATCGCACTCACCGCGTTCATCGCGCGGAAAGGGTTGTCGGCGATTACCGCGACGCCGCCGCTGCCACCAGCGTAGGGCTTCAGCGAAAACGCCTTGATGAAACCCGGCATGCTCTTGGCAGGCGAAGCGTCGAAATGCGCCACCGTCCCGCCCAGCGTGGGGCACATCACCACGCTCGCATAGATGAGACCGTCCGGCAGCGCGTCAATGCCGAAGCGCGCCGTGCCGTTGATTTTCGACGCGGCTTCGATACGCCGCATCGGCTTGCCGATCAGTTTGAACTCAGCGGGATCTTTCAACGCGACCTTGCGTGGCAGCGGTTGCTGTGCGGCCATCGTGGACAGCTCGCCGAAGCTCGCCTTGTGGCCTGCTGCGTGCACTACGTAGCCGCTTTCCGTATGGCACTCGCCGGGTGACACCTTCCATTGCGCGGCCGCCGCGCCGATCAGCATCGCGCGCGCCGAGGCGCCGGCTTCACGCATCGGCGTCCATAGATCGTTCATGCTCGATGAACCGCCCGTCATCATCGTGCCGGCGTCGCGCACCAGCTTGCGGGTCATCCAGACCGTGGCGCGCTTGACCGTGCTGTCGTCGTCCGGGCGAAACGGCAGATCGTCGACGATGTTCTGCACGCTGTTGTAGATCTTGTCGATCGGCGAGTTTTCCACTCGAACCTGCGACCAGTCGGCGTCGAGTTCTTCGGCCAGCAGCATCGCAAGGCCGGTGTGGATACCCTGCCCCATTTCCGCTTTGCACACCACGATCGTCACGGTGTTGTCCGCGGCGATTTTGACCCAGCCGTTGAGCGCGACCTGGTTGCCTTCCGCCGGCAGTGGCGTGGAGGGTGTCAGACGTTGGCCCGGCGGCAGCACCGACCAGCCGACCAGCAGCACGCCGAGCGCGCCGGCGCCGCCTAGCAGGAAGGTTCTGCGCTTTAACATCGTATGGCTCGATCAGCTTGCACGGTGGCGGGGACGCTGTGAAAGCGCGGGCTGGCGCGGGAGTTTGTTTCGTCGGAACAGTAGTAAGACGGGAAAGTGGGTGGGGGACTGAAAGCTAAGGGGTTTCAGCCGACCTGCACAGTGCTGGCGGATGCCCTTCGAGGAAAGGGCGAATGCAAGCCGTGTGTCAGTTCATTAAATGTTATTCGTCGCGTGGTGGCACGCTGCAGCGCAACTGGCTTGAACGGCGGAAAAATGCGAGAGGTGGCGGATTTTTGCTTTCACCCGCCCTCCCGAATCATCTCAATCAACGCCCGCAACCCCGCCGGCACATGACGCCGCCCAGGATAATAAAGACATAGCCCGTCGAACGCCGGCGTCCAATCTTCCAGCACACGCTGCAGCGTGCCCGCTTCCAGATCCGCCGCCACGTTCCATTCGGTCATATACGCCAGTCCGAAGCCCTCGCGGGCCGCCTCCATGATGAGCAACGGCTCATCGAGCGTCAGCATGCCCTGCACATCCACGCTGAAAGCCTCGCCGCGTCGCTCGAACTCCCAGTGATAAATACGTCCGCTCGGCATGCGCATCCGGATACAACGGTGTGCACGCAGATCGTCCGGCTTGCGCGGCTTCGGATTTTCGGCGAAATAGGCGGGACTCCCAACAACTGCAAATCGCTGCGGCCGGTTGAACGGCACAGCGATCATGTCCTGCGGCACAATCTCAGCCAACCGAATGCCGGCATCAAAACCCTCCACCACGATGTCGATCATGCGCCCCTCGGTGACGAGATCCAGCTTCATCTCCGGATAACGCCGCAGGTATTCCAGCAACAAGGGCATCACCTGGCGCGCCGCGCCCGTCGATGTGTTGATGCGCAGCGTGCCAGCGGGCGTGTCGCGATAGCTGCCGGCCTGCTCGATGGCCACGCGGATGGTCGACAACGCCGGCGCCACACTGTCGACGAATTGCGCGCCCGCTTCGGACAACGACACGCTGCGTGTCGTCCGATTAAAGAGCCGCACGCCGATGCGCGCTTCCAACGCCGCGATCGCATGGCTCAGCGCCGATGTCGACACGCCAAGTTCCGTCGCCGCCGCGCGGAAGCTGCGATGGCGCGCCACCGCAAGCACGCCTTCCAGTTCGCTCAAACCCGGCGTCTTCATTATCCCATCCTGCTCAACTAATCATCCTTGATTATATGGCTAGTCGGCTTAATCGATTGAGCCTATCTTTGAGGCAACAACTTTCTGGGTAGGAGCTTTCATGCAGCAAATCGACAAGATTTATATCGACGGCGCGTTCGTCACGCCGCACGGCGAGGAGTGGTTCGATCTTCACAACCCGGCTAAGGAAACGGTGATCGGCAAGGTGCGTCTGGCCGACGCGGAAGACGCCCGCCGCGCGATCGCGGCCGCCAAACGCGCCTTCCCGGCGTTTTCCCGCACCAGCAAGGAGGAGCGAATCGCGCTGCTCGAACGCATGCACGCCGCGGTTCAAGCGAGAGAAGACGAGCTGTACGAAGCAATCGTCGAGGAATACGGTGCGCCGGTGTCACGCGCGCGCTGGATGGCGAAATACCCGGCGGACGTGCTGGCGGAAGTCGTCAAGGTCTTGCAGACCTATGATTTCACGCGCCGCGCCGGCACGGCCGACGTCGTCATGCAGCCGCTCGGCGTCGCCGGACTGATTACGCCGTGGAATAGCAATGGCGGCTTTATCTGCGGGAAACTGGCTGCGGCGATTGCAGCGGGCTGCACGGCCGTCATCAAGCCGAGCGAAATGAGCGCGATCCAGACACGCATCATCACCGAGGCGCTGCACGAGGCCGGCTTGCCTGCGGGCGTGTTCAATATCGTCACGGGCCGGGGCGACACGGTGGGGGCGGAAATCAGCGCGCATCCGGACGTGGCGAAGATTTCCTTCACCGGATCGACGGCTGTCGGCAAGACGATTCTGCGCACCGGCGCGGAGACATTGAAACGCGTCACGTTGGAGTTGGGCGGCAAATCGCCGGTGGTCATACTCGACGACGCCGATTTCGCGGAAGCGGTGCCGTTGGCGCTCCAGGCAGGGTTCATGAACAGCGGTCAGGCGTGTATCGCCGGTACGCGGATTCTTGTGCCGCAGAGCCGCCTTGCGGAATTCGAAGAGCGGGTGCGCTTTGAAGTCGCTCGCACGCAAGCCGGTGATCCGCGCGATCCGGCTACGCAGATCGGCCCGATGGTCAGCCGCAAGCAGTGGGAGCGCGTGCAGCGCTACATCGGCATCGGCATCGATGAAGGTGCGAGATTGATTGCCGGTGGCGAGGGCCGACCGGAGGGAGTGGAGCATGGCTGGTTCGTGCGTCCGACCGTATTTAGCGGTGTCAGCAACGACATGACGATTGCCCGTGAGGAGATTTTTGGGCCGGTGCTGTCGATCATTGCGTATCGCGATACCGAGGAAGCGATTGCAATCGCCAATGACACGAGCTACGGGCTGCAAGCGTACGTACTCTCAGCCGATGCGGCGCGTGCTCGCGCAGTCGCCATTCGTATCGACGCAGGACGCGTACTGATCAACACGTTGGCACACGAGCCGGCCGCACCGTTCGGCGGCTTCAAGCAATCGGGCATCGGGCGGGAATATGGCACGTTCGGGTTGGAAGCCTTCATGGAGCCGAAGTCGTTGCTCGGCGTGAACCGAAAACAGCGCCTTGCTGATTGAAGAGCGAGGCTAATCGCTCAGCCGGCGGTGCGTCAGCATTTGCATGACGCACCGCCAGAAGCTTCACCGTCGGTTCGATCCCGACACGACATCGATCCACACAGCCAGCACAAGAATGCTGCCCTTCACGATCATCTGCCAGTACGCGTCGACATCCAGCATCGACATGCCGTTGTCCAAACTCGCCATCACCAGTGCACCGATCAACGCGCCGTAGACCGTTCCGGAGCCGCCGCGCATCGATGTCCCGCCGATAAAGCACGCGGCGATCGCGTCGAGTTCGCCCATCGATCCCGCCGACGGTGAGCCGGCCGCGAGTCGCGCCGTATTGACGATCCCCGCGAACGCACACATCAGTCCCATCAGTGCGAAGATGGCCAGCTTCACGCGATTGGTATTCACGCCGGAGAGCCGCGTTGCTTCCAGGTTCGACCCCACCGCGTAAATACGCCGCCCGAAAACGGTCTGCGTCGCGATCCACGTGAAAATGCCCAGCAGCGCGAGCAGCAGTAAAACGGGCACGGGAATCCCGCCATAACGATCGAGCGTGGCAACAAACGCGGCCAGAATCACGCCCGCCCCGACCACCTTCGCGACGTCCTGCCAGATCGGCACCACCCGCAACTTATAACGCTCGCGGTTGCTTCGTTGTCGCACGGTCAGAAAGGCCAATACGACAAACAGCACGACGGCAAGTGTATCGCCCGCAAAACGCGGCAAATACCCCTGACCGACAAACACGAAACCGTCAGAGACCGGCGCAATCGTCGAACCACCAGTAACGCCAAGCAGAATGCCGCGATATGCCAGCATGCCACCCAGGCCGACAATGAACGAAGGCACACGCCGGTACGTCGACCACCATCCGTTGAACATGCCGACGAGCACGCCAAGCAGCATTACCACAGGCACGGTGACGCCAATCGGCCAATGCCGGTTCACATCGAGAATCGCCGCGACGCCGCCGAGCAAACCCAGCAGTGACCCGACCGACAGATCGATCTCGCCCGCGATGATCACGAACACCATGCCGCACGCGAGCATGCCCGTAATCGACATCTGCCGCAGCAGATTCGACAGATTGCGCGGCGTCACGAACGCGCCGTGCGTCAGAAAGGGGAAGAAAAGCCAGATCGCGGCCACGGCGATCAGCAACGCGAGAATCTTGTAACGCGCGAACAGTTGCTGAATGCGCTGCGGGCCACCGAATGCGCCTCGCGACGCAGGGCTGTCGGCGGGTTGGGAAGTGACGTCGGGAGTCATGCGGCACTCGCTTCGGTTGGTGCGGTCGGGTTGAGGGATCGCTGCACAGGACGGATGGCGGCGCTGAGAATGTCCTCTTGCGTGAGGCCGTCGTTGACGAAATCGCCGCGCAATTCGCCTTCGCCGATGACCAGCACGCGATCGCTGATGCCAAGCACTTCAGGCAATTCGGACGACACCATCACGATCGACATGCCGCGCTGTGCCAGTTGAAAAATCAGTTTGTAGATTTCGAACTTCGCGCCGACATCGACGCCTCGCGTCGGTTCGTCGAGGATCAGTACTTTCGGGTCGGTCAGCAGCATGCGCGTCAGCACGGCCTTTTGCTGATTGCCGCCCGACAGACTCGCAATCGAGAGCATCGGATGCGCCGCGCGCACCGAAAGCCGCTTCATCTCCGTGTGAATCGTGTCGAGTTCGGCCGCGGAATCAATGCGACCGCCCTTCGCGAAACGTTGCAACACCGCAAGCGTGATGTTGTGGCCGACACTCAGACCCGGCACGATACCGTGGCGCTTTCGATCTTCCGGCACCATACCGATGCCGGCGCGAATCGCATCGACAGGGGCGCGAATTTTCACCGGCTTGCCGTCCATCACCACGGTCGCCTCGCTCACACCGGGATACGCGCCGAAGATCGCCTGCATCAGTTCCGTACGCCCCGCGCCGACCAAACCGGCAACACCGAGAATTTCGCCACGCCGCAGCGCAAACGACACATCGTTCACGCGCTTTCGGCGCGGATTGTTGACGTCAAAACAGGTCACGTGGCGCGCTTCGAAGATCACGTCGCCAATCGGATGCGGTTCACGCGGAAACAGGTTCTTGATCTCGCGGCCCACCATCAGGGAGATGATGCGATCAGTGGTCAGCGCGCGCATGGGTTCGGTCGCGACGTGGCGGCCGTCGCGAATCACGCTGATCGTGTCGCATACGGCCGCTACTTCGTCGAGCTTGTGCGAGATGTAAACGCAAGCAACTCCGCGCCGCTTCAGATCGCGCACGATATCCAGCAGGATGTGTATCTCCGTAGCCGTCAGCGACGACGACGGTTCATCGAGGATCAACAATTTCGCGCGCTTGTTCAGCGCCTTCGCGATCTCGATCAACTGCTGGTGGCCGCCACCGTAATTCATCACTGGTTGCGCGGAGTTGATTCCGCTTATGCCGAGCTCGCGCAGCAGTTCGTCGGCGCGCTGATACATCGCGGCGTAATTCATTCTGCCGCCGGGCAGCGTGATTTCGTTGCCGAGAAAGATGTTCTCCGCAACCGAGAGCTCCGGCACCAGCATCAACTCCTGATGGATGATGATGATGCCCGCGCGTTCCGTGTCTCTTATGCTCGCGGCCTTCAGCGGCTCGCCTTCCCAGATGATTTCGCCGTCCCACGTACCGTGAGGATAGACGCCGGACAACACTTTCATCAGCGTCGATTTGCCCGCGCCGTTTTCGCCGCACAAGCCGACGCACTCGCCAGGCGCCACCGTCAGGTCGATGCCGTCGAGCGCCTTCACGCCGGAAAACGCTTTGACGATGCCGCGCATCGTCAGTAATGGTTCACTCATTCGCTATGCCTCGCTGCAGGGCGCGCGGTCGCGCCGATGTGCCTGACGCATACCAGGCACATCGGCTTGAACTACGCACACGTTACGCTCATTGGCTCGCGAGCTGGGCCTGGGTGTAGAAGCCGTCCTTGACGACCACATCAACATTGCTCTTGGTGAGCAACGTGGGTTGCAGAAGCACCGTGTCGACCTTCTTCTTGCCGTTGTCGTACTGTGCATTAAAGGCCGGCTTCTCGCCCTTCGCAAGCGCGACGGAGAGTTTCGCCGCTTCGCCTGCGATCAGCTTCAACGGTTTGTACACGGTCATCGTCTGCGTGCCGGCGATTACGCGTTTCACAGCAGCCAGATCAGCGTCTTGTCCTGACACCGGCACCTTGCCTGCCATGTGCTGTGCGGCAAGCGCCTGGATCGCGCCGCCTGCGGTGCCGTCGTTCGAAGCGACGATTGCGTCGATCTTGTTGTTGTTCGCCGTGAGCGCATCTTCAACAATGCGCAGCGCCGTCGATGCGCTCCATTCCGGTACCCATTGCTGACCGACGATCTTGATGTCGCCCTTGTCTATCGCGGGCTTCAACACTTTGAGCTGGCCTTCACGCAGCATCTTGGCATTGTTGTCGGTCGGCGCGCCGCCGAGCATGAAGTAGTTGCCCTTCGGTTGCGCGTTGAAGACACCTTGTGCCTGCAGCTCGCCAACCTTCTCGTTGTCGAACGAGATATAGGCATCCACGTCGGCGTCGAGAATCAGGCGGTCGTACGAGACGACCTTGATGCCTGCTTTCTTGGCTTCGGCGACCACATTGCCGAGCGTCTTCGAATTAAACGGCACGATCACGATTACGTCGACGCCGCGCGAGATCAGGTTTTCAATCTGCGAAATCTGTCGCTCTTCGCTCGCATCGGCGGATTGCACCGATACTTTGGCGCCGAGTTTTTCTGCCGCTGCAACGAAATAGTCACGATCGCGCGACCAACGCTCGACACGCAGATCGTCAATACAGAAGCCAATTTCCGGGTGGTCCTTGCTTGCGTGCGCGAGCGGCGCGACAAGCGACAGGCTGGCGAGCATCGCTCCACACACGAGCGAACTCAGTACGGTACGACGCGTTGCGAATTTCATGTCTCACTCCTTGTTCTGATAGCCGGAATACCGGATTGGACGGTCTGCGCTGCGAGCCGCAGAACCGGACAAGCGACAACCCAAAGCTTCTTTTATTCGCGCGGTCAACGTGGCCGCGCGGTTTTTATGTCTTACTGCGTGCCCTTTTTCGGGCGGTTACTTCATGACTGCCTTTTTAGCGTCGGCTGTATATCGCCTGATTTATAACGTTTTCCAGTTGCTCCTGTCTGCCACTCACATGCTGCGGATTCAGGCCGCGCGTCAATGCATCCGCAGCCAGCGTCGAGAGCGAATAGTCGCCCTTCAGAATCTTGCGGCCGAACTCCGACTCCCAGCCCGCGTAGCGTTGACGTTTGAACGCTTCGAGCCGGTCGTTTTCGATCAGTGTCGCCGCACGCTCGACAGCGAGCGCCAGGTTATCGATTGCACCGATATGACCGAAGAACAGATCTTCCGCATCGACGCTCTGCCGCCGCACTTTAGCGTCGAAGTTCATACCGCCGGTGGTGAAGCCGCCGTGCTTGAGGATTTCGTAGAAAGCGAGAGTCAATTCTTCGACGCTGTTCGGAAACTGGTCCGTGTCCCAGCCGTTTTGTTGATCGCCGCGATTCGCGTCGACGCTGCCGAAAATACCCAGCGCGTAGGCCGTGGCGATTTCGTGATGAAACGAGTGGCCAGCAAGCGTGGCGTGATTGGCTTCGATGTTCACGCGAATTTCTTTTTCGAGTCCGAATTGCAGCAGGAAACCGTGTACGGTCGCCACGTCATAGTCGAATTGATGCTTGGTCGGCTCCTGCGGCTTCGGCTCGATCAGCAATGCGCCTTTGAAGCCGATCTTGTGCTTGTGCTCAACGACCATGTTCAGGAAGCGGGCAAGCTGATCACGTTCGCGCACGAGATCGGTATTGAGCAACGTGTCGTAGCCCTCACGGCCGCCCCACAACACATAATTTTCGCCTCCCAGCATTTGGGTCGCATCAAGAGCATGACGAACCTGCGTCGCAGCGAACGCAAAAATCTCAGGATCGGGACTGGTCGCCGCACCTGCTGCATAACGCGGATGCGAGAACAGATTGGCCGTGCCCCACAGCAGTTTGACGCCGGTATCCTGCTGCTTGCGCGCCAGATAGTCGGCGATGCGCGTGAAGTTCTCGCTATAGGCCTTCAGGCTGTCGCCTTCCGGTGCAACGTCGGTATCGTGAAACGTGTAATACGGCGTGCCGAGCTTCGAGAAGAACTCAAACGCGGAATCCGCCTTTTGCTGCGCACGTTCCATGGCGTCGCCGGCCTGCTGCCAGGGACGCCGAAACGTCCCTTGCCCGAAAATATCGACGCCCGGCCAGACAAACGTATGCCAGTAGCACACAGCAATGCGAAGATGTTCTTCGAGTGTCTTGCCGAGCACCCGCTTACTCTTGTCGTAATGACGATAAGCAAGCGGGTTATCCGATTGCGGGCCCTCGTAGCGGATCTCGGGAATGTGTTCGAAGTAGGACATCAGCGTCTCCTGTTTTATGCTGCACTGCAACCCGTGCGGTATCGCCGCGCCGGTCGACAAGGTGACGCCATGCTGCCGCTTGCAAGGTGCATCGGCAATTGCGAAATTGCGCAGCGTGCTTGATGTTTCTTACCGCCCATGCGTTTGTTTCACACTGGCGCGATGTTCGCGGCCTAGAATAACCAGACGCTTAAAAACGGTGCTGCCTTCAGAGCGCATCCAACAGGAGACGAAGGCGCTGCGAATCTTGACGATCCGCACGCCACCCACTGCCATGACCCGTCCGCAAACACCACAGACGACCCATCGGATCGCGCTGCTGTTCAACGCGAACAAGGTGTATGACCGCGAGATCATCACCGGCATCGGCAATTACCTGCTGTCGACGCGCGTGGCGTGGGATCTCTTCCTTGAAGAAGATTTCCGCTGCCGGTTGACGGGTATCGAGCGTTTCGACGGCGACGGCATCATCGCGGATTTCGACGATCCCGCTGTGGGTGAAGCGCTGAGAGACTGTCCGTTGCCGGTGGTGGCAGTCGGTTCATCGTTCGAAGATCCGGCGCACTACCCCCCGGACTTACCCTATATCGCGACCGATAACGCCAAGCTCGTTTCGCTCGCCTACACGCATCTGATCGGCGCGGGACTCGAGCACTTCGCCCTGTATAGCCTGCCGCAAGCGCAGGAGAATCGCTGGGCGCAACAACGTGAGTTGGCATTCGCTCACCTGCGCAGCACGGACGGCCATAGCGCCGAGCAGATCGGCACCGAGATCTATCGTGGCCTGTCGACCAGCGCGCCGTCGTGGAATCAGGCAACCGAGCAGCTCACCGCTTGGCTCGCCCAGTTGCCGAAGCCGGTCGGCATCATCGCCGTCACCGACGCCCGCGCTCGGCACCTGTTGCAGGCCTGTTTGATCGCGGGTATTCCCGTGCCTGAAGAAGTGGCGATCATCGGCATCGACAACGATCCGCTTACGCGAACGTTGACCCGCATTCCGCTTTCCTCCGTGATTCAAGGCACCGAGGAAATGGGCCGCACCGCCGCTCACTTGCTGCATCAAATGCTGCACGGCGCGCGTTTTCCGGGGCGGCGCATTCTCGTACCGCCGGTGGGCATCAATGTGCTCGAATCGACAAAACACCAGCCGCTCGCGAGTCCGTATGTGATGCGCGCACGTCATTTCATCCGCCAGTACGCGTGCCAGGGCATTCGCACCGAACAGGTTGCCGATTACGTGGGCGTGTCGCGTTCGTCGCTCGAAGAGTACTTTCGGCGCGAACGGCAGTGCACCGTGCATCAGGAAATCCTGCGCCATAAACTCGACGTCGCGAAAGCGCTGCTTGCCAAGCGCGATGCGTCGAGTGCCGAAGTGGCGATCCGTTGCGGCTTCACGTCACTGCAATACATGTACGCGGTGTTTCGCCGCGAACTCGGCTGTACGCCGCGCGAATACCAGGACCGTGTGAATTCGACGGCAGAGCCCGGCTGAGCATGCTTTTCACCTTCTCTTTCTACCGACGACATGATCAGCATCGCACCACTTTCCTCTGAGCCATGGGGCACGCTGCCCGGCGGCGATCCTGTGCGGCTCTTTACGCTGCGCAATGCGCACGGCATGAAAGTCGCCATCAGCGACCTGGGCGCGACGCTGGTCTCGTGGCATGCGCCGGACCGCGCGGGTCGTCTCGGCGACATCCTGCTCGGCCACGACACGCCCGCAGAATACGTTGCGGCCACAACCTACATGGGCGGATTGATCGGCCGTTGGGCGAACCGCATTGCCGATGCGCGTTTCATGCTCGGCGGCATCGAGTACACGCTCGATCGCAACGAAGGCGCGAATCTGCTGCATGGTGGCACGCAGGGTTTTCATCGCACACTGTGGGACGTGAGCGAAGACAACGGTGCGCTGGTTATGCGTCTGGAATCGCCCGAAGGCGACGCCGGCTTTCCGGGCAACGTCACGGTGCAGGTGCGCTACACGCTCGACGACGACGGCACCTTGACGATCGCCTATGAAGCGATCACGGACGCCCCTACGCCGCTCAATCTGACGAGCCATCCGTATTTCAACCTGACGGGTCGGCGGGATGCCGACATTCGCGGACATGTATTGTCGATCGATGCCGACCGGTTCTTCGAAGTCGATGCGTCGATGATTCCTTGCGAGCTCGCCGAAGTGGCAGGCAATGCGTTCGACTTCCGGCAGAGCGCGCCGATCGGCGCACGGCTCGATTGGCCGCATGCGCAGCTTGCGCGGGCCGGTGGCTTCGATCATTGCTATATGCTGCGTGACGCGCCTGATGCCACGATGACCGGACGCGAGCCGCAGGTACGCCAGGTTGCATGTGCCTATGACCCCGGCAGCGGACGCGAACTGACCGTCTCGACCGATCAGCGCGGCTTACAGTTCTACACCGGCAATTTCCTGAAGGGCGACAAGGGACGCGGCGGCATCGCCTATCAGGCGTACTCCGGACTGTGTCTCGAAGCGGGCGGCTTTCCGAATGAAGTCAATATGGCCGAGCAGGATCAGGTCATCGTGCGACCTGGCAGCGCATACCGGCAGGTGACGGCGTACCGCGTAGGTGTACGTTCTGGAGTCTGAAGCAATTCTTCAAATCTTAGGAAGAGCATTACATAACGCCGACTTATCATTTGCTGCAAGACTGAATTACGGGTTTAGGGGTTTGCCCTAGATCGCCCGCTTCCTAGAATCCCTCCATAGGCCGCCGAACACATGTTGCGGCGCCGAATAAAACATCCTCGGAGGGACGCATCATGAAATCGCTGATCAAAGCAGTCGCACTGGTCGTTGTACTCGCAGCCCCGGTCGCTTCGTTCGCACAGTCCGAGCAACCGCTGACCCGCGCGGAGGTCAAGGCGCAACTGATCCAGATTGAACAGGCCGGCTACAACCCCGCCGCTGCAACCGACTCGACCTACCCCGCGGACATTCAGGCAGCCGAAGCACGCGTAGCCGCACAGCATGACGCCACCGGTTATGGTTCTTCGGCAAACGGCTCATCGCAAACCGGCACACCCGTACCCGCTGCGCCTGCGGTTCAGCCCGAACCGATGGGCGGCCAGTAAAACGCTAACGTTGTCTGTTGTTGCGTAGTTCGATGCGAGCCATGCTTGTTGAAGCATGCGCTCGCATGAACGCGTTCCACTGCGCATGACGATGACAGCGCAGTGTCAGAAAATCCTTTGACGAAAATAATGGCTCATATATCCTAGGGCGGCAGTTTGGTGGTTCTCGCAGCGCGGTCTATTTGCATCAGCGAGGACTTCTACTCAACGTCGCTTCGGGTTCCATCGTGAAAGTCCGTGGTCCATTGGTGAGATATCAGCCTGGTCGGGAAAGAACCTTCCTGTCCGGCTGTTCGATCGCTCATCAGGGGAGCAACTGCGCTTCGCCATCCCGCCCCCTGTCCATCGATACCGTGTTGTCGCGTCGATCCGTCCGTCGACACAACGTCATTGCAGCACCCGCAGCTATCGGGGTGCGCACCGACGAAATCGCGTCGCTTCTGCCTTAGCCCCCTTCTCTTTTCGCGAGCAAGTGTTGCATGCGATCAGGCCGCTTTATCTAGCGGTCGAACGTCTGCAATGCGTTTGTCTGTCCGCGCTTTGCATTTGTCTTGCTAGCGTTGGCCGGCTTATAGCGCTCGCCTCTCTGCGTCCCTTTTAGCTCTGCTGTGCGCTTGCGCTGCGGCAGGCGGCGTCACGTCCTTTACTCGTCCGCATTCGTGCGGAACGTATGGACGTGTGGATCGTCACGCTCGTGCATCGGTACCTGCGCTGCGGCGAAAACTGAGATCGAAACCAAGGAGATAGTCGAATGAAGATCCGTCATGCCAAGCTTCTCTCGCTCACCGGCACGATGCTGTGCTCGTTGACCGCTTTAACCCCGATGAACGCTGCACACGCCGCGGATACGACGATCAACGTCTACAACTGGTCAGACTACATCGCCAAAGACACGATTACCGGCTTCGAAAAGCAATCCGGCATCACGGTGAAATACGACAGCTACGATAGCGACGACACGTTGCAGGCGAAACTGCTGGCAGGCAGCTCCGGGTATGACATCGTTGTGCCCACATCGAGTTATATGGCGCGTCAGATCGAAGCCGGCGTGTATCAGAAGATCGACAAATCGAAGATGCCGAACCTCGCGAACCTCGATCCGGGTTTGATGAAACTGATTGCCGATGCGGACCCCGGCAATCAATACGGCGTACCTTGGGCGTGGGGCACGGACGGTGTCGGCTATAACGTTCAGGCCGTGAAAAAAGCACTCGGCGCCGATGCGCCGGTTGATAGTTGGTCGCTGTTGTTCGACCCGCAGAATCTTTCGAAGCTGAAGAGTTGTGGCGTGTCTTTCCTCGACGCAGCGGCGGATGTTTTCCCGGCCGTGCTTCAGTACATGCATAAGGACCCGAACAGCACCAATCCCGGCGATTACCAGGCCGCATACGAAGTGCTGAAGAAAGTGCGACCGTATATCACGCAGTTCAATTCGTCCGGCTACATCAACGATCTGGCGAACAACGATATCTGTGTGGCGTTGGGCTATTCGGGCGATGTGGGAATTGCCCGGCGACGTGCGTCGGAAGCGAAGCGTTCGTACGACGTGCGGTTCTCGAATATCAAGGACGCCGGCCTGCTCTGGATGGACGTGATGGTGATTCCGAAAGATGCCCCGCATCCGGAAGCGGCGATGAAGTGGATGAACTACATCGAAGATCCGAAGGTAAGCGCGGCGATTACGAATGAAGTGTTTTATCCGACTGCGAATCGCGCGGCGAGGCAGTTTGTGACGCCGGCGATCGAGCAGGATGCGAATGTGTATCCGCCTGAAGCTGTGCTGAACAAGATGACGTTGATGCGGCCGCAGCCTGCGCCGATCATGCGGCTTGAAAACCGGCTGTGGGCGCAGTTGAAGTCGGGGAGTTGAGTTCGGTTTAGCTGGTGTAGTCTGCTGACGATAGGTGTCACCTTTTGCGCGTGGCGCATGCAGTGGGTGTGTGCGCTACGCCCTTTTTGAAGCTCTGCTTTTTTAACTCTGTTTGCATCGAACCATTATGAGCATTATGAATATCGTAGATTTTGCGCAGCCTGCCAAGGAAAGCGTTGAGTACATGCCGAAGGCGGAAGCAGTGCTTTCCGGCAATCCTTCGCAGCTTGTTCACACGCATTTTTCCAGTCCCTGTGGGCAGCTCGCGGCTGGCGTTTGGGAGGGAGCTTGCGGGCAATGGACGGTGAACTTCACCGAGAGTGAGTATTGCGAAATACTCGAGGGCGTGTCCGTGATTCGGGATGCGCATGGGACAAGCAAGACTGTGCGGGCTGGGGATCGGTTTTTGATTCCGGCCGGGTTTAAGGGGACGTGGGAAGTGGTTGAGCCGTGTAAGAAGATTTTTGTTTCGGTGGAGTTTAAGGCGTAGGTTGCGGTGGTGCTGCTTTCAGGCTTCGCTGTTGATCGCGCATCACGGGTGGAGTCTGGTCGATCGCATTCCTCGCTTTTCTGGTGACCTATCAATTCATGTTCTGGATACCGACTTTGCTCGTGTCGTACGGATTTTCGCCAGCGAGCGCGGCGTTGGGCTCCGCGGCGAGCGCAATCGGCGGCATTCTACTAACGCTTGGGTTTTCGCCGCAGCGAATCGTGTTGTTCAACTGCTTGCCGATTTTCCTGATTATTGCCTTGCTTGCGATCTCGCAGCTCTACCCGCGACGGTCGCGAGCTGGTCACGTGCGTACCGATTGACGGCGGCAAGGTCAGGAGTGTTCGTCGATCCACGCCTCGTGCAACACTTGAGATGTTGAGCCAGGATGCGACCCTATCCCCGACAGATCTCACGAAATCAAACGGGTAAGTTCGTCGTGAAGCTCCTTTGAAAGCGACACGCCGTGCTCAACGCTGCGCTGTCGCGCATCGAATCGTCGCTGAGAGGGCAGACGCGCGCCCTGACCCACGATTCCTTCAAACAGAGTCTCGGCGCGCTGCAGGTTGTCCGTAGGGGCAGCGCCGGCGAAGACTGCAGGGTCGAAAGCGATGACGATTTCACCATGACAGGGGGCCGCGCCTACGTCTTCGTCAAAAGCCAGCGATTCCGGGCTGAGCATATCGCCAATTAACGGACCAGCCAGCAACTCAACCATCGCTGAGAGCGCGGAACCCTTATAGCCTCCGAATGTAAGCATGGCACCCCTCAATGCTTTATCGGGATCATCGGTAGCTTGACCGTTTTCGTCGATCGCCCAGTCACTCGGGATCTTCGAGCCAGACCGCTTATGCAGCTCGATGTCGCCACGGGCGATTCTGCTCGTAGCCATGTCGAACACAAACGGAAAGGGGCCTGGACGTGGCCAGGCGAACGCGATCGGGTTGGTTCCAAATAGCGGCTTGTTTCCGCCAGCAGGTGCTACACAGCTATGGGTCGGTGTCATGGCCAGTGCGGCTACGCCTTCAGCAGCAATTGCCTCGACCTCCGGCCACAAAGCGCTGAAGTGAAAGCAGTTGTTGATTGCCAGGGCCGCGATACCAGATCTCTTCGCCTTTTCAACGAGTACTCGACTCCCCAGTTCAAAAGCAAGCGGAGAGAATCCGAACCGAGCATCGACTTTAACAAGCGAAGGCGAGACATCGTTTATCTGCGGTTCGGCATCAGCATTGATTTTGCCCATCTTCAGCGTTTTTACGCATCCAATAAGGCGCCATACACCGTGTGAGTGGCAATCGTCCCGTTGACCCGCAACGAGTACCTTCGCCATCGCGTCCGATTGACGCGCGCTGAGTCCATTGGATGCCAATACGTCAAAGGCCAACTTGTGCAGGTGATCAAGTGAAAGAACTATTTCTGCCATGTCTTCTGAAGTCCGTCTTTTATTAGTGGCCGCGCGGCCACGCGCATTCGATTTGTATCCAGCGTCTGGTGATGATCATCGGGGACATCGCTACTGCGATCTCTTTGTCGACGATGGTGGAGTGTTCGCGGCCAGCTAATTGATCAGGCCGGCTTTACTTGGGCGCAATATCCCGTCGCACCCGCTTGATATGCTGCTCCACGTAAAACCCTGCTGCGTCACCATCGCCGCTCACGATTGACTCGTAAATAAGCCGATGCTCGGACGCATACAGGCGTATCCGTAGCGGATCGTAAATCGCGTCGTCCTTTAGCCGCTTCCACAATGGTTGATCCATTGTTTTCGCTACCTCGTCTGCGATCTTGACGAGCAGAGCGTCACCCGTCATGACCGCCAATTGCCGGTGGAACAATCTATCGCTGTTATTCCACAGCGCACGCTCTTCGAGATTGGTGATATCGTGAATTGTCTCCATCTCTGCAAGATATTGCTCAGCCAGGCGATCGCGCTTGCCTCGTGCGGCGGCTCGACGTGCGATTGCAGGTTCGAGGATGAATCGCGTTTCGAGCGTTCCCGTTGGACTGAAATCTGGCTCCGCGTTCTGAGTTCCATGATTGCCGTCGACGTTAAGCAAACGCTCAGAAGCTGCCGAGGAGACGTAGGTACCGGAATTCCGTTTCGTCACAACGAGGCCTTCATTCTGAAGAGCCCCTATTGCCTCTCGAACCGCAGGTCGGCCGACGCCATAGAGCGCTGCAAGTTCGCGTTCCGATGGCAGCCGGGACTCGGCCGCGAACCGTCCCGTGCGGATTTCTTCCTTGATCTTCTCCTCGACCTGCTCATAAATCTGCAGTGGTCTGAAATTCGATTCGAGATCCTGCCGTGTCGTACCCATCTCACTTCCTTTCATTTCCTGACGCCCGATGCGCGGGAGTTCACCTGTCATTGACGGATAATTATCATACGTCGTGGCGACATGATGCCATCTCCTGATGCGACCACGCATGAAGTGTTCCCCGTGGCTCGCACAAGGCAAAAAGCGCGGCGGCATCCCATTTCAGAATGCGCCGCGAAGGCACCAAGGAGATGGGCCAAAAGGTGTCACGCCAGTGCGGCAGTTGCCGTCGAAGCAGCGCCTGTAATCTGCCCTCTCTACCGCACCAGGAACCCGTAGGTCAGAGGATCGCGCTCGTCGATCAACCACGTTCCGTAGCCGCAGATAAACGCATTCCCTTCGATCTCAGGAATCACTGCATCGAATTCACCGCATGTCGTCTCACTCAGCACGCGGCCCTTGAAGATCGTTCCGATGATCGACTCGTTCACGAGCGTCCCATCCGGGGGTAGCTTGCCACGCTGGTAGAGCTGGGCAACGCGTCCTGCGGTGCCGGACCCTGTTGGCGATCGGTCAACCTCGCGATCGGCGAAGATGCAGCAGTTCGCCTGAGTCGATCCCGGATGGCGGGGCGTATTCGAAATGATCGTGCCGTAGAGCCCTCTGATTTCTGGAATCTCCGGATGAACGATGTCAAACGCTGCGTTAGTTGCCTGGGTGATCTCGTCGCCGAACTGCTTCAGTCGATCAACGTTGTTTTCGCCTACCGCCATATCGTACTGTGCGCCATCGACGTAGAAATAGAACGCGCCTCCGTAAGCGATGTCTCCGGACACGGGGCCGAACGTTGGCGTATTGACGGTGACGTCCTTTTTCCAGACGAATGACGGCACATTCACAAAACGCACATTCCCTGCATTTTCGCCGTCCCACTGGACGAAAGCTTCGAGGAATCCGCAAGGCGCATCGATACCCACGCGCGTTTCTGGCGACGTGCGCTCAATCCACCCCAGTTCAACCGCTGCGGTGGCCAGCGCAATGGTCCCGTGGCCGCAATGGGGGCTGTAGTCCTTATTCTGCGTAAAGATGATGCCGAAATCCGCGCCTTCGGTCACCGGCTCAGTGAGGAAGCCTCCGTACATATCGGCATGGCCTCGAGGCTCCAGCATCATGGCGCTCCGCAACTCATCCGCATGCTTCTGGATCCACTCCCGCCGCTCCACGATGGTTTTCCCCGCGAGACGCGGGAAACCATTGGTGATGATGCGAAACGGCTCACCACCGGTGTGCATTTCGATCGTGTTAAGTGTTCTGGTAATTCGCATAGATACTCCGTCTTGCTTACTATTTTCGTTGAGACCTTAGTTGCCGTACGTTACGACGGCGCCATCCTTGAATGTGTACACGGTCGTCGCCGAGCTTTTCAGATCATGATGTACGTCGAACGAGTACTCGCCGGCCACGCCGGTGTAGGCGGACTTGGCGAGTTGCGCACCAATTTTGGCGCGGTCGGATGTCGTGCCAGCCTTCACCATCGCGTCAGCCAACAGCTTCATGCCGTCGTAATAGCTCACGCCATACACCTGCGTATCGACGTTGAAGGTTGTCTTGTACTTTTTCAGGAACGCGCTACCTGCTGGCGTCTTGTCCAGCGAGACCCCGCCTTGGGAGCAATACGCATTCGTCGCTGCGGGACCTGCGATTTTGGCCATATCAGACGTACAGATTCCGTCGCCACCCAACAGCTTCGCCCGCAAGCCGAGCTGACGCATCTGTTTGACAAGCGGGCCGCTTTGCGACGCGTAGCCACCATAGAAGATGACGTCGGGATTCGTCGCCTTGATCTGAGAGAGGACACCCTTGAAATCGACGGCCTGACCATTCGTGTATTGCTGGTCGATAATCTTCAGCCCGCGTGCCTTGGCCACGCTCATGAACTCTTCGGCCACGCCTTGCCCGTAGGCCGACCGGTCATCCATGACTGCCGCTGTTTTCGCTTGAAGCGTATCGACGGCGAAATTCGCCATCGCACCGCCGAGTTGCCCGTCACTAGCTCCGATACGAAAGACTTCGTTAAAGCCTTGGAGAGTCAACGCCGGGTTTGACGCAACCGAAAGCATCGGGATGCCAGCGTTCTGGTAGAGCCTGGAGGCCGGAATCGCGACTCCGGAATTGTATGGGCCCAGAACTGCGGCCACCTTGGCGTCGACCAGCTTCTGCGCGACCTGCACCCCGATCCGGGGATCAGCCTGGTCATCTTGCGATACCAATTTGAATGTTACGCTTTTGCCGGAAATCGTTGTTCCGGCGCTGTTCAGCTCGTCAACCGCCATGCGCGCGCCATTCTCGTTGTCTTTCCCCTCCGACGCCTGGGGGCCGGTCAAAGGCCCGGAAACTCCAACAAGAACAACCTCTTGGGCGCTTGCGCTACCGAAGACGAGAACTGCAGCGACCGTCATTGCCGAATAGACCAATTTTTTCATCGCACACCCCAAGTGGTTAAAGTACACTGGACTCGATAGTGACCAATTTTGGTTCTATTTGCAACCATTGCAAAATAAAATCTCACAGGGGGTTTCCCCTGGCCGTAGGCGGTCGCAGAGCAGCGCCTGGGACCACGACCTAGAATGATTGATCATTTGACTATGACTACTTCAGACTCCCAAACTCCCGCGATCATCGGCTATGCAACCCCGTGGAGCGCACACGCTGGTCAGGAACTGGCGTTCAAAATCAGTTCGCGCGGCGCTCGCGCCTTTACGGCGACTGTTGAGCGCATAGATTGTTGTGACCCAAACCCCGATGGGCCTGGGATGAAACTGGTCCCGATCGATGTCCGGCTGCAAAGCACCTACCCAGGACAGGAGCAGCCAGTATTTCCCGGCTCCTGCGCTTACGGCCCGATGCCGGCTCTGGAGAACATTCAGCACATCAAGCTCTACCTGACGGTTCAACCCACGCTTGAAGACGCTTCCCTCCAGACATTGGTCGCTCTTCAGAACCACGATGGAACGCATGGTGTAACGATCGCTCTCACTCGCGGCGAACTTGTTTTCCAGAGCCTCGCGAACGGGGAGCTGATCACAACAGGCGTACCTGTCGCCGCCGATCTGTGGACAAATCTGCAGATATCGATCGACCGTGACGGGCACATCCGGGCGATTAGCTCCGGTACAAACGCACGCGAAGAGGCATTCAGGAACGTGGCGGACTTTGAAGTGCCGTTCTCTGCCGCCTCGTTCGACGCTACTTCCGTGTGCTTTGCGGCTGTCTGGACAGGACACCCGGAGCACGCCTTCAACGGCTTCATCGAAAGCCCGGAGTTGCGCGCGCCCAGCAATGATGCACGCGGCGATCAGCGCGAGGACATCCTGTTGGCACATTGGGACTTCACGCCAACGCTTGCTCACACGAGCGTACCGAACTGCCTTGATAGCGGAGCCCCGTTGACGCTTGTGAACGCACCAATGAGGGCAGTTCGGTCGTCGGGGTGGACCGGACGCGAGCTGGACTGGAAGCATGCACCGAATGAATACGCCGCGATCCGGTTCCACGCTGACGACCTGTCGGACTGTGGCTGGCAAACGTCGGTACATCTGAAAATTCCGGCCGACATGGCATCTGGTGTCTATGGACTGCGCGTGGACAATGGAGAAGGGGTCGACACGATTCCGTTTTACGTCACGGTTGCGCCGGAGGGGAAGCATGCGCGCATCGCGTTTCTTGCACCCACGCTGACTTACTTGGCCTACGCCAACAACGCTCGCGGAAATTTTTCGGGCGCGCTTGCCGATCGCGTGGACAAATGGGGCGGCTATCCTCACAACCCGGACGTCGTAACTGCATTTGGTACATCAACATACAACTCCCACAGTGATGGCTCAGGTATAAGCCTCTCCTCCCGCCTGCGCCCGATTCTCACAATGCGTCCAGGTTATCTGACGTTCCTTGACGAGCATGGCTCAGGTCTGCGCCACTTCTCCGCGGACTCCCATCTGACCAACTGGTTAAGGGAAAAAGGATTCGAATTTGATGTCGTTACGGACGAGGATCTCGATGAGCGAGGCGTCGACGCGTTGAAGCACTATGACGTCGTTCTGACCGGCTCTCACCCCGAATACCATACCCGCCGAATGCTCGATGCGCTCCTCGCCTATCGGTCTGCGGGTGGAAGCCTGATGTACCTTGGCGGAAACGGGTTCTACTGGAAAATCGGGCGCGCAGCGTCTGCACCGCATCTGCTCGAAATTCGTCGAGCCGAGGCGGGCATGCGGGTATGGGAAAGTCAGCCCGGTGAGTACTACAACCAGTTGGATGGCGAGTATGGGGGGATGTGGCGTCGAAACGGATTGCCGCCGCAAAAAGTTGCGGGAGTCGGGTTTACGGCGGAGGGAGATTTTCGGGGCACATTCTATCGCCGCACGCCGGCCTCGTTTGCCACCGAACATTCCTGGCTGTTCGCGGGAGTTAAAGCAGGAGCAGGAGAACCACTTGGCAACTTCGGTTTGTCTGGCGGCGGCGCTGCGGGCTTTGAAATTGATCAAACTGCGGCCGACCTCGGCACGCCCGCCTACGTGACAGTGGTCGCGTACTCCGACAATCACGACGCCAGTTTCGTGACCGTTCCCGAGGAGCTTCTCTTCAATCGAATGGTCGGCAAACCTAGAGTGCATAGCGGCATTCGAGCCCACATGATCTGCGGCTTCAGCCCGAGCGGCGGCGGACTATTCGCAGTCGGCTCAATCTCGTTTCTCGGAAGTCTCTACTGCGCCGGTTATGACAACGACGTCTCGCAAATCGTCGAGAACTGTTTGCGCCGCTTTCTGGCCGTCTCCCACAGCTCCCGCAAGTTGCCCTTAAAGCAAGTTTGAAAGGCGCGGTTTTCCGCGCCCTGGTTTGCTTATCCAAACTTGACGAAATTGTGCACCGGCAGCGGGCCACCCGGGATTTGAACTAACTTGCCCCCGGCTTCGAGCGACCCCAGGTCAATGCCGAAGAAACCGAACTGCTCGATCAATCCGCTCACCGCCGCTTTCGCCTGCGCGTCGTCTCCCGCGAAGAACAGCACGCGGCGTCCGCCTTCGGCCTGCGGATCCTTCGAAAGGAGATGCGCCGGAAGATGGTTGAACGCCTTCACGACGCGTGCGCCCGGCACGAATTCCGCGAAGATTCCGCTCGACGTCCGGCCATGCAATTCGGCCGGTTTGAACAGCGGCGGCTCGATCGGGTTGTTCGCGTCGATCACGATGCGTCCGCCGAAGTCCGGCAGCCCAGCCAAGGCGGTCGGCAGCTTCGTCCAGTTGACTGCGACAAGGACGATGTCCTGCGCGGCCGCCTGTTCGCGCGTTCCCGGCGTGATCGAGGGGCCGAGCTCGCGTGCGAGGTCGGCGAGTGAGGCCGGGCCTCGGCTGTTCGCGATGACGGCTTTGAGGCCTTTGCCCGCCAGCGCTCTCGCGAACGCGGACCCGATGGCGCCTGCTCCGATGATACCGATGGTGCTCATAATGATGCTCCTGGTGAAGAGTGATCAATCAAGTGATAAGCCGGCAAGGAGAGGGACATCTGAGGTTCACTCCCGGGGCTAGGTGACTGAATGTTGCCGCCTTTATTGCTTGATGATTAGCCGGGAATCGCTTGAATTATTTTCAAGCAATGCTTTAAGATTCCTGGATGGAAACCCTCGCCAACCTCGAGTCGTTTGTCCGCAGCGCCGAAACGGGCAGCTTCTCCGCGGCCGCGCGGCGTCTTGCGCTGACGCCCGCCGCGGTCAGCCGGAACGTTGCGCTGCTCGAACGCAATCTTGGCGTGCGGCTGTTCCAGCGCTCGACGCGCAAGCTCACGCTGACCGAGGCAGGCGAGCGCTTTCTCGTGGAAATCGGCGGCAATCTGGATGCGCTGCAGGCGGCAATCGCGTCCGTGTCGAACGATCGCAGCGAGCCGGCCGGCGTGCTGAAAGTCAGCATGGCGCCAACGTTCGGCATCACGTACGTCATGCCGCTGCTGCCGGCGTTCCTCGCACGCTATCCAATGATTCGTCCGGATTGGCACTTCGAGAACCGGCCGGTTGACCTGATTGAAGAGGGATACGATGCCGCGCTGGGTGGTGGCTTCGATCTCGCCCCGGGCGTCGTGTCGCGCGCATTGGCGCCTGCGCATCTCGTGGCGGTCGCGTCTCCGGCATACATGGCCGGCCGCATCACACCGGCCGATCCCGGCGATCTTGCGGACCTCGACGGCATCGTGATGCGCTCGAGCCGCACGGGCCGCGTGCGCCACCGGACGATGCGCGACGCAGTGGGCAATGAGATGCCCGCACAGCTTGGCGAGACCATCATGGTCAATGACCCGGCAGCGATGCGCGAGGCAGCAATTCTCGGACTGGGCGTGACGCTGCTGGCCGTGTCGGACGTACTGTCGTCGATTGAACGGGGGGCACTCGTGCGATTGTTACCGCGCTGGTACGCGGACGCCGGGGCGATCTCGATCTACTACGCGACGCGAGCGCTGCTGCCGGCGAAAACACGGGTGTTTGTCGATTTCGTTGTCGAGGCGTTCGAGCGGGAGCGGTTGGCTGAGAGGTTTGCGGGCAGCATCGGGTGAGTCGCGCCGCGCAGGCACGCTCCCTTCTTCCCCACGAAATGCACCGTTCCTGAACGCGTTCGCCGGTAACACGCGCAGGCGCACGGAAGCGGTGCGCCGACGACGGCCGCGCCTCCGTTAAAGACCAGCCCGCGTCTCCCTCACAGCCGCACCAGACCTACATCACGGCGCGCTCACCCACCTCCTCGTTTCCTTGGCTCGGATCCTGCTTATGCAGGATTTATTGTTGAACAATATTTTTTCTATTGTTCAACAATGTATATTACCTCCACCCCGACGAGCGAGAACTCCATGAAAGCCCAACCTGATCTGAAAACTGTCATGCCCTCCCTGCCGCGGGTCGCGAAGTGCGCCGCCGCGCTCGCGCTGTTCGCCGCGTCTCACGCGTTCGCCTCGAGCGGCGCGCCGACCGTGGCGCCCGGCAAGCTGACGATCGGCGCGGATCTGACGTATCCGCCCTACGACTACGTGCAGGACGCTGATCCCGCCGGCTTCGATCCCGCGTTCATGACGAAGCTCGCCGGGCACCTGAAGCTCCAGCCCGGCTTCGTCGACACCCGTTTCGCGAATCTGATCCTCGGCGTGAACGCCAATCGCTTCGACGTAATCGCGTCGGCGCTCTATGTCACGCCGGAGCGCGCGAAACAGATCGACTTCGTGCCCTACCTGAAAACCGGCGGCTCGCTGCTCGCCTTGAGCCACACCGGCTTTGAGCCGAAGAAGCCCGAAGATCTGTGTGGCAAGCGCGTGAGCTCGATCAAGGGTGCGTCGTGGATTCCGAAACTCAACGACGTGTCGAAGCAGGTCTGTACGCCTGCCGGCCGCGGCGCAATCGACGTGCGCGAGTTCGAGACTTCGCCGGAAGCGGCCCAGGCCGTCCTCTCGCACGCCGTCGACGCGCAATTCGAAGACTCGGCCGTCGCGCAGATGACCGTCAACAAGCTCGGCGGACGCGTGGCGATTACGTCGACGACCCCGCTCTATCCGGTCGTCATCGGGCTCGGCGTCAAGAAAGGCAATGACGCGCTGCTCGCCCAATTGAAGAGCGCGTTTGCGTCGATGAAGCAGTTGGGCGAATACCAGGCGCTCCTCAAGCAGTACAACGTCGCCGAGCCGACCGGCAATGACATTGCCCAGGCGCTCGGTACGGCATCGAACTAACTGCACGTTGCGCGCTCAGCCTGAGGCCGGGCACTCGCCCGCGCCCTCGTGGCTGCGCGTCGTAAGGGGAAGCACATGGTATTCGACTGGCACTACACGGCTTCGCTGTTGTTCGACGCCGCCTTCTGGAAAGCCACCTGGCTCGTCGTCGAACTGAGCGCCGCGACCTGGCTGATCGGCATTGTCGCGGGCTTCGCACTCGCGCTCGGCAAACAGTCTGCGTTCATGCCGCTACGCGTGGCATGCAGCACCTACATCTGGCTCTTTCGCAGCCTGCCGCTGCTCGTGCTGCTGATCTTTGTCTATAACCTGCCGCAGGTGCTGCCCTGGACGGGCGGCCTGTTGTCCGACCCGTTCTGGGCCGGCCTGCTGGCGCTTTCGATCAGCGAAGCGGCCTACATCGCCGAGATCCATCGGGGCGGCCTGCTGTCGCTCCACAAGGGCCAGCTCGAAGCGGGCAAGGCGCTCGGTATCCGCTTCGTCGGCCTGCAACGGCTGATCGTGCTGCCGCAGGCGTTTCGCGTCGCGCTGCCCTCGCTCATTAACGAGTACGTTACGATCGTCAAACTGACGTCGCTCGTGTCCGTCATTTCGCTCGCGGAAATCCTGCTGGTTGGCGAACGCCTGTATACGCAGAACTTCAAGGTGCTGGAGACGATGCTGGCCGTCTCGTTCTACTATGTGCTGATCGTCACGGTGTTCGGCCAGGCGCTGAAGATGCTCGAAAAGCACCTTGATGTCACGCTCCGCACGCGAGCTGCGAATGCCGTCATTCCTGTGGAAACACCGCGGCCCGTGCAGGCAGCAAAGGACGTTCGTACCGCGCGAACAAGCAACGCGACGCGTTCGCTGGAAGCCATCGGCATCCGCAAGCGCTACGGCGATCATGAAGTGCTCAAGGGGATCGACTTGACCGTGCGCGCAGGAGAAGTGGTGTCGATCATCGGCCCGTCGGGTTCGGGCAAGACTTCGCTGATCCGCACGCTGAATGGCCTCGAGACGCTCGACGGCGGCGAAGTGCGCCTGCATGACAAGGCGTTCCTGTGGCCGCCGCGTGCGAGGCATGGCAAGGTGCCGCATGCGAAGTACATGCGCGGCATCCTCGATATCGGCATGGTGTTTCAGAGCTTCAACCTGTTTCCGCATAAAACGGTGCTGCAGAATGTGACGCTTGCGCCTCGCTACCACGGGCGTCTGAACGGGGCCCCGCTCGACGAATCCGGCATGCGCCTGCTGGCAAAGGTAGGCATGGCTGCGCATGCGCACAAGTATCCGCATCAGTTGTCCGGCGGTCAGCAGCAGCGCGTCGCGATTGCGCGGGCACTGGCGATGCAGCCCTCGATTGTTCTGTTCGACGAACCGACGTCGGCGCTCGATCCGGAACTGGTCAACGAAGTACTGAAGGTCATCGAGGGACTTGCCCAGGAAGGCATGACCATGATCATCGTCACACACGAAATCAACTTTGCGTTCCGTATTTCAGACCGTATCGTGTTCATGGAAGCGGGCACGATCGTGAGCGATGCGCCGCCGCGCGAACTGGCGACGCTCGACAAGACTTCGCGTATCGCCAGCTTCCTCAAAGACGTCCACCTTGCATAAAACACCGTATGGCCACCTCGCAATCAACTGTTACCCCCCTCGCTGGGCAGGAGCCCGAGCAATCGGTCACGGACCGGATTCTGTCGACGATCCGCAACGAGATCATTGAAGGCAAATTGCCGCCGGGCACCGCACTCGTCGAGAACGACCTCACCCAGGCGCACGACGTCTCGCGCAACACGCTGCGTGAAGCGCTGCGTCTCTTGTGCCGTGAAGGGCTCGCGGTGCATTACCGGCATCGCGGCGTGATCGTGCGCACCCTGACGCGCCACGATGTGCGCGACATCTATCGGGTGCGGCGCACGCTCGAACTGCAGGCCCTGATGCGCGAGGACCCGATTGAGGAAGATGAAATCGCGGCGATGCGCGACGCAGTCGTGCACGCGCAAGCGGCGGCGGACGAAGGCGACTGGCGCAGCGTCGGCACCTACAGTCTGCTATTTCACCGGCGCATCGTGCAGTTGCTCGGCAGCCCGCTGTTCGACACATTCTTCACGACGATACTGGCACAACTGCGCCTCGTGTTTGCCTCGGCCCCCGACGAGCGGCGCTTCCAGCGTCCCTGGATTGCGAAGGATCAGGAGATTCTCGAACTGATCGCGAGTGGGCGCACCGCCGAGGCGAGCGCCGCGCTCGCCGGTTACCTGAAGCAATCGGAGCACGCCCTGCTCGATTACCTTTGATTCGTTGCCTCTCATTCCGGCTTAGTCCACCGATTCACGGCTACAGCTCAAACAGGCGACAGTGCGTGACAAGCGCAGCCTGTCCGTGTGCTTTATCAAGGAGTCTCCATCATGTTGAATTACCCCGCCGCCTATCAATCCACCAAGGGGTCCGCGCTCGACCCCGACAAGGCGTTTTATGGTCGCATCGCCTCCGAACACGATACGCGCACGCTGGTCGAATCGATCGTCGTGCCCATCCGCTCGGGTCAGGCATGGACCGTACCGGCTGGTCATGTGTTTCGGATCGTCACGATTGAAGGTCCGCAAGTGGCCGACCTGAACATGTGGAATCTGCACAACCCGCGCGAGCGCATGTGGGCCTCGCGCACGCGCCAGTTGCAGCAGGCGCATGTGAGCACCTTCGACCGTTTGTGGTCGACGCTACCCTTCCTGCGCCCCATGGTGACGATCACCGATGACAGCCTCGCCGACTACGGCGTCGACGAGCATGGCGGCCGCGTTCACGACCTGCTCGGCACGCGTTGTGATCCGTACGTGAACCGCATGTTGACGGGTGAGGATTTCCATTTCCACTGCCACTCGAACCTGACGCGCGCAATCGCTCCGTATGGCTTGACCGAATACGACGTGCACGACGTGCTGAACGTGTTCCAGTGCACCGGGCTGAATCTCGAAGACAAGTACTTCATGAAAGCCTGTCCCGCGAAGAAGGGGGATTACCTCGAGTTCTTCGCGGAAATCGACCTGCTTTGCGCGTTGTCGACCTGCCCAGGCGGCGATCTCTCGTTGCCGATGTGGGGGCCGGACGCGCGCGATCCGCTGGAGGTATGCCGTCCGCTTGGCATCGAGATCTACCGGCTCGCTCCGCAGATGCTGGAGGGATGGACCTCGCCCGCGGTCGCCGCGTACAAGGGGCAGCACGGGATGACGCTGCAGCAGCCGCAGTGGAAGTGTGGGTGTTGAGGATTCCGCATCAGCGCGAGGCTTGCAAGCTCGCGTGGCAAACGCAAAGCGCCGATCTAACTTCGCGCCGATGACAGCGCGATGCGCTTGCCCTGCAGGAACCGGCGCACGGCCGGATCACGCTCGAGTCCGATCGCGAGATCGTACGCGCCGAGCGCTTCGGCCGTCGCGCCGGCACGCGCGAGCAGATCGGCGCGCGCGGCCCAGTACGGCTGGTAGTCGGCCAGCCGCGGATCGTTCGCATACGGCGCGAGCGCGTCGAGCGCCGCCTGCGGGCCGTCCCGTTCCGCCATGGCGAGTGCACGGTTCACCGCAACCACCGGCGACGCCGCAATCGCGAGCAGCGCATCGTAGAGCTGCACGATCTCGTCCCAGTTCGGTCGATGCGTTTGACAGCGGTAAATGTGCGCTGACTGCAGCGCGGCCTCGAGCTGAAAGCGTCCGATTGCGTTGAATGTGCTTGCGCGCCGCAGCAATGCGTTGGCTGCGTCGATCATCGGCGTGTTCCATGTCGCCGGATCCTGAGCCGAAAGCGGCACGTAGTCGCCGGCCGCATCGCGTCGCGCATCGCGCCTCGCCTGCGCATACAGCATTAGCGCGAGCAGACCCAGTGCCTCGGGCTCCTCGGGCAGCAGCTCGATGAGCAGTTGTGCAAGAAACAGCGCCTCGCCGACAAGATCGCGCCGCTCGGTATCGCCGCCGACCGGATCGGTCCATCCTTCCGCGTACGCCGCATAGACCGCTTCCAGCACGGCAGCGAGCCGGCCGGGCAACTCCTCGCGCTCCGGTACGCTGAACGGAATGCCCGCTTCGCGGATCTTGTTCTTCGCCCGCGCGAGGCGCTTGCTCATCGCGGCGGGCGACATCAGGAACGCGGACGCAATCGTCTTCGCTTCGAGCCCCAGCACCACCTGCAGCATCAGCGGCGTGCGAATCGCGGCCTCGAGCGCAGGGTGCGTGCACGCGAACAGCAGCGCAAGCCGCCGGTCAGGCAACACGCCTGCTTCATGCTCGTCGATCTCGTCGGCGAGGATCGTGAGCTGGTTCACCACTTCGTCGCCGACATGTCGATGGCGCGCGCCATCGATCGCCCGGCGGCGCGCAACCGTCATCAGCCACGCTTCGGGATTCGCGGGGCAGCCGCGCTCGGGCCAGTCCGCGAGCGCGGCTGCAAACGCGTCGGCGAGCGCGTCCTCGGCGGCGGCGACGTCGCGCGTGCGCATCGCCAGCAGCGCGACGAGCTTGCCGTAACTGCGGCGAGCGACCGCCTCGGCAATCGAATGCGCAGCGCCGTCGGCGTCACGCCCGCCGCCGCCGGACGGACTCATGCAGCAGATGGCGCGTCGTAGGGGGCAGTCCAGACCGGGCGCACTTCCATGAGGCCGTGCGCCGCGCCGGGACAACGCGACGCCCACGCGATCGCCGCGTCCAGGTTGGGCACGTCGATCAGGTAGTAGCCGGCGAGCTGCTCCTTCGAATCGGAATACGGCCCGTCAAGCACCTGCGGCTTGCCGTCGACGAGCCGCACCGTGGTGGCCGTGTTGGTGTTCTGCAGCCGGTTGGCGCCCACCAGCACCTCCGCTTTTTTCAACGATTCGGTGTACGCGTGATACGCGGCGACGCCTTGCTGCCGCTCGCTGTCGGTCATCTGGTTCCAGCCGTTTTCTTCCGAATAGATCATCAATAGGTATTGCATATGAGCCTCCGTCATGGGGTTAGGGCGGGTGAACATATCGGGCCGCCATGACAATGACGCTCGGGCGGCATGCTAACGGACAGGTGGTGGCGAAAAATTCAGAGTGGCACGCGCGATCTGCTCCTGTCAAACGCCGTGCGCCGGCACCGCGCGCGTCACATGCGCCAGCAAATTGTCGACATCCTCAATCGTGGTGGAGAAGGAAGTCACGAACCGCACAACGTTTTGTTCCCAACGATCGTGATAGAACCCGAATCCCGCCTGAAGCAGCGATTGGATGGCCACGGAAGGCAATCGACAGAAGATAATGTTGGCCCCAGTCGCGCCGAGCACCTCAACGCCGCTCAACCCCGCGAGTCCTCGGCTCAGGTGCTGCGCGGCGTCGTTGGCCTGGCGTGCGTTGCGCAACCAGAGATCGTCGGTCAAGTACGCGTCGATCTGCGCCGAAAGAAAGCGCATCTTCGAGAACAGATGGCCCGCACGCTTGCGACGGTAGCCCATTTCGGGTGCAAGGGATGCATCGAACAGCACGATCGCTTCCGCTGCGAACACACCATTCTTGGTCGCGCCGAACGACAAGGCATCGACCCCGGCCTTCCATGTCATCTCTGCAGGCGAGCAGCCGAGAGACACCAGCGCATTGGCAAATCGTGAGCCATCCATATGAAGTTTGATGGAGGATGCCTTGCAGACGTCCCCCAGCGCTTCGATCTCGGCCAGTGTGTACACGCCACCCTCTTCCGTCGCCTGCGTGATGCTCGCGCACGAGGGCTGCGTCGAATGTACGTCGCCCACCTTCACGCGAGCCGCGCTATGAAGTTTCGCGGGGTCTATCTTCGCTGATTGCCCGTCCACGGTGACCAGCTTCGCGCCATTCGTGTACCACGCGGGCGCGCCGCATTCGTCGTTGTTGATATGGCTCGACGGATGGCAATAGATGTTGCCCCAGGGCGGCGTCATCGCGCTCAGGCACAAGGAGTTGGCGGCGGTGCCGGTCGGCACGAGAAACACGTCGACTTCGCGCTCGAAGATTTCGCTCAGTTTGCGTTCGACGCGGGCAGTGAACTCATCTCCTCCATATGGGCTCGCCTGCCCGACGCTGCTCGCCGCGATGGCTTCAATTACCTCTGGCGACGCGCCCGCGATGTTATCGCTCGTAAAACCCAGAGCCGGCGCCCTGGCAACGTGTGATCGATTACTGCTGTCCATTGTCCTATCCTCAACTCGACGGGAGGAGCACTTCCCCCCGGATTGACGCATCCTATGTCGAGTGAAGCCGCCGGACTTGTAAAAAATTGATCAGTCGCGCAGCCACAGGGCGAGATGGCGCTGAACCTCGTGCTCTGCCGCCAACTGCGCGGCTTACGCCCTGTAGCACGACGGCGCGACGCCGTATGCCTGCCGGAAAGCGCGGTTGAAGTGACTTTGATCGTAGAACCCGACTTCCTGAGCGACTGTTGCAATCGCTTGCGAGCTTCGCGACAAAAGCGCACAAGCCCGCTCGAGACGAAGACGGAGCAACCACGCGTGAGGCGTCATCCCCACGGTCTGCTTGAATTGCTTGAGGAACTGGAACCTGCCGAGTGAGCACAACGCGGCCAATTCGTCCAACGTGATCTTGTCGCTGAGATGACTGAAGCAGTAGTCTCTGACGCGTTCCCACTGAATGCGCGAAAGCGAGCCCTGAACCGTTTCAGGCACGATCGCACGCGATTGACTCAGCAGGCACTCCAGCAACGTGAGCCATTCCGTCTGCATCTCAAGACTGCTCACGGCGTCGCAGCGCCGCATCGCATCGTGCAGTCGAAGAAGATGGCCCGCGAGCAACGGGTCCTCAAGCAAGGCTCCGGCGAATTCCGGCTCGCGATGAAGGCCGCTGATCTCCTCCGCCACGCTTGCGACGAGTTCTCGCGACAGGCGGAAAGTCTTGAGCGTGGATTGGTTTCCATCCACCACGGTTCCATCGTGAATCTCGCCTGGCGGCATCAGAACGACAGTCCCGGGTGCGTGCAGTACGGTCTTTCCGTTAACTCTCTGGCGCTGCACCCCGTCCGTCACCAACCCGACGTGGAAATCGAGGTGAAAATGGCGGTCGAAACTGAAATCCGCAAAGTGTGCGGTACTCAGCACCAGGCCGGGTATCTCGGACACTTGCTGGAACTGGACATTTTCAGTCATGGAACAGGGGGTGATGGCACGTGTTGGCGGACGTCAGCAAAGTATAGCGCTGCCGAAATCGAGCGGCTTCGTGTTCAATCACCGATCGCTCGCGAATCTTGCCCCGTATCCGCCTGCTCACGCATCAGCAGGAGCAGCGCGATAAGCACAAGCACTATCGTCAAGCCAACGAAGAGCAACGTCGCGCGTTGAATGTCGGCGAGCTGCACGGCGATACCAAGGCCGATCACAGGTAGTGAGATCGCCACATAAAGCACGACGAAAAAGCTGGACGTTACTTCCGCTCGCCTGTGCGCCGGCGCCGCGGACGCGATCTCGCCCAACCCCGCACGGAAGCTGATGCCCTGCCCGATCCCAGCCAGGGCGGTGCCGAGCAAAAGCGCGCCGAGCGAGCGCTCCGGCACGCACAGACCAACACATATCAGTCCCACGACGAGTCCAACGCAGCCGGCCGCTTGCCTCCATCGGGCAGCAATGACCGTCTGCACGATTTGCCCGAGTGCGGAGCACGCGAACAGCAGGAACACGATCGCGCCAGTCACGATACCGCTGTGAAAGCCGAGTACGACCCGAATCAGTTGCGGGGCGACAGCCGCAAAGAAGCCCACCACGACGAAACCGGCAAACCCCGCCAACGCGGCAGGCATAAACGCACGGCGTACTTCGGCAGGAAGCGAAATTTTCTGGATGCCGAGCTTCACGCGCGCAGGAATCGTAGCGGTCTCCGGCACGCCAAGAACGACCAGCGCGGCGACACCCACCAACGCGAGATGCGCGGCATAGGGCAAGCGCATCGGCCAGGGGAATAATTCGACGAGGATGCCGCTTAGCAAAGGACCACAACCCAGCCCGAGCATATTGGACGCCGTAGCCGCGAGCATGGCTTTGCCGCGCCACGCAGGCGGCGCGAGTTCGATCACAGCTACGGTGGCGGTTCCTGTGAAGATGCCGGCGGAGATTCCCGACAGCAGGCGGCCGAGCATCAGAAGCGCCAACCCGTCGCTGAGCAGAAACATCAGCGCTGACGCGGCCGACGCAAACAGTCCGGCCAGTAGCATGCGACGACGGCCGAGCTGATCGGACCAGTTGCCGACCAGTAGCAGTGCACCCAGCACCCCGATTGCATACGAGGCATAGATCACCGTGATGATGGTCGGGGTAAAACCATACTGCAGTTGGTAGTACCGATAGATTGCCGTCGGTAGCGTTGTGCCCATCATGTTGATCGCGAACGCCAACGCGACAGCCAGAAATGCGATCGGGGATCGCGGTGTGACAGAAGCTGCTTTCATGAAACGTCCCAACGGTTGCTCGAAGACTGCGCGCAATTATGGGCAATTTCTCACGGCCTTGCTGGCGGCTCGACAGTGGCGGTCAGCTTCGACCTCGCATTACGACGGCGGCGCTAAGCGATCGGCACATCACGCGGGCGCAGGTGATCGACCCGCTTTTCGCCGTGGTCGAACTCGCGCCGCGCCAATTCCATTTCGCTCATATGGACTTCGACCCAATCCCATATCCCGCAGATCTTGTCGAGCAGGCTCCGCCCCAGCGGCGTCAGCTGATAGTCGACCCGCGGCGGGATCACCGGATGCACGTAGCGCGTGACGAGGCCGTCACGCTCAAGCTGTCGCAATGTCTTGGTGAGCATTTTCTGGCTCACGCCCTCCACCACTTCGCGCAGCCGCGAAAAACGCATCTCGCCGTGCGTACCGAGCGCGTCGATGACGAGGATCGTCCACTTGTCCGCGATCTGCTCGATGATGTTCCGCGCCAGGTCATCAGTTTTTTTTTGCGGATTGTCGTGCGCGTAAGCGCCGTCGCAGCAATTAGTTTCCATGGGGAAAGTATGAAACCGTCAGGTGCCTTCTTGTGATCGCCGGATGCCGCTGAAATAATCGGCTCACCTGCCCGTCCGATGGGCATGTCGCCGTTAGTCAGATCGCATTCGACCCGGATGCGGTGCTTTACGTAGTGCTTTGATTAGAGAGCTTCACATGACTATTGAAACAATCGCAATTGAAGGTTTAACGACCCCCGTCTCACGCATCGGCCTTGGCACTTGGGCGATCGGCGGATGGATGTGGGGCGGCACCGATGAGAAAGACTCGATCGCGGTGATCCGCCGGGCGCTCGACAGCGGGGTCAATCTGATCGACACAGCGCCGGTGTACGGCTTCGGCGCATCGGAGGAGATTGTCGGCAAGGCGTTGGCCGATGGATATCGGCACAAGGCGGTCATCGCGACCAAGGTCGCATTGGAATGGCACGACGGTGCGGTGTTCCGCAATTCGTCGCCAGAGCGCATTCGTCAAGAAGTAGAGGATACGCTTCGGCGCTTGCGGACAGATTACATCGATCTGTATCAGGTCCACTGGCCCGATCCGCTGGTGCCGATCGAAGAAACCGCCGCGGTACTCGACGATCTGCGCAAGGAAGGCAAGGTACGGGCGCTGGGCGTCAGCAACTTCTCGCCTGCGCAAATGGATGCGTTCCGGCGCGTGGCGCCGCTGTCGACCACGCAACCGCCGTACAACCTGTTCGAGCGCGATATCGATCGTGATGTGCTGCCGTACGCAAAACAGCATGGGCTCGTCGCGCTTGCCTATGGGGCATTATGCCGCGGGCTGCTGGCGGGGCGCATCGGTGTCGAGACGCGTTTCGAGGGCGACGATCTGCGCCAGCGCGACCCGAAGTTTCGCGAGCCGCGTCGCGAGCAGTATGTCGCGGCCGTGAAAGCGCTGAACGTGTTCGCGCGCGATAACTTCGACAAGTCGGTGCTCGCACTGGCGGTGCGCTGGGTGCTCGATCGCGGCCCGACGATCGCGCTGTGGGGCGCACGTCGTCCGGCGCAGTTGGACGGGATCGAAGATGTGTTCGGCTGGCGCCTCGACGAGAAGGCGTTCGAGCAAATTGACGCGATTGTCGCGCAGTTCGTCAAGGATCCCGTTGGGCCGGAATTCATGGCGCCCCCGGAACGTGTGCTCGTAGCGTGACAGGGAGCCATCGAACATGCGAACCCATCGACGCACCTTCATGCTCCATTCAATCGGCGCGGCGGCGCTCGCGATTACGGGGCGCCCCGTCTGGGCAGGCAAGAGCATGAACGGCGTGCGCAGGTAGGCGATGCCAGGCAGCGCCGACGGTGGATAGTGCGTTGTTGAAGCGGGCGTGATCGGCGCTTTATCCGCCACGTCTCATTGTGTCGCGCCGGCGTGCCGCAATGCATCCTCCGCAGCCGGGTTGTGCTGTGCGATCGCCATTTGCAACGCGGTCCCGCCGCGCGCATCGACATGATTCGCGTTGGCGCCGTGCGCGACAAGCACCGGAATCATATCTAGTCGGCCGAATAGCGCGGCAAACGACAATGCCGTTTCCCCCGCGTTGTTGGTTTGATCGATGTCGCAATGCGTGTCGAGCAACATCGTTGCGATATTCGTCTCGCCTTTGAAGAGCGCCCCCATCAGTGCCGTGTTGCCATGCCGGTCGGCGGCGCAAGCGTTGGCGTCGGCAGAAAGAAGCGCCTTCAATGTCTCAGGGTGGTTGTCATACGCGCTAAGGATCAGCGCGGTATAGCCTTCGGGCGTTGTTGTCTCGAGCGGGAAATGCGCGTCTATCAACGCCTGAACGATATCCGTGCGTCCCGCACGCGCCGCGGCAAACCAGTCTTCGGTGTAACGCGGCGTGTCCGTCACGGCCGAATACGTTCCCGGCTGATACACATGCTGTGCGCAACTCGCCGTCAACAGTGCGGCCAGGGTGGCGACCGCCACGGTCCGAACAAGGCGCCGGGCAGTGAAAGAGCATTGCATTACGTTCTCCGTAAGAAAGCGTGTCTAGTCATTTGTTGGGAAGCCTGCTTGCGCAGGCTCCCGTACATGCATCAGTTATCGCTCAGGTGTGCGGCCGCATCCTTCACACGGGTGACATCCGCGTTGGTCGCACGCGCGAGACGGGTACCGTAGTCGGCATCAGCCTTATAGAAGTACGAGAGCATTGCGTACTTGTTCGCGTCGTTGGTCACGCGCCCAAGGTCGCCAGACAGCGCCGTGATCAGATCGGTCTTGCCGGTCTCGGACAGCGTCCGGTAATACTCGCCGGCCTGACGGAAGTCGAGCGTCTTGTGGATCGCTCTTTGCTGGGTTGTCCCCTTCAGCGGCGTCTGCACGGACTTGTACTTGTCCTGCTGTGAGATTTCGGCGACTCCGGATGGCTCGTAGTTCACTTCGCCCTTTCGCTCCCCCTCATTCATGAAGCCGTCCTGGTTGTTGTTGTAGACCGGGACGATCGGGCGATTGATCGGCAACTGGTTGTAGTTCGGGCCGAGGCGATACATCTGCGTATCGGCATAGGAGAACAGGCGACCCTGCAACATCCGGTCCTCGGAAGGCTCGATCCCCGGCACGAGCCGCGACGGCGCGAAAGCCGATTCTTCCGTGGACTCGAAATAGTTGTCCGGAACGCGGTTGAGCGTCATCGTGCCCACCTTCTGCTCTGGGATGGAGGACGGCCACACCTTCGTGTCATCCAGCGCATCGAAATCGAATTTGTCCAGGTCCTTCGGCGAGAGCACCTGAATGTATAGGTCCCACTGTGGATACGAACGCGCCTTGACCGAGTTGTACAGGTCATTGGTCATCAGATTCCAGTCCGCGCCGATCGAATGCGGGATATCCTGGGGACGAATGCCTTCGACACCCTGACGGCTCTTCCAGTGAAACTTCACGTAGTGAACTTCGCCTTTTGAATTGACGAACTTGAAGGCGTGCACGCCGTAGCCGTCCATGTGGCGATACGAATCCGGCATGCCCTCGTCCGTGTAGAGGTGCGTCAGCATGTTCGTCGCTTCGGGCGAATGGGCGAAAAAGTCGAACGCCAGATTCGGATCCTGCACGCCAGTCACCGCCGATGGTTTGTTCGCATGCACGAAGTCAGGAAACTTGATGGCGTCCCGAATGAAGAAGATCGGCCAGTTGATGCCGACCATGTCCCAGTTGCCTTGCTGCGTGTAGAACTTGATAGCGAAACCGCGCGGGTCTCGTGCCTGCTCGGGCGAGCCGCGATAGCCCATCACCGTCGAGAATCGAACGAAGACCGGAGTCTTCGATCCAGGCGTGAACACCTGGGCAGAGGTGAGGGAGCTGATGTCTGTAGTCGGCACGAACTCGCCATAGATACCTGTGCCACGCGCATGCACGACGCGCTCGGGTATGCGCTCGCGGTCGAAGCGCTGCAGTTTCTCGATGAGATGAGAGTCCTGCAAAAGCACCGGACCTTCGGGGCCCGCCGTCTGGGAGTTCTGGTTGTCGCCGACAGGCGACCCGCTATCCTGGGTCATATCTACGGCATACGCCGGTTGAGCGATCGCCATTGCCGAGACGATCGAGAAAATGCTTGCTGCAATCTGTGTCTTCAGTATTTTCACGTTGTATTCCTGGTTCAGGGGGGAAACCGGAGTAATCCTATTACTCAGACATTCGATTATCCAATCTCTTTTTCCTATCATTTCAATAGCCACTGAATTCCTTATGAAAATAAAAATTACAAAAATAAAATTGACAGAAAACACGAATTGTTCTGCGGAGCGATTGCAAACCCCATGACGAAAAAATGAAATAAAAAATTATTCGAAATTTTGAAGAGAGAATCCGCCATGGGCCTTGCTGCATTGCCGTTTTCTCAACAATGACTCCGCATCGCGCGTGTGGTGGCCCGCGTAGGCGCCGTGCGTGGTGGTGCTGTGTACGCTTTATTCATCTCGAGTAATTTCAACTGCATTTATTATTTTTACGCATACCCTTATGATTGATATGTTTTTATCCAGCATATCTACAAGACATTTAATTGTTTTATAAATGACCTTAACTTAACCTTATCATTGCACGGAATAGCGATAATTAAATCAGGAACGCAGGCATGCGCACCAATAGTTGGAGATGCCTTTCCTGATTTCGCCACTTGCCTCGAATGTGAATTGAGGCGTTATCGATAATCATTCCTGCAACAAAGCTCTGGCCGAGTCGTTTTCGATAGAGGGGGATGCAGAGTATCGAGTTCCTGCTTGCCGATTGTGTCGGCTCCCATTGCCAGTGGTATAGACCGCCCCTGGCCAGAATCGGGGCCCGTTTGACCTCAAATCGACCCTCTTGTGGCTTGTCCGCCGTGACGGTGTAGCCCAAACTGCTGCTCTCGTGAGAGCCTCTCCCCAATAAAGGATTGCACCGTCCGTGACTCGCTCCGATCCACTTCAAGGTCTTCCTGACATCCTTGAACCAGGTTTGTCGGTGGTATTTTGCGGAATCAATCCGGGCGTTCTTGCGGCATCGACCGGCCGCCACTTTGCCGGCAGAGGCAATCGGTTCTGGCGGGTCGTTCATCTGGCGGGCTTCACGCCTGAACAGATTTCTCCTGACGACGATCACACGCTCCTGCAGTATGGTTGTGGCCTCACAACCGTGGTCTCGCGTCCAACCGCACGAGCGGACGAACTATCACCCGGGGAGTTCAAAGCGGCTGCGACGGAATTCGAGCAGAAGATTGAACGCTATGCGCCGCAATGTGTTGCCTTCCTGGGGAAGATGGCGCTCTCCGCCATGTCGGGCACACGCGACATCCATTGGGGTCCACAACCGACAACGTTCGGCGGCGCCCACACATGGGTGTTGCCGAATCCCAGCGGACTGAATCGCACATTCAGCCTCGACGCGCTAGTGTCCGCCTACCGGGAACTTCGTCTTGCCGTCGCGCCTGCCGGGGGCGCGCTTCCTCCTTCAACGCGTGGCCCCGTTCCCTCATCGCGACTCGAATAATTTCAACAAGCTTTCATCGCGCACTCCCGCTCGCTGCGACCGCGGCCCAAAGAAAACCCCCACGATCAACCGTTCGTTGGCGCAAGCTACGGGCCGAAACACACCCGACGGAGTGTTTCATATCCCAACATGTATCACTCCGGTAACTCAAGCCTTGCGCGCCCCGGGTAGATTGACGCCATGCTTGGTCTCAATGGTTGTCCACCGGCTTCCACCAAGGCGAACATGAGCAACACACGGTCTGTCAGCAAGGCCCTCGTGGCCGTCGGCGATTCGCCGCACGCGCTATTCCTCCGGCCCACCTTGATAAAACATTACCGCCAATTACGAAGCGCATTCATCGTCACGGATCCAGTCACCAGGCCATAACATCGCCCTGTGCCAATCACGACGCTATACATTTTGCGCAGTCCGCTTTGCTTGCAATTAGCTAACAGCATGCCAAACGGTTGTTGGGTTGTGACAAGGCACGAGAACCATGGCATGGTCCCAACATCCCGGCAGAGAATAACTCCCCATCCGACTATCAACGGCAGCATCTGTTTTCGGAGATACCTATGAGCGAAGCCGTGTCCAAGCAACCCAAGCGCTCCCGACGCGGGCTCATTCTGTTTGCGGTTGTCGTGCTGGCGCTAGTTGCGCTTGTCGTTGTCCATTTGTTGACCCAGAAGAAACCCACGCGCGACGTCGCACCCATCGTCGTCACTGTAGCGAGCGCTACACTCGGTTCAATGCCAGTCACGTTGAGCGAACTCGGCACGGTCACGCCGACCGCCACCGTGACCGTGCTGCCACAGCTAAGCGGCTACCTCACGGCCGTCGGTTATCACGAAGGCCAGGAAGTACAGAAAGGCCAGTTCCTCGCCCAGATCGATCCGCGCCAGTATCAGATCAGCAAGCAGCAGGCTCAGGCAACACTCGCCAAAGACCGCGCGACGCTGGCCCAGGCGCGTGCCGATCTGGTCCGCTTCACGCAGTTGAACGAGCGCAAGTCGATCGCCCAGCAGACCTTTGCGGATCAGCAATTCCTGGTGCAGCAGGACGAGGCCGCAGTCCAGGTCGATCTCGCCAACATCGCCCAGTTCGACCTCGACCTGATCTATTGCCGGATCACCGCGCCGGTCGCCGGCAAGGTCGGTCTGCGCCTCGTCGACCCTGGCAACTACGTGACGGCGTCATCGTCGACGGGGATTGTCGTCATCACCACCATCAAGCCGACTACCGTGCAGTTCACGGTGCCGCAAGACGCGCTGGCCTCCATCGTGCAGCGCCTGAATGGCGGCGCGACCTTGCCGGTCACCGCGTATTCCAGCGACAACGCGCGCGAGGTTGCCACAGGCGCGCTTTACGCCGTCAGCAACCAGATGGCCACGTCGACCGGCACCGTCACCTTACGCGCTACTTTCGCCAACGAGGACGAAGCGCTGTTCCCCAACGAGTTCGTCAACGTCAAGCTGCTGGTCGATACGATGCAGAATGCCGTGCTGGTGCCGACCCCCGCCGTGCAAACCGGCGCGCCGGGTGACTTCGTCTATCTGGTCAACGCCAACAACACCGTCTCCGTGCACAAGGTCAAGCTCGGTCCGAGCGACGGCAAGAACACGGTCATCCTGTCCGGCCTTTCGCAGGGCAACCAGGTGGTCACGGACGGCACAGACCGTCTGAACGACGGCGCCAAAATCCAGCCGGCCAAGTCAAAGCCTGCGGCGGCTGGTCCATCGGCCAGCGGCGCCGCCGCGGAGCCTGCCGCCTCCGAACCCGCTGCGGCGTCCGCGCCAGCAGCGGCGTCGGCCAATGCTGCTTCGTCGTAGCAGGCTCACGCGCCGATGAACATTTCCCGTCTGTTTATTCTTCGACCGGTAGCCACGCTGCTGCTGATGATCGCCCTCGTGCTGGTGGGCCTCGTCGCCATGCGCGTGCTGCCGGTTTCATCGCTGCCCAACGTCGACTATCCGACCATCCAGGTGCAGACGTTCTATCCGGGCGCGAGCCCGGACGTGATGGCCACCACGGTCACGGCGCCGCTCGAAGTGCAGTTGGGCGAGATCCCCGGCTTGCAACAGATGACCTCGTATAGCTCGGACGGCGCGTCGGTCATCACGCTGCAGTTCGATCTGTCGCTGAACCTCGACATCGCCGAGCAGAACGTCCAGCAGGCCATCAACGCCTCCAACAGCTATCTGCCCTCCGGTCTGCCGGCGCCGCCGACGTATGCCAAGGTCAATCCGGCCGACCAGCCGATCCTGACGCTCGCGGTCACGTCGAAATCGATGTCGCTGACCCAGCTTGAAGACATCGCCAACAACCGTCTCGGCACCAAGATTTCCGAAGTGTCGGGCGTGGGCGTGGTCACGACGAGCGGCGGCAATGTGCCGGCCATCCGCGTCGAAGCGGACCCGCACAAGCTGGCTGCCTACGGCCTGAACATCGACGATCTGCGCACGCTGCTCAGCTATGTCAACGTCAGTCAGCCGAAGGGCAATTTCGACGGCCCTGACCTCGATTACACGATCAACGGCAACGATCAGATCACCGATCCGAAGGACTATCTGGACACGGTGATCGCCTACCAGAATGGCGCCCCGGTATTCATGCGCGACGTCGCGCGGGTCAGTCAGGCCGCTCAGGACGTCGAGCGCGGCGCCTGGTACAACGGCTCGCCGGCGATCGTGCTCAACGTGCAACGGCAACCGGGCGCGAACGTGATCGCGACCGTCAACCAGATCATGAAGCAACTGCCGCAGCTCGAGTCCACGCTGCCGGCCGGCATGAAAGTGACGGTGGTGTCGGACACCACGGGCGTGATCCGCTCGTCGGTCTCCGAAGCGGCATTCGAACTGATTCTCGCCATCGCGCTGGTGGTCGCGGTGATCTTCGTATTCCTGCGCAACGTGCCCGCCACGCTCATTCCGAGCATATCGGTGCCGGTGTCGCTGATCGGCACGCTGGCGGTGATGTACCAGTTGAACTACTCGATCGACAACCTCTCGCTGATGGCGCTCATCATCGCCACCGGCTTCGTGGTCGACGACTCGATCGTGATGATCGAGAACATCGTGCGTTATCTGGAGGAAGGCAAGACACCGCTCGAAGCCGCACTGGAAGGCGCGGGTCAGATCGGCTTCACGATCCTGTCGCTGACCATCTCGCTGATTGCCGTGCTAATTCCGCTGCTCTTCATGGGCGGCGTGATCGGGCGTCTGTTCAGCGAGTTCGCGGTGACGCTTGCCGTCACCATCGTGATCTCGGCAATCGTGTCGCTGACCGTGGTGCCGATGCTCTGTGCGCGCATGTTGCGCGCACAGGCCGACCGTCATCCGAGCCGCTTTGAGCGGATCAGCGAGGGCCTGTTCGACAAAACGCTCGGCGCCTATGAGCGCGGGCTGCGCTGGGTGCTGGATCACCAGGTGCTGACGCTCGTGGTGGCCGTCGGTACCGTCGTGCTGACCGGCATCCTGTACGTGGTGATTCCGAAGGGCCTCTTTCCGGTGCAGGACGTCGGCGTGATCGAGGGTATTAGCGTGGCCGACAACTCGGTGTCGTACGCCGCGATGGTGAAACGCCAGGGCGCGCTCGCCGATGCGATCCTGAAAGACCCGGAGGTCACCTCGCTGACCTCCTACGTGGGTATCGACGGCACGAACTCGACGCTGAACAATGGCCGCTTCCTGATCAATCTTCGCGACCGCGACAAGCGTTCCGACACGGCGCAAGAAGTGGCCCGGCGTCTGCAACAGGAAGTCGCCAACGTGCCGGGCGTCAGGCTCTACATGCAGCCCGAGCAGGATCTGACGCTCGACACGACAGTCTCGCCGAACCAGTACAGCTTCGTGCTGCGCGGACCGAGCCAGCAGGCGTTCCAGAAGTACGTGCCGGAACTGATAGCGAAGCTGAAGCAGATTCCTTCGCTTGCCGACGTGCAAAGCGACATGAATACCGACGGCCTCAGCGTGAACGTCGAGGTTAACCGGCAACTGGCGGCGCGCTTCGGCATTACGCCCGCGACGATCGACAACGCGCTGTACGACGCGCTCGGCCAGCGGATCGTCTCGACAATCTTCGAGCAGTCGAACCAGTACCGCGTGATTCTCGTCGCCAAACCGGAATCGCTGCCGAACGTGCAGTCGATCGGCAACCTGTACCTGCCAAGTCAGACCAGCAGCACGGGCCAGGTGCCGCTGTCGGGCATCGCGAAGATCCAGATCACGAAGTCGCCGCTCGTGATCAGCCATCTGGCGCAGTTCCCATCGGTCACCATCTCGTTCAACCTCGCGAAAGATGCGTCGTTGAGCACCGCCGTCACGGCCATCCATCAAGCCGAACAGTCGGTGAACCTGCCGCCTTCGATCACCTCGTCGCTGCAGGGCGCGGCCCAGGCATTCGAAGATTCGCTGTCGAGCGAAGTCTATCTGCTGATCGCGGCGCTGGTCGCGGTGTATATCGTGCTTGGCGTGCTGTACGAGAGCTTCATCCATCCGGTCACGATTCTGTCCACGCTGCCCTCGGCGGGTATCGGCGCGCTGCTCGCGCTGATGATCGCCGGCAGCGACCTGGATGTGATCGGCATTATCGGTATCGTGCTGCTCATTGGTATCGTCAAGAAGAACGCCATCATGATGGTGGACTTCGCGCTGGATGCCGAACGCAATCACGGCAAGCCGCCGCGCGAGGCGATCTTCGAGGCTTCGCTGCTGCGTTTCCGCCCGATCCTGATGACCACGCTCGCCGCCATGCTCGGCGCCCTGCCGATGCTGCTCGGCAGCGGCACGGGTTCGGAATTGCGCCGGCCGCTAGGTCTCGCGATCATCGGCGGTCTGACGCTGAGCCAGATCCTGACGCTCTTCACCACGCCCGTGATCTATCTGTTCTTCGACAGAATGGCCGAGCGTACGAGACGCTGGCGCAACCGCAATAAACCGGAGAGTTCGCCTGGCGGCGGTGCGGAGGAAACGCCTTGAACATCTCGGCGCTATTCATCCGGCGGCCTGTCGCGACCACGCTTCTGGCCGTAGCGATCCTGATCTCCGGGGCGCTCGCCTACTTCCGGCTGCCGGTTGCGCCGTTGCCGAACATCGCCTTTCCGGTCATCGTGGTGCAGGCGAACATGGCGGGCGCGAGCCCGGACATCATGGGGACCACAGTGGCCGAGCCACTCGAGCGGCGGCTCGCCACGATTGCCGACGTTGAAGAACTGACTTCGATCAGCTCCGTCGGCTCGTCGGTGATCGTAGTCGAGTTCGGCCTGAAGCGCGACATCAACGGCGCCGCGCGCGACGTCGAAGCGGCTATCCAGGCGGCGCGCGCCGACTTGCCGACCACGCTGCGCAGCAACCCGAGCTATCGCCAGTACAACCCGGCGGATGCGCCGATCATGGTGCTCTCGCTGACGTCGGACACGCTCACCAAGGCACAGCTCTACGACTCGGCGGACTCGGTGATCCAGCAGCAACTCTCGCAAGTCCAGGGGGTGGGCCAGATCACGCTTGGCGGCGGCGCGTTGCCCTCGGTACGCGTGGAATTGCAACCGGGCAAACTGAACAGCTACGGCATCGGTCTGGAAGACGTGCGCGCGGCGATCAGCGCCGCCAACGCCGACAGCGCGAAGGGCCATCTCGACGAGGGCGACCAGCGCTACGTGGTCACGTCCAACGACCAGATCACGCATGCTGCGCCGTATCGCGACCTGGTGGTCGCCTACCGCAACGGCGCGCCGGTCCAGTTGCGCGACGTGGCCCAGGTTAGGGATTCGAACGAAAATATCCGCAACGCCGGGCTCTTCAATGGCAAGTCCGCCATCCTCGTGATCGTGTATCCAATGCCGGGCAGCAATATTGTGAGCACCGTCGCGCAGATTCGCAAAGTCCTGCCGTCAATCGAGGCGACGCTGCCAAGCAGCGTGCACGTGGGCATCGCCATCGACCGCTCGGAGTCAGTCAGATCGTCGGTGGGCGACACCGAGCGCACGCTGTTCATCGCCGTGCTGCTCGTAGTGGGCGTCGTGTTCATTTTCCTGCAATCGCCGCGCGCCACGCTGGTGCCGGCCGTCGCGCTGCCGCTGTCGATCGTGGGCAGCTTCGGGCCGATGTACCTGCTCGGCTACAGCATCGACAACCTTTCGCTGATGGCGCTGACAATCGGCACCGGCTTCGTGGTCGACGATGCGGTGGTGGTGCTGGAAAACATCGTGCGTCACATGGAGTTGGGGCTCAGCCCGAAAGAGGCCGCCTTGAAAGGCAGCGGCGAAGTGGGCTTCACGGTGATCTCGATGAGCCTGTCGCTGATCGCGGTGTTCCTCCCCATCATGCTGATGCCGGGCGTCGTCGGCCTGCTGTTCCATGAGTTCGCGGTCACGCTCTCCGTCGCCATCCTGATCTCGCTGGTGATTTCGCTGACGGTCACGCCGGCCATGTGCGCCTACGTGCTGAGCCGCGACAACGCCGGGCATTCGAAAGCCCGTTGGGCGATATGGGTCGAAAAGCAGTTCGATCGCTTCAAGAATGCCTACGCGCGCTCGCTCACGGCCGTACTGGACCATGCGCTGCTGGTCATCCTGCTGTTGATCGGTCTGCTGGTGGCCAACGTGTTTCTGTTCAAGCTGGTGCCGGCCACCTTCTTTCCCGAGCAGGACACGGGCATCCTGATTGGACAGATCATCGCCGACCAGAGCATCTCCTTTCCGGCGATGCAAAAGAAGCTCACGCAATTGCAGGAGATCGTGCAGAAGGATCCGGCAGTGGCCTCGGTAGCGGGCTTTACGGGCGGCCGCGCGCTCAATACCGCCAACGTGTTCATCGAACTCAAGCCGCTGGCGGAACGCCACGCCTCGGCCACCGAGGTCGTGAACCGCCTGCGGCCCAAGCTCAATGCGGTCTCGGGCGCCCGGCTCTTTATCCAGGCACAGCAGGATCTGCGAATCGGCGGACGGCAATCCGCCGCCGAGTATCAGTACACGCTCACCAGCGACGATTCCGCCGCGCTGTTCAAATGGACACCGCTACTCGTTGCCGCGCTCGCCAAGGAGCACGCGCAGTTGCTCGACGTGAACTCGGACTTGCAGCAAAACGGTCTGCAGACCTACGTCACCGTCAATCGCTCGACGGCGGCGCGCTACGGCTTTGCGCCGAACCAGGTCGACAACGTGCTGTATGACGCGTTTGGCCAACGGACGGTATCGACCATCTACAACCCGCTCAACCAGTATTTCGTGGTGATGGAGGTAGCGCCTGATTACTGGCAGTACCCGCAAGCGCTCAACCAGATTTACCTGAGCAGGGCGTCGGGCAACCCCACCGGCACGGCGGGCACGCAGATGCCGGGTGCCACGGTGTCGGGCGTGACTGTGGCGACCGAAGCCAGTGCGACCACGAACGCACTCAACTCGAACGCGCAAGCCAACGCGACCACCAACAGCATTGCCAATAGCAAGGGCGGCAGTTCGACCGGCAGCGCGGACAGCACGGCAGCCGAAACCATGGTGCCGCTGGCGGCGCTGGCTTCGTTCTCGAACAGCCATACGTCGACACAGGTGAACCACCAGAGCGGCCTCGTGGCCGCGACGATTTCGTTCAACCTGCCGGCGGGCGGTTCGTTGAGCAAGGCGGGCGTGGCGATCAACAACACGATCCGCGAGATCGGCATGCCCGCCAGCATCCACGGCTCGTTCGCCGGCGCGGCGGCGGCCTACTCGCAGTCCATGGGGACGGTGCCGCTGCTAATCCTGGCGGCGCTCGGCGTGGTGTATATCGTGCTCGGCGTGTTGTATGAAAGCTCGATCCACCCGCTGACCATCCTGTCGACGCTGCCGTCCGCGGGAATCGGCGCGACACTGGCCTTGCTGATTTTCGGCACACCGTTCTCGGTGATCGCGTTGATCGGCATCATCCTGCTGATCGGTATCGTCAAGAAGAACGGCATCATGATGGTCGACGTCGCGATCCATTTGCAGCGCGCCGAAGGCATGCCAGCGAGGGACGCGATTCACTCGGCCGCCGTGGTCCGTCTGCGGCCGATCATGATGACCACCTTCGCGGCCGTGCTCGGCGCGGTACCGTTGGCCATCGGCATTGGCCAGGGCGCGTCGCTGCGGCAACCGCTCGGTATCACGGTGATGGGCGGCCTGATCCTGAGTCAGGTCTTTACCTTGTACACGACGCCGGTGATCTACCTCTACCTCGACCGCTTGCGTTTCAAGCTGGTCAGATGGTCCGCCAACCTGCCATGGAATCGCGACGCGCAGCAACCCGGACAACCGGATACGAGGGCATGACGATGAAGATTTCCCGTAACCGCTTTGGTCGCTTTGGTCGCTTTGGCCCCCTTCGGCCGCTGGCCGTCGCGGCGCTGGCCCTGCTGGCCAGCGGTTGCATGGTCGGCCCGGACTACCACCGGCCGCAAGTCAATGTGGCCGCCACCTACTCGGAGTTGCCGGGCTGGACGCAAGCCGAGCCCGCGGCGGACAAACCGAAGGGCGACTGGTGGACAGCCTTCAACGATCCGCTGATGGACCAGCTCGAACCGCTGGTGTCGGTGTCGAACCAGACCGTGCGCGCGGACTACGCGAACTATCAGCAAGCGCTGGCAGAAGTGCGGGCGGCGCGTGCCGGCCTGTTCCCGACCATCGATGCAACCGGTTCGGGCACCAAGGCGCGTAGCTCGGTCGGCAATGCCGCCAGAGTGGTCAACTCGGCCTCGCTGGAAGGCAACGTCAGCTGGGCGCCGGATCTGTGGGGCCAGGTGCGGCGCACGATCGAAGAAAACGCCGCGACGGCGCAATCGAGCGAAGCGACGCTCGCCAATGCGACGCTCTCCGAGCAGGTGGCGCTGGCCACGGCAATCATCCAACTGCGCACCAGCGACGCCAATATCGACCTTCTGCAAAGGACGGTCGTGGCCTACCAGCACTTTCTGGACGTCGTGTCCGACCAGGATCAGGCGGGCACCATCCCGCCGTCCAACGTGATTAGTGCCCGTGCCCAGCTCGAGACGGCGCAGTCCAATCTGATCGCTCTTGGCGTGGCGCGCGCCCAAGACGCGCACGCGATCGCCGTGCTGGTGGGCAAGAATCCGGAAGAGCTTTCGATTACGCACAGCACCACGATGCCGACGCTGCCGGGTGTGCCCGTCGGCGTGCCGTCGACGCTGCTCGAACGCCGGCCCGATATCGCCGCCGCCGAGCGCAAGATGGCTGCGCAAAACGCGGCAATCGGCGTGGCGGTGTCGGCGTACTACCCGGCGATTTCCCTTTCCGGGTTGGCCGGGCTCACGCAGTCGCCGTTGTCCGGTCTGTTCAATGTGGGCAACTACGTCTGGTCGCTGGGCGGCAGCGCCACCGAAACGCTTTTCGACGGCGGCTTGCGCAGCGCCGACGTCGACGCGGCAAAGGCAGCCTACGACGCGGCCGTCGCCAACTACCGGGGCACGGTGTTGACGGCGTTCCAGAACGTTGAAGACGACTTGTCCGGATTGCGAATCTTGGCCGAGCAATCGGTCGTTCTGGATACGGCTGTACAAGATGCAACCCGCGGCGCCGAGATCGCTTTCAACGAGTACGAGGCCGGCACGGTGGACTACACGACCGTGGCGACCGCGCAGGCCACACAGTTGGCCACTCAGCAGACCGCGCTGAGTGTTCAGGAGACGCGCTTGCTGGACTCGGCGTCGCTATTCGGCGATCTGGGCGGCGGCTGGTCGGCGGACCAGTTGCATGATCCGCGGCATCCGGATAGGCAGGCAGCGTCGCAGTGAGCACCTGACAGCAGGGCCACCATTCACGGCATCTCCAATGCCAGATGCTCCTGATGACGCAGCGACTCCAGAAAGTCACGCGCGCCGAAGGCTTCGCCGGCGGTGAAGACGCCTGCTCCGTGGACCCGCCCACTGACGACACGCCTGACCGCCTCAACCACCAGAGGCGCGCTGATTGCGTAGATATCCTGACCGCTTGCCGATGCACGGCGTTCGTTGCCCCCCGACCGTACGACAACGTCGACCAGGAAGGTTTGCGCGGAGCGTCCGTTTTCGTCGACCGCGACAGGTGGCGACTCATCCGGCTCCAACAGGTCTTTAACCGCCACGGCCGTCATGTACGAGCGTATCTCGGGTGTCTCCAGATGGCGCGCGATCGTCACCGTATCTGCCATCGTGAATTCTCCAATGACCGGCTGCGTGCCGAGCGGTGCAGGGAACTGCCATTCGCCAACCGGCGCTGCGTCCGTGCGGAACGCCATCTGCCCTTTCGTAAAGACAAGGCGCCGCCCCTCTCTACGCTGCCGCGACACCTGGCCTGCCGCCCTTGTGCCGAGCGTCGGCTTCCAGCTACTGAGCCCATAGGCGATGCAGATTTCGTCCGCTGCCGTCCAATCGCCCATTGCCGCCGTGGCAAGGAGATCGCCCAAGCCGCCGAAAAATGCCATCCCCGGCACGATCACGATGCCCGCCTCGCGCGCCCGTTCAGCGTAATGCTTGAACGTATCCAGATTGGCCTCTAACTCCGCCGCGACGTCCAGATACGGAATCCGTGCACGCAACGCGGCTTCGATCACCGGCGCGGACGTACTGGCGAAAGGGCCGGCGCAATTGATCACAGCGGCCGCACCTGCAAGCGCCCGGTCGAGAGAATCCGGGTCATCTACCGACGCGGGCCGAATGTCCAGCCCGGGGTAAGCGGCGCCGAGGGCGTTCAGCTTGCTGGCATCGCGCCCGGAAAGGATAGGTCTCCAGTCACGCCTGACCAGTTCAGACACCACGAAGCGGCCGGTGTGGCCATAGGCGCCGAAGACGACCACGGTTTGATTCGACGTCATTGCAGACCTCCAGTTGTTATGGTGTTTCTTCGAACGGGGAGACAGCAGTTTGGCAAGACAACAACGCTACAGATCTGTATCTTTTTTTGAAGAGTAGAGTACAGATCTGTAGCGTGTCAAGAGATATGTTGGTACAGTAATCGGTAAGCAGAAAGTTTCCGTCTCTCAAGAGGACTTGTCATGAGCAGAGGCACACCTACCACCGCAAAAGAGGCCGGGACCACCAGTTCCGCCAGCGTCCGGGAACGCATACTCGATACGGCGGCTGAGTTGTTCTATCGGGAAGGCGTCAGAGCAGTCGGCGTCGATCTCGTCGTCGAACGCTCAGGGGTTGCGAAGACCAGTCTCTATCGTCACTTCACGACCAAGGACGATCTTGTCGCTGCGGTGCTCGAGCGGGACGACGCGAATTATTGGGCCGATTGGGACAAGACCGCGACACGCCACCGGAACGCCCCCAGAGATGAGCTCACGGCTCACCTCAAGTGGATCGCTCGTGATATCGCCGCACCGAAATACCGCGGCTGCCCTTTTCTCAACGTGGCAACCGAGTTTCCGGCGCCGGATCATCCCGCGCGAGTGGTGGCCCTCAGGCATAAGGTCGAGTTGCGCCGCCGTCTTGGTACGCTAGCGAAGCAAATCGGCGTTGCCCGGCCGGACAATCTGGCTAACCAGATCGCACTTCTTATCGACGGCGCCTACGTCTACGGACAGTTGGCAAACAAGGAGGCAGCGCAGCCGCTCGTGCCGGCGGCGCTTGCTCTGATCTCGGTCGCGGACAATCGTGGCTGATCCGTGCGGGAGGCTTGGGAGAGGGGCATCAGCAATCCGAAATAGCTCACATCTGATTCTGGCGTTGGCATGCTCTCAGAATCTGTTGAACCGCAAATTCGTCTCTCACGCTCTGCACATTCTGCAGGACACACACGTGATACGATTTTTCGCGAGGTAAGAGCAACTCGCCGTTTCTGTAAAGCGCGTCGCACGAGCGTCTGATCGCGTCTGCCGCCACGCTGCTTTGGCTGTTCCTCAGCGATTGCAAGATACATTGATCGTAGTCTGGATTGTTCATGCCGAACGCCTGGGCCGAGAGCGGCGAGGCGAGCGTGATCGAGAGAAGCAGATAGGCGAGGTTGCGCATGGATTCTGGACGAGCCGCAGAGATGAAGGCGAATAATCGTACCATCGCATTTCGATGTTCTCGACGTAATGATCGGCCGAAATCGACCTCCGAATTCACGTAGTACTGAGCCGCGTTCGGAAGTCGTTCAGCAGTTCAGTCGCGTGTGCGGCGAGCCGATGTATATCGTCGCTGGCGAGCGTGCGTTCGAAGTGCGCGCGTAATCAATGGTAGGTCGTCGTAGACGACTGCAGCTTCGTCAGCACGCCGCGCTTGAATCGGAACCAGCCTTGCGAGCTTTGCATTACGACTTCATCGCTTTGCCAGAACACGCGCTTGACCGTCATGCGCTCACCCAGGCGCTGCACAAGCGGCGGATGGTGACGAAAGTCGTACAGCACCGGGCCTGAATCAGTTTGCACGAGCATACGCGTGACGGTGTCATTTGCACTGTCGATATCATCGAAGTGCGCGAGCGTGTTCGCACCGAAGCGATCGAAAATCTCTTTGTCGAGCATCCCCACGAAATCACGGTCGACGCGCTCGAACTGCAGTTTGCCCGCGGGCGTGACGAGCGGTCCGGATTCGTTGCTTTGCGCATGAACGCAAGTCGCGAAAGAGGTGGCTGCGAGTGCAGCGAGGAATAGTCGTTTCATGCTTCCTTTTGGGTTCGGCGGCGTCTCCGACAACGGAGCACAATCCGCAATTTTTCTTGGGAGCATTGTCGTCAATTTTGGTCGACATGTCGAACGCTCGCATCTGGTCGAACCCAGTCCGACGGGGCGCCCCTAACCCACGCAAATACCTGGTACTGCGACCTTCTGGAACAGGTGCGGAGAAGCGATCGCCGATGAGGGATACGCGGTGAGCTTCGCCTTGAATTCCGGATGAGTGAACGCCGCCCGGAAGTGGGCGGTGGACTCCCACACTGCATAGTTCAGGTACGTCGGACTTTCACCGACTGCGCGGTGAAGTTGTGTCGAAATGAAGCCGGGCTGCTGCTTCATAAACGCCGCATCGTCCTGCCAGACCTGAAGAAAAATCTGCTCGTCAGCCTTGTCTAGGGTGAAAACGTTGACAAGAACGACAGGGGCGGCGTCAGTGGCGAGTTGACGTTCGATCGGGAAAGAAGGGTCGAGTGGACGCAATTGCGGCATAGTAGCTCCATCAGTTTGGTTGCATAATGTCAACTTGACATGATTGATTTATAGTGCATTGACACTATGATGTCAACTTACTTCAATGGTGACAGATGCGTAAGACAAAGAGAACGCCAGCCGGCGAGACCCTGACGAGCTTCATACTCGATTTTTTCAGGCTGAATAGCCGACTTCTGACCGCGGGCGATCGCCTGGTTGCGGAACTCGGGCTCACGAGCGCCCGCTGGCAGATCCTTGGCGCAATCACCGCGGCGCAGCAGCCTCAGCCAGTCGCGTGGATCGCTCGGGACCTGGGCACCAATCGCCAAAACGTGCAGCGAATAGTCAATGACCTGGAAGAGGAAGGGTTAGTTAGATTCGAGGTCAACCCCCACCATCGCCGCGCGCAACTTGTCGTTTTGACGGACAAGGGGAGGCAAGCATTTGACGCTGCCATGGGCCTTCAGGTCGCTTGGGTCAACCGCCTCTCTGACGGGTTATCTGTCGAGGACATCGAGGCAGCAAGCCGCGTCATGATGAGACTGCGAAAAAATCTGGAGGACAGTATGGACCCAGAAAATCTGGAGTGATTGCGCGGAGGTCTTGGCGGCTGACGCATCGAGCCGTGACGACGGAGGCCGGCGTGAGCGCTTCACTAGCGAGTTATCACTGCCGCCGCATCACGTCTTCTGCTTATCCGCGACATCGTCCGCCAACACAGCGCGCGAGGTGTCGCCCAACAGATATCGCGGACCGCTTCCCCGCCGTCGGGCAACATCGTCGGGATTGTAGAGAGAACAGGACTTCAGCGAAAGGCACCCGCAACCTACGCAGGATGCAAGCTGATCGCGCAATGCAATAAGACCGTCGATGCGTTCCTGAAGCAGAGGCTGCCAGGCGCGAGAGAGACGCTGCCAATCCTGCCTGGTCGGCGTGCGTTGCCCGGGCAACGTCTCAAGGGCAGAACGAATCTCCGAAAGGTTCAATCCGACAGCCTGTGCGGCGCGGATGAACCCTACGCGACGGAGGACCTCCCTTCGATACTGCCGATGACCACCTTCTGTTCGGGTACTGCTGATCAGCCCCTGTTCCTCATAGAAGCGGATCGCACTCGCGGCTACGCCCGAGCGTCTGGCAAGTTCACCAATTGTAATCGTCGTCTCGTTCATGACGTTTCCACGAATTCTCTCTTGACTTCAAGTTTACTTGAACTTTCACAATGGATTCGTTCCTTTGATCGAGAGACGACAATATGCGCAAGGACCCCGTTAAGCTCAAATTGAACGAGCTTCTGGATGCAAACGCTCGCTTCGACCTGATGGCCAGAGGTACAACCAACCATTGTCCGATGGCGCTTGTCGCGTTGGCCGGGATGGGGGCGTCGCCTGCTCGACTGCAGGAATTCTTCGATATGTGGGAGCGCGAATATGCATTAAGCGCGGCGCCTGTCGACACAATCGTCAGCCGTCACGAATGGTCGCGGCAACTCGGCAATGCCCCCGCATTCGGCGCCTTGCGCCTGTGTTTTCTAGACTGGATCGTCGAAGCCGGCGCCGTCCCGGTCATCGCGGCAGTGCTGGAAGAGGTGCCGTTCGCACCGGCAACGCAGGCCTTTCACGCGCTTATCCGCTTGGCATACGGCATCGAGGCGGTGCATCCCGGCGAAATCGCCTCCGGCCTGGCCGCGTTAATCTCGTCGCATCTGCCGATTGACGCCTGTTTCGACGGGTCCCGCACAGCAAAAAACGTCGATGCCGGGTTTGACAGCGTCGTACGTGCAATAGACGACAGTGTTGTACAGGGCGACTCGATCACGTCACGCTTGCGCGCCGTTGCATGCGATGTGCGGTTCAGGCAGGCTGTGCTTGCGCCTCCGGTTACTGTGTCCTTACTCGACGACCTGGCGCGGGCGACGATTAGCGCCTACTGGCGCTCGCCGGACTTCACGGTGCTTCACACGGTTACTGCGACACACGCGGCTCGGATCCTCCTGGCACAATTGTCTGACGCGTTGGCGGAACAATTGCTGCCCGGCTTGTGGATTGCGCTGTGCGCGGCGTATGCAACGGTTCGCAGGCCCGCGAACGTTGAAATAGAGTCGCCTGACGTTGTCGTTGGCTGGGACGACGTGTGCCGGATGGCCGTGGCGTCAAACGACGATCATGTGATCAAGTTGGCGTACACGTGTCTTTGCGAGAACCGTCGCAATCCATCACCTCTTTACCTGGCGTCAGCGGCGCGCATAGTTACAGGGTTGTCTGGCTGAACGCAGTCAGTTGTCGAACTATTCCGTGCGACGAAAACGTCACCGGGAGTGCAAGTGCGTGTAAATTCGAATCCAGTGGTTTTCGACCCGCCACTGGTCTTCGAATCGGTCGTCATCGGCGTTGGTCTTATGGACTTACAGGAGCCGGTATGAGCACGAAGCACAACAAAAAAGATCATCTTGAAGCCGCCGCGTCACATCACGAGCAGGCAGCGCGATTTCACCGCGGGGCGTCGCGGCATTTCGAGGCGGGTAAAGACTATGCCCACGCCGCACATCAGGCGATGATGGCCCATGGCCATACCTTGCACGCGATCGATCAGGCACACGACGCCGGCGCACACAGCGCGAACACGCCGCCGGTCGCACCGGCATCGACCGGCTCTGGCGCAGATAACACGAACGCCGCAAAACAGCACGCAATGGCGGCCGAGCTTCACGATCAGGCGGCCCAGCATATGCGCCACGCCGTCAAGCTCTTCGATCAGGACCGTAGTGCGGTCGCCCACGATGCGCAGCTAGCGCTCACCCTTGCACTGCGCGCTTTGTCGCACGGCAACGAAGCAGCGAAACTATTTATCAAGCTCGCTCCCGTCGATGCGCCGTGAGTGATGTCGACCTTCGCTGCGCCGGCACCGGCGCTGATCAACACCCTGTTGTCGCGTCGCGCGGAACTACGGTCATGGGCCAGCCGTCAGGAGCCGCGCACGGTGTGCGCGGCTGAATCCAGCGTTGCGCTCGGGACTAGGCCTTTCGGTCCAGCAAGTCTGCCGCAATAGACTTCGCATGCGCGACAGCCTGGTTCGGGTCTGGGAATACACCGAGCTGTTCCCAGTGTTCTTCGACCGCGTAAGTCCCTTTCATACCGAGTGCCCTTTGCACGCGCAATTGCGCCGCGTACTTGCCGTCCTCCAGCGGTCGAGCCGTTGCAATCACCTTGTGCGGGAGACCGGATCTCTCCGGTTGAACCAACTCAACGTGACCGCCCGGCTCACCGATATCCTTTAACGCGTTCCTCGTTTTGCAGTCTGGGCAGTAGAAGCACCACCCCGCGTCCTCGTGAATGGATCTAACCTGCCCGCGGGCCAGCACGGCGCGACATTCAACGTTTTCGCAGATGAACGGCATAGCAGTCTCCGGAGTTGTTTGCGAGAAATCCTAGCATGACCGGCGACGGCCAACCATAAGCATTGTTGCCGTGCCTGTTCCGCGCGCCAGAGGCCGGGAGCCGCCCCCACCGGCGCGCCAGGAAAACCTTCAGGCACGGGTCGGCGCGATCGCTGCACGCGGCCGCAGCGTGGCCATGATCAGGTACATGCCGCCGCCGATCACCACGCCGAAGAACCATCCATAGGTATTCCACCAGACCGGCAGCAGATTGGTGAAGTTTGGCAGGAAGGTCGAAAACACGCTGCCGACCGCCGCGGAGACCAGTGCGTTGACGTTCCAGCCACCTTCGTAGCGATACTCGCCGTGCTCCTGATAGAGCGCTGCAACATTGATATTGCCTTTGGCCACCAGGTAGTAGTCCACCAGAATGATCCCCAGCAGCGGGCCCATCGTGGCGCCGATGGCATTGACGAAATGCGCGGCGTTGCCTTCCCACGGCGCGAAAGGATAGAGCACCAGCGCGATGGCCGCGGCGATGTAGCCCCCCCTTTTGAAGCTGATCCGTTTGGGGAACGTGTTGGAGATGTCGAACGCCGCCGAGACGAAATTGGCCACCACGTTAATCCCCAGCGTGGCGACCGCGAAGGTCAGTGCCGCGATAAGCGCCAGCACCCAACTGTCGAACTTGGCCGAAATCTGTTCGGGGTGAAGCAGCACCTCGCCGTACACCTTGAAGGCGGCGATGGTGGTCACGCCGGCGACCAGCGAGAACGCGATCAGGTTGACCGGCAGGCCCCACAAATTCCCTTTTTTCACTGCGTCGCGATTTTTCGCGTAGCGCGAGAAGTCGCAAAAGTTCAGGTAGAGCGCTGCGAAGTAGGTGATCCAGGTCGCGCCCACGGCCATCAGCGCCCAGAACGAGCCGGGCTCGCCGCTGACGCCGGCGTCGCCGGTCTTCTGGAGCAGTACGTCCATCGGAATGCCATGGGTGAACGAGAAGCCGCCGGCCTTCACACACAGGCCGATCGCAAGAATCAGCATCGCGACCCACACCGCCGGACCGGCCCAGTCCTGGAACTTGCGCACCGTTTCCATGCCCTTCTGGATGATGAGTAGCTGCAGCGCCCAGATGATCACGTAGCAGATCACCTCCAGCCCTGAGTGGCCCAGTACCTGCGTGCCCTTGTGGAACGCCATCAGGCCGTCGCTGCGAATCAGCAACGCGACCATCGCGCCCGACGCGGCCGCCGTCTGCGCGCCGTACCAGAAGCAGGCCACCACGGCGCGCACCATGGCTGCCAGATTGGCGCCCCACACGCCAAAGGAGGCGCGCGCCAGCACCGGATAAGGCACGCCGGTTTTCTCGCCGGCGTAGCCGATCAGGTTCATGAGCGCGAAGATCACCAGCGAGCCGAGCCCGATCGCCAGCACGAAGTTGATAAAGCTGCCGCACAGCAGGAACAGGCTGGCGGCGAGGTAGTAGCCCCAGAGGCTGTGCACGTCCGAAGTCCAGACGTTGAAGATGCTGAACGCACCCCAGTTGCGCTGCCTGGCGGGTGCGAGATCTTCGTTGTAGAGGCCGGGGGAAGGATCGCGGATTTCCATCTGTCATCTCCTTTGATCTCGTGGAACCAAGGAAACACCGCCGGACACGCCGGGCGGAGATCTACCCGCGTCTGAAGCCTGCTGGTATGTCAGAACTGTATGTGCTTTGCCGCCTCGTTTCGAATGGGTTAACCCTGGTCGAGATGCGTGCTGGCGCAAGCCTGCTGATCATCTAACCGCGACCGAAACGAAACTGCGGGCGTGATTGCGCTGGATCAGCACGGCGACCTGTTTCCCTGCCTTTGCTTCCAGCGCGGCCACGTCCGCCTGCGTTTCGACCAGCGTGTCATTGAGCGACAGGACGATATCGCCAGGCTGGATGCCGGCGCTTGCCGCCGGCCCATCAACGCCGTCCACCATCAGACCAACGGCCAGGTCGCTCGCGCGCCGCTCGTCTTCAGTCAGCGGATGCATGCTCAAACCCAGGCGATCCCCTGAACCTGAGCCGCCTTCGACTGGTCGAGCTTTGGGGCTTTCCGCGGACGCGCCGACCATGACTGTGAGTGTCATCGGCCTTCGATTGCGGATCAGCTTGAGTGTGGTTTTCGTCCCGGGCGGCAAAGCGGCTGCATCCTCGCCGAGTTCGGTCGAGCGATCAATCGGCTTGTCGCCGATCCGGACGATCACGTCGCCTGGCTTGAGGCCGCTCGCGGCGGCCGTTGTGCCGGGCGCGACGGAATTGACCAGCGCACCTGCCGGTCGCGGCAGGCCAAAGGCCACGGCGAGTCCAGGGCCGACGTCCTGCACCTCCACGCCAAGACCGCCAGGAGAGGTCGCTTTCGCGGCTTGCACCTGCGATCGCACCTTGGCCGCCATGTTGATCGGAATGGCAAAGGCCAGGCTGGGGGACCTGTCCGAGTCCGCGTAAATCTGCACATCGATGCCGACCACCTCGCCGGCACGGTTAAACAGTGGGCCGCCCGAATTGTCCGGATTGGCAGCGATATCGGTTTGGAAAAAGGGAAAACTGCTCCCGTCCTGGAGCGTGCGAGACGTGGCACTGACAATGCCGGCTGCAACGGTATTCGCGAAGCTGTCGGGCGAGCCGATCGCCAGGACCGATTCGCCGACGCGCACCCGTGACGAGTCGCCAAGTTTGACGGTCGGAAGCTTCGTGGCATCGATCTGAATCAACGCGACATCGCTCTGGGCGTCGACCGCCAAGACCTTCGCCTTGAACTCGCGTCGATCGGTGAGTCTGACCGTCACTTCGTCGGCTTGATCCACCACGTGGGCGGTGGTCAGAATGAGGCCGTCGGGGCTGACGATAAAACCGGAGCCCATACCCGTCATGGCGCGTGCTGAACCGTCCTGAGACGCCTGCGATTTCGGCGTCACATGCTTGACGAAGGCAAGAATGGGATCGTCCGCATCGATTGCTGCGGGAGCGGGTATCGACGATGACTGCTCAGACGCCGTCGCGCTGATATTCACGACGGCGGGCCCATATCGCTCCACGATGGTAGGGAAGTCGACCGATGCTGAAGCGCTGGCCGGTGGAACCCGCTTCTCCTTGGCAGGCGGCGGAGCGACGGTCGCGGCATTCGCCGCCGGAGGCAGGCACAGATAGCCGGAGAGAAACGCCGCTATCAGGGCAGCTTGGAGCAACGTGCGCGCAAGAGTCGGGGCAAACACAGTGCACCTCCATGGCGGTGTGATGCCAGGGACAGGCGCGCGATCACAGGCCGGTCGATACATGAATGCATCGACCGTGCCGGTACGACAATACGCAGCCCTCCCCTACTATGATTTATAGCGGAGAGGCGGGGAAATTAAAGGGAGTGCTAATCCTGGGGTACGGTCACGGCCGGCACAGCGAGTCGCGGCAGCGCCGCGATCCAGCGTTTTGCGCGTGTCGGCTATCCAGTTCACGTGACGGATATCGGTGAGGCGGCGAGGTGCGCCGCCCGCGCCTTAGAACGTCTGCCGGATACCCACTCGAACGAGTGTTTGCACATTGTTCGCCGACGAAATTCCGTTCCCCACGTCGCCGACCGAGGCCGTCGCGTTGACCGTATTGCCGAATGCGTCGAGCGTCTTGCCGCTCGCCTTCTGGTAACCGACCAGTCCGTAAAGTGCCGTGCGCTTGGACAGGAAATAATACGAGGCGAGGTTGAACTGGTTGTACTTCGGCGCCGACTCGCCTTTGATAGAACTGCCCTGCGTGTAGTCGTAACCCGCGGCGATGCGCAGCGCCGACGTCGCCTGCCAGGACACCGTCGCGCCCGCCGAGTTGAACGTCTCTTTGCCGGAGAACAACGAGAAGCTGCCGGCCTGGTATTGCGTATTGCTGTACGACACACCGAGCGTCACCGAGCCGATCTGATACGTGCTTGCAGCGGCAATGATCTGCTGGTTCTTTGCCGACGCAAAGCCTTCGTTGATCGACGAAGCGAATGTGCCGTCATACGCGCTGGTCCAGGCGCCGCCATTGGCCCCGTAAGCGTTGGTCGCCTGCATGTAGGCCGCGCCGATGGCGAACGGACCGCGGGTATATTGGCCGCCCAAACTCCACGTGCTCTGATTCTTGACGCTGCCCGCCTGACCGCCGAAACCGTACAGTGCGCCGAACTGAAGCCCCGAAAATACCGGGCTCGTGTACTTGATCGAGTTGCTCTCGCGCGCCTGATTGTCGATGTTATCCAGATCGCCGGGGTGCGCGCCCATGCCCGTCAGAAAGGTCCCCGCGCTGATGCTGCCGACGAAGTCGACGATCGGATCGTACTGGCGACCCAGCGTGAGCTTGCCGAGTTTCGTGCTCGACAATCCCATCCATGCCTGACGACCGAACTCGCGGCCGCCCTGACCGAGCTGCCCCGTACCGATGTTAAAGCCGTTCTCCAACTGGAACACCGCCGACAGGCCGTCACCCAGGTCTTCGTTGCCCTTCAGCCCCCAGCGATCGCCTGACCAGGTGCCGCTCGCAAACCCATAGCTCGATCCGTTACTGTAGACGGCCGGCTTGCCTGCCGCGCCCTTGATCTGCAAGACGCGTTGGCCGCTCGTATAGCCAAGACCTGCGTCGACAATCCCGTACAGGGTCACGCTGCTCTGTGCGTGTGCGGTGAGCGACAGGCTGCTCATCGCGAGCAATGTCACGGCGGTTTTTTTCATCATGATAAGGATGCCTATTTATTAGAGAGAAGTGATTAAACTGATTTGAATACCTGTTACATCAGAGCCTCGGACGCGAGTCGGTGACTCGCGCCCGCATTCCGTTTCACTCTTTGGCTGTTTGCGTCTGTCTCGCGGTTACAAGCCAGTTCGCCACGCTGACGACGAGCGTATCAACATCGTCGAACACCTCGGCCCCCCGTACCAAAGGTGCACCTAGCAGCGTGAAGACGGGCTTGTTCCACTGCAGGCCAAGCGCCATCTCCGACAACGTGCCCAACCCGCCTCCTATCGCGATGAGGCAGAGCGAAGCGCGCGCAATCAACGCATTTCTTGTGATGCCCAATCCGGTTGGCAGCGCCACCGTAAGAAACGGGTTAGCCTCGTTCGCATCGTCCTCGGGCAGCAGGCCGATCACGATGCCGCCCGCGCGTTTTGCGCCGAACGCGGCCGCTTCCATCACCCCGCCTTTGCCGCCGCAGAGAATCGTCATGCCGGTGCCCGCTAACGCGTAGCTCAGGTTTCTCGCCGCCTGCAGTTGTTCCAGTGTGGCCTCCCTAGGACCGATCAATCCGACCGGCATCGCATGCCGCATTGGCCCCGTCTGGTGAACTGCCAATCTCTGCAGCGCCAGGTACGCTGCGTTGGACCATTCAGTGTCGTCGTTGCCGTGCAAGGCATTCTCCTAGTGCCAGAACGCACGTACAGACCGCCATCAACACCAGCGAAAGCGCGGCTGCCTGCGGAAAATCCGTCTGTCCGTCTGAAAGTTTCAGGTACATCAGTAGCGGCACGATATTGATCTGCGTCCCGGCGAGCGCGAGTGCGGTACCGTAGGTTCCCAGTGCAATCGATGTGACGAGACACCAGGCCGCGGCGACCGATGGCCACAGTTCCCGCAACGCCACGTCAAAGAGCGCTCGCAGAGGTGACGCGCCCAGTGTCAGCGCGGCCTCGATCGGACGGCGGTCCAGGTTGGCAATCGCCGGATAGAGCATCAGCGCCACGCGTGGAATCAGGTAGTACGCGTAGGCCGCGACCAGACCCGCGGTCGTATAGATCAGCGCCCCGACCGTGGCCGGGTCGGCGCCGAGGCGGGCGAGGACGCTCGTCACGAAGCCGGCGCGGCCGAAGGTGAGAATGAACCCGTACGCAATCACCAGGCCGGAAAACGCCAACGGCACGCCGAGCAACGCGAGCAACCAGCCGCGCCGCTGCGGCGGCTGTCCGGCCAGCACCATCGCAAGCGGCAGCCCCACCGCCAGCGACACGGTGCCGGCGGCGAGCGCCAGCGCGAGCGAGTGACCGAGCGCACTGACCACCAGCGGATCATGAGCGAGGCGCACGAAGGCCTCGCCGTTCCCCTCAGCCGCCGAAACCAGCAATGCGCCGAGCGGCAGCGCAAAGAACAGGGCGAGAAGGAGGCCCGCCGGAACCGCGCCGAAACGCCGCGCGAGCCCTTCGTTCATCGAGGAAGTTCCCATCTGCCGCCCCTTATTTCGCGAGCGCTGCCTGCGCCCACAACTGGTCGACTTCCGCTTTCTTCGCCGCGGCCTTGACCACGTCGAGCGGATGCATCTGCGGCACGTCGGGCATCTTCGCGCGGATGTCCGCCGAGAGCTGCACGTCAGGCACCGCGGGACGCACGTAGCCTTGCGCGAACAGCGCCTGGCCGACGTCGCTCATAACCAGGTTCAACCACAGACGCGCCGCGTTCGGATTCGGGCCGTCCTTCACGAGGCTGATGGCGTACGGTGCGGACACCGTCGCTTCCTTCGGGATCACGACCTCGACGGCGTCGCCCATGCCGTCGGCGTACTTCGCCTTGAGGCCGTCGTTTTCGTAGCCGATCAGGATCGGAATCTCGCCCTTGACGAACTTCGCGTACGGAGTGGTGCCTTCGACGCGCATCACGTTGCCCGCTTCGCGCAACTTGCCGAAAAAGTCGGCACCCGGCTTCGGATTGTCGACGCTGCCGCCGAACGCATAAGCCGCAGCGAAGACCGCGACCTGTCCCTGTCCGGTCGAACGCGGATCCAGATAGACCACCGAGTTACGGTACTCGGGCTTGAGCAGATCGGCCCAACCCTGCGGGACGTCCTTGATCAGTTTCCGGTTGACCAGCAGGGCGATGTTCAGCGAATGGACCGTAAACCAGCGGCCGTCGCGCTCGCGAAACACCGGCGGCAGCTTGTCGAAATTGAGCGGCTTGAACGGCGCCACCACGTCCTTGTTGACGGCGTCCAGTGCGGAGGCTGCAAAGTAGTACGCAGTGTCGGCCTGCGGACGTCGGCGCGACTTGTCGAGCGCCACCACCGTCGCGGCCGAGCCGATATCGTTGTACGTAATCTCGACCTTCGGATAGCGCTTTCTGAACTCGGCGAACAGCGCCTTCCAGTTGGCCCATTCGGGACCGGTGTCGAACGACACGACGAGTCCTTCATCCGCGGCCTTCGCGTACAACGCGTCTTCTCCGGGGTAAAGCGGCGCGGCCGGCGCGGCATGTGCGCCAGACGCGGCGGTCAGTATCGACAATGCACAAACGACTCCGGCGATACGGCGGACTCGCGACAAAAGACTAAGCCCTGCAAACATTCTGGTTCTCCGTCAAACAAGGTGAATTAGCAAAATTGACCGGTCGGCGCGGGCAGCACGCGCAAGTGTTCGGGGTCGATGGCGATGGCGTGTTCGGCAAGACGGCGTCCTTCGCACAGAAGCGGTTTTTGCGTGGAATCCGGAACGAAGTCATAGCGGCACGTCGCCCCGAAGTAGCGCACCTCGGCGCGGCGACCGGCGAGCCGGTTAACCGCGTTCGCCGGCGGATCGGGCTGCACGTGCTCGGGACGAAGCAGGACCTCCACCTGATCGCCAGGGCGGAAAGCACGGGTATCGGCGGACAGCAGCGCAAAGGAAACGTCGACCGTGCCGTTCGCAATCACGCGCCCCGGCATCACGCTCGAATGACCGACGAAGCGCGCGACCTGGGTCGATACCGGCTGCTCGTAGAGACGTTCAGGCGTATCCACCTGCAAGACACGCCCGCCGTCGACCACGGCCACGCGGTCCGCAAGACTCAACGCTTCGTCCTGATCGTGCGTGACCAGCAGGGTAGTGGCGCCGCATGCGCGCTGCAGCGTGCGAATCTCGTCGCGTAGCTGCTGACGAATGCCTGCGTCGAGCGCGGCAAGCGGTTCGTCGAGCAGCAGCACCTTCGGCTCGAACGCCAGCGCGCGAGCCAGCGCGACGCGTTGCTGTTGCCCGCCCGACAGCAAGGTCGTACGCCGCCCGGCATGCTCGGCAAGACCGACCCGTTCGAGCATGTCGAGCGCGCGAGCCCGGCGTTTCGCGGCATCGATGCCGCGCATCCGCAGCCCGTAGGCCACGTTGTCCAGCACGTTCAGATGCGGAAAAAGTGCGTATTGTTGGAACACCATGCCGACCTCGCGGCGCCACACCGGAACACCCGCCACGTCGCGCCCGTCGATCGCGATCCGTCCTCGATAGCCGTCCAGCAGACCCGCAGTCAGCCGCAGGATCGTCGACTTGCCGGAACCGCTGCGGCCCATCACGGCGAGCAGTTCGCCCGGCGTGACCGACAGCGTGACGGCTTCGATACCGTGTTGCGCGCCGGGATAAGTAAAGCTCACGTTGTCGAACTGGAGGCTCATCGTTTTACTTCAGTCGTTGAACAGTGTTGATCGATACCAGGGTCGCGATCACCGCGAGGCAAAGCAGGACCACGGTGGCGGCACACGCCATGCCGGTCGCGCCGTAAAACGCCTGCAACAGCACGACCGGATAGTTCCGGTAGCGAAAGCCGGCGATCAGGTTGGACACCTGAAATTCCCCGATCGACAGTGCGGCCACCATGACGAGTCCCGAGAACAGGCTCTGCCGGAGGTTGGGCAAAACGATCGTGAAGAACTGCCGAAGCGGCGTGGCGCCAAGCGTCGCAGCACACGCTTCGAGGCGCGCGATGCCGAGGTGGCGCAAGTCGCTAAGCAGCGTTTGCGTGAGGTAGGGCAAGGTCAGCACCGTATGGGCGGCAATCAGCAACGGCAACGATCCGAGCCAGGGCAGCGTGTCGCCGCTGAAGATGGCGATGTAACCGAAACCCAGCGTGAGCGCGGGCACCCCGACCGGCAGCAACGCGACCAGCCGCGCGGTCATGCCGCGCCCG